>CALAGF010000278.1 GCA_937892345.1 uncultured Rhodocyclaceae bacterium | reverse complement strand
GGGAAAAACTGGGGCATGACGATGCGCAGGACAAAACCCAGCAGCATCAGCCCCAGGGCCAGCTTGTCCAGGGTCTCGAAGATCACCTTGCGGCCGGTATGTCCCTTGGCGATGCGGATCAGCATGGCCGGGATGATCAGGCCCATCACGCCCAGGCCGAAGACGTGCATCGACACGGCGCCGATCCAGTATGTCGGCGTAGATCTCGGTGGTGCGCAGTTCACTATGGCCCAGCAGGCGGGAGAGGGCATAGATATCTACCCCTCGATCCAACTGGTTGACGGCAAAGGTATGGCGTCCGGCATGAAAGGTCACATGTTTGGTGATCCCGGCCTTTAGCGCCCATTGCAGCAGGGCCACATTGGTGTAGGAGCTGTATTTCAGCCCCTTGAATACCCGCATAGTGGCCTCCTGGCGTTCACCCATCAGGCGCACCGCCGAATCGGTCTTGTTGATGTGCTGGCCGCCCGCACCGGAAGCCCGGTAGGTATCGGTACGCACATCGGCCGGGTTGATGGCAATTTCGATGGAATCGTCGACTTCCGGGAAGACGAACACCGAGGTGAAGCTGGTGTGGCGGCGGGCGTTGGAGTCGAAGGGTGACTTGCGGACCAGGCGGTGGATGCCGGTTTCGGTGCGCAGCGTGCCGTAGGCATGGTCGCCGGTGAATTTGACGGTGGCGCTTTTGAGGCCGGCGACGTCACCTTCGGACTCTTCCATCACTTCAACGGTGAACCCCTTCTTTTCGCCATATTTCAGGTACATGCGCAGCAGCATCGAGGCCCAGTCCTGCGCTTCCGTGCCGCCGGCACCGGCCTGAATTTCCAGGAAGCAGGGCATCGGATCGGACGGGTTGTTGAACATGCGGCGGAATTCGAGAGCGGCGACCTTCTTCTCGATATCGGCATTGTCGCTTTCGACCGAGAGCAGCGTGTCATCGTCGCCTTCTTCCTTGCCCATGGCGAAGAGCTCGCGGCCATCGGTAATGCTGCCGTCCACATCTTCCAGGACGAGCACGATATCTTCCAGCGATTTCTTTTCGCGCCCCAGTTCCTGAGCGCGTTTCGGATCATCCCAAATCTTGGGATCTTCCATTTCCTGGTTCAGGAGCGTCAGGCGTTCGCGCTTCTGATCGTAGTCAAAGATACCTCCGAAGCTCGTCGGCGCGCTGCGCCAGATCGTCGAGCTTGTTGGAAATGCTGTTGAGTTGTTCCGCTTCCATGATGCGTATTCCGTTGCTGGGAAAAGGCGCGATTATAGCCTTCCCCCTATTTGACGTCGCCGATTGTTGCGCCGCAATGAGGATGCGCCGCATGACAATACCCTGCTATTCCAGATGCTCGATCATCAGTTGGGGGTTCTCAACCCCCATGTATTCGTTGATCGACAGTCGGTAGGCGGCGCGAGTGCGATTGCCGGGCTGGGTGGTGAAATTGAACTGGATACCGTCAATGCGGGTGTTGCCTTTCTTCAGACGCAATTTGAGGTGCTTTTCCTTCAGCACGCGCTGTTGCTCGACATCGAATTCATCAACGAACAAGGGTGCCGGGAAGCCTTGGCCCCAGATCTCGTTTTCCAGCAGGCGGGCGATTTCCAGACTGATGTAGCCGCCTTCCAGCGAGCCGTCGGTTTCCAGGGTGCGGGTCAGATCGGATGGCGCCAGCAGTTCCCCGGCAACTTCCGCAAACAGGGTGCGGAAAGTTTCGAAGCTGCCGGCGCGCAGCGTGGCGCCTGCCGCCATCGCATGGCCACCGAAACGGACGAGCAAATCGGGCGCGCGCTTGGCCATCAGATCGAGTGCGTCGCGCAGATGCAGGCCGGGAATCGAGCGGCCTGAACCCTTGATCAAGCCGCCTTCGCTGGGGGCGAAGGTAAAGACGGGGCGATGCAATTTGTCCTTGATACGCGAGGCAAGAATACCGATCACCCCTTCGTGCCAGCTTTCCTCGAACAGGGCGACACCGGGGGCTGCAGTCGCCACGTCCATGCTTTCGAGCAGGATGATGGCTTGTTCCTGCATGCCGGATTCAATTTCGCGGCGTTCGCGGTTCAGGGCATCGAGTTGCTGAGCGATATTGAGCGCGCGCGTCGGGTCGTCGGTGATCAGGCATTCGACGCCGAGCCGCATGTCGGCAAGGCGCCCGGCTGCGTTCAGGCGCGGCCCGATCAGGAAGCCAAGATCGAAGGCGGTAGCGCGTCGGGGGTCGCGGCTGGTGGCCTTGAACAGCGCGGCAATCCCCGCTTGCATGCGACCGGCCCGCATCCGTTTCAAGCCCTGACTCACCAGAATGCGGTTGTTGCGGTCGAGCTTGACCACGTCGGCCACCGTACCCAGTGCGACCAGATCGAGCAGATCGGCAAAATTGGGTTCGGGGCGCTCGGCAAAAAATCCGCGTTCGCGCAGTTCGGCGCGCAGGGCCAGCATGACGTAGAACATCACGCCGACCCCGGCGATGCACTTGGACGGGAAATCGCAACCGGGCTGGTTGGGATTCACGATGCACTCGGCGTCGGGCAGCGTGTCGCCCGGCAGGTGGTGGTCGGTGATCAGCGTGGCGATGCCGTGTTCCTGGGCGCGGGCCACGCCTTCCAGGCTGGCGATGCCGTTGTCGACCGTAATGATCAGATCCGGCGATTGCTGCGCAGCGACATCGACAATTTCCGGCGACAGGCCGTAGCCGAGCTTGAAGCGGTCGGGCAACAGGAAGTCGACCTCGGCGCCCAGCGCCTTCAGTGCGCGCATGCCGACTGCCGTCGCGGTGGCGCCGTCGCAGTCGTAATCGCCGATGATCAGCAGTCTGGCTTCAGCCTCGATGGCATCGGCCAGCATGCTGGCCGCCTCGGTGGCATGGGTGAGGGATGCCGGCGGCAGCAGGGATTTCAGCTCATAGTCGAGCTCGGCCTTGTCGCTGACGCCGCGAGCGGCATACAGGCGGGCGAGTAGCGGATGCAGGCCTTGCTGCTCCAGTTGCCAGACGGTTCGCGGCGGTGCGCTGCGATTGACGATGCGGGTCATGATGGCTGTCCTTGGGGCTGGCCCTCGGCCAGTGTCGTGGCCAAAGTGGCCGGTGAACGGCCTTTTTTCCAGAATTTCCAGCGCTCTCCCTTGGGCAAGGTCCAGCGCAGCTGACCGTAGATGGTGGGCGCCACGATGTCCAGCTGGTGTATGGCTTTCCCCGGTCGACCGGCAAGTGGGGCAAAAAATCCGGATTCCAGCGCAGCGAAACCCTGGCGCCAGGCTTCCGTGTTCTCGTAAAGCACGGTGGGCAACAGGGTGTCGATATGCACCAAGGAGTTGCCGCCGCCTTCGCGCAGGACGCTGGCCAGTGAGTCCGGGCGGGTATGGCAGCGGGCGCCGGCCAGTTTTCCTGCACCCAAAAGCAGCGGATCATTGCTCCAAACCGTGTCAAAGCGGTGGGGCAGGGTGGTACTCGCCTGGCCGTTGCCCCACAGCCAGAGACTGTTCACTGCTGGTTTGCCTTGCGCCGCACGCGCCGTATTGACCGGGTGTCCGTGCAGGAACATCTGGACTTCGTTCAGCCAGCGATACAGGGGGGAGGTTTTGTCTGTCAGTTCGCTGTCCATGCGCCGGCCGGCTACTGCGGAAAGTGGTGCTGCCGGGTGGTCGACCGCAGCATGCAGCCGAAGGTACCAGCGCCGCGGTGTCGCGGCGTGAAAAACGCCGATGTCGGCAAACTCGGCATTCAGCGCGGCGACCAATGCGGCTGCTTCATCCGTATCGATCTCGAAGGCGCCGGCGTCGGCAAGCACGATGCGTTCGTGGTGAAAGCGCAGATGCACGGGATCGGCGCACAACCAGGCACCCCCTGTGGCTGGCTGCATCTCTTCGCCTGCCAGACGCAATTCAGCCAGCGCAACTTCAGGCATGCCGAAAAGTTGCCCCGCGCATTTTTCGACCGGCAGTGCCGTTGACCGTACGAAGGCTGATCGTCCTTCCAGCCATTCGAAACCCGGCGTGGCCAGTTTGCCAAGCGTCAGTTGGTCGCCCGGTTCGGGCCAGATCAGTTCGGGAACGAGCAGGGTGAGGTGCACGGTGGACACTCGAAATCGGGAAGGCGCGAGTTTATCATCGGCAGTCCGCGTCCCGCTTTGCCGGGGAATGCCGGGCGCGACATTCTTCCCGTCATCGGCCTGTCACCTGCCTTGGCTAGTTTGCATCCCGTTACCCATTTGGAAGCAGAAACCATGAATGCTCCGTATCGCCCCGCCATGATGGCCGTATTGGTTTGCGCAGCCCTGTTGAGCAACAGCGTGGTGTGCGCGGCAGAGCGTTCGGCCAGCGCAGTGAAATCCGTTCGCTTTACCGCAACGCCGGCCCCGGCCAGCGAGATCGAGATGGCTGCCGCTTACACCAAATCCAGTGCCATCATCCAGCCGGTTCGCGGCAAGGCGCAGCGCGTGCCGCTGAGTCACAAGGTATTGCACCGCTCGGGCGATTTCCTCGGTGGCTGGTACGCCGGCATGATCGTCGATCACAGCGGCCGCCCGGTCATGGTGGCCAGAGATGGCAAGGGCAATGAAGCTCGGGGTCCGTTTTTCTCGGCCGGTGCTGACGGCAGTTCCTTGCTTGCCATACCCGGCGCGCACGTCGACGGGGTCAAGGGCAATACGCTGTTTCTGATCAATCACCTCGAATATGGCGCCGTTGGGACGACTGCCGATCCGGCCAAAGCACCGCTCTCCGTGTCCGGCGTCATGCCGATGACGATGAATCTGACCGTACTCGATCAGGATCCTGTCAGTGGCAAGCTGTCGCCGGTCAAGGTCTCAAATATCGATTTCTCGGGGGTGGGGGGGTTGTGGATTCCCTGCAACGGATCAACCACGCCGTGGATGACCCATCTGGGCAGCGAAGAATACGAGCCTGATGCACGGGTTTTCGAGAACAAGCCGCTGGAAGCAATGAATACCTATCTCGGCACGCCCGGCAAACTTGCCGCAGAAGGCGGGGCCAATCCCTATCTGTACGGACATATGGTCGAGGTTGCGGTGGCGCCGGATGGCGGCACCCGGGTTAGCAAGCATTTCTCGATGGGGCGTTTGTCGTTCGAACTGGGCGAGGTGATGGCCGACCGCCGGACGGTGTATTTCGGGGATGACGGTAACGATGTGATTCGCGCCATGTATGTGGCGGACAAGGAAAACGATCTGAGCGCGGGCACCCTGTATGCCGCACGCTGGTTACAGGAAAGCGGTGCCGGGTTTGGCCGCGCAAAACTGCAATGGATTCGTCTGGGCCATGCCAGCGACGCGGAAATCAAGGCACTGATCGACGGCGGCATCCGTTTTTCCGATATCTGGGAAGTCGCCGATGCCCAGGCCGTCGCCGCTGATCCTGCACGCTATGCGGGATTCAGGCCGCTGTTTGTCTATACCGGCACCGGCAGCAAACACGGGCTCAATTATTACCGCCTGAAACCGGGGCAGGAACTGGCAGCCGCCTTCCTTGAGACCCGGCGCTACGCCGCCTGGCTGGGGGCGACGACCGAGTTCACCAAGATGGAAGGCATCGCCCATTCTGCGGTCGACCGCAAACAATGGACGGTTATCAGCTACGCACGTGACGGCATGCTGGCTGGCAACAATCAGGATAGGCCGCAGGATGACATCCGCCTTGGCGCTCCCGCGGAAGACCTCAATTGTGGTGTCGTCTATGAGAGCAATTTACGTGGTGCTCAGCGCGACAGCGACGGATTGCCTATCCTCAGCGATCTGGTGGCGGTCGACATGAATGCCCTGGTCTCCGGCGCACGGCAGCCTGCAGGTTCAAAGCACGGAAAGCACGGAAAGTACGACAAGTGCGATACCGAAAAGCCGGCCAACCCGGACAACATCCGCTATTCGCCTGCGATGCGAACGCTCTTCATCGGTGAAGATTCAGGCAATCACCTGAATAATTTTGTCTGGGCTTACAACCTCGACCGGAAAACGGTGACCCGCATCTTCAGTGCACCGGCAGGTGGCGAAAATACCGGCTTGAACGTGTACGACGACATCAACGGCCACGCCTACATCATCAGCAATGTTCAACACCCCGGGGCCGTGGAAGACCTGCACCATTACCCCGCAGAAATCCGCGATGAGTTGCGTCGCAAGCTCGACCCGCGCGGGATCGTGGGTTATGTGCACGGCTTGCCGGCCATGCACCGCTGACCCCGGGATGGTTCAGAGCCTGCCCAGTTTTCGATAGAGCGTATTGCGACTCACGCCCAGCAAGCGGGCAGCGGCTGAAATATTGCCGGAGACCGAGGCCAGTGTCTGACGGGCGGCGAGATCGCCGATTTCCTTGAGATTTTTGCCGTTGACCGGAATCAAGTCGCTGCCGTCGCGCGCATGTAACGGAACGGGTCCGATCGGCATCGCTTCGACGCGCTCGAAGACTTCCTCCGGCAGATGGTTTTCGCTGATTCGCTGTTCACCTTCTTCGAGCAGCACACAGGCCAGCCGGATGACGTTGCTCAACTGGCGCAGATTGCCCGGCCAGTGATAGGCGAGCAAGGTGTTCATGGCTTCGTTGCTGATGCCGACCGGCGAAGGATGCTGCTGACTGGCGGTTTCCTCGCGGATCAGTTGATGAATCAGGAAGCCCAGGTCCTGGCGTTCGCGCAAGGCAGGCAGGGTAATGCTCAGTCCGTTCAGGCGGTAATACAGATCTTCGCGGAAACGTCCCTCCGCCACTTCATCGCGCAATTTGCGATGGGTGGCACAGATCAGCGCGATGTCCACCGCAAACTCACGGCGTCCCCCCAAGGGCGTCACGATGCGTTCCTGAAGCACCCGCAGCAGGCGGGATTGCAGGTTCAGGGGCATGTCGCCGATTTCGTCGAGAAACAGGGTGCCGCCATGCGCTTGCTGAATCTTGCCCATTGCCCCCTCCTTGCGCGCACCGGTAAAGGCGCCGCCGGCATAGCCGAACAGTTCGGCTTCGATCAGATTTTCCGGGATGGCGGCACAGTTGAGCGCGACAAAAGGACCGTTGGCGCGCGGGCTTTCGTGGTGGAAGGCTTTGGCGAAGAGCTCCTTGCCGACGCCGGAGTCGCCTTGAACGATGAGTGGAATGTCGCGCCCCAACAGGCGGCGAGCTCGTGAAATGGCCTGCTGCATGACGGGGTCGCCCGTATTCAGGGTGTCGAAATTCGGTTTTTGTTTCAGTGCAGTCTGCGGAAAGTCTTGATATCCGGATATCGTCGGAGACGAAGGCATGGCATTGAGTGCTGCGGGTGTTCGCGAATCTGCTACGGGGAAATCGAGCATCTTGGGTCTCCTCGGTGTTTGACACCTTATTGTCGTTTGCGGTTACGCATTATTTATCAAAAACAATATAAATAGCAAGTATGTCGAAATTGTTTTCGTGCTTCAGGGCAATTGCCTCAGATACGCTTGGCCGAATTTGCACGCAGACTGTCCTCGCGGGCAATGGCCGGCTGTTCGCCTGCTCTCTAGGATGGGCGCTCATCAAATAACAAGGAGAGGCAGCATGCAGGCGTTTCAGGACTATTACCCGGAGAATCTGGCTCATTGCTATGGCTGCGGCCGCAACAATGCCGATGGGCACCGGATCAAAACCTTTTGGGAGGGCGATGAAACCGTGACCCATTTTCAGCCGCGTCCGGAACATACGGCGATCCCGGGATTTGTTTATGGCGGCCTGCTGGCCTCACTGATCGATTGCCACGGTACGGGAACGGCTGCCGCCGCGATGTATCGTGCGGAAAATCGCGAGATGGACAGTTTGCCTGCTTTCCGTTTTGTCACCGGCTCACTTCAGGTCAGTTATCTCAAACCGACGCCGCTGGGTCCGGAACTTGAAATCCGCGGGCGAGTGAAGGAAATCAAGGGGCGCAAGGTTGTGGTGGAAGCAACCGTCTTTGCCGATGGCGTGGCGACCGCGCAGGGCGAAGTGATTGCGCTGCAAATGCCGGATACGTTTGTTGCCCGCTAAAGGGTGACCGGGCAGGCGGGGGCGCGTATCCTTGGCGGCCGCGCCCTTTGACTCCTGCCCATGACCAACGAACTGCCGCCGCGTACCGAACGGTTTTTCCTGCTGACCCTGGCAGGTATCCAGTTCAGCCACATTCTCGATTTCATGATCATGATGCCGCTCGGGCCTATCCTGATGGCGGCATTTGGCATCGGTGCGAACGAATTTGGCCTGTTGGTGGCTTCCTATAGTTTCAGCGCGGCGATTTCCGGTTTGCTGGCAGCAACCTTCGTTGACCGATTTGAGCGCAAGCGCCTGGTGCTGGTGTGTTTTGTACTCTTCGCCTTGGCCACGCTGGCTTGCGGACTGGCGCCGGGGTATTCCAGCCTGATCGTGGCGCGTGGCCTGGCCGGGGTCTTTGGTGGGGTGATGGGGGCCATGGTGCAGACCATGATCGGCGATGTGATTCCGTTTGCGCGGCTGGCGCAAGCCAGTGGCGTGGTGTCCAGCGCATTTTCGATTTCGACCATTGCCGGCGTGCCGCTATCACTTTGGCTGGCCAATCATTTGGGCTGGCGCGCGCCCTTTGTCTTTATTACCTTGATCAGCCTGGTGTTTGTGGTGGTCGGATTACGTTTTCTCCCCGAATTGCGTGCTCATCTGGGGGTGGAAAAACGGGCGCATCTGCTTTCCGATACCTTCAGCGTGCTGGCAGATTCCAACCATCTGCGTGCGCTGCTGTTCTCTGCCCTGGTGATTTTCTCCGGCTTTACGGTGATTCCCTACATCACCGTTTATGCAGTCAATAATGTGGGCATTGCGCAGCAGGATATTCCACTGGTGTATCTGGCCGGCGGCACGGCAACCTTCATCTCGGCCCGGCTGATCGGGCGCTGGGCAGATCGCGCCGGCAAGGTCAGGGTGTATCGCTGGCTGGCTGCGTTGGCCTGCTTTCCGTTGCTGATCAACACCCATGTGGGCAACTTGCCTTTGGGCTTGTGGGTGATCTGTTCGGCCAGTTTTTTTGTGCTCATTTCCGGTCGCATGATTCCGTCGATGGCCATCATCGCTTCCTCGGCACAGGCCAGGCTGCGAGGTACCTTCATGTCCTTGAACGGCACCGTGCAATCCCTGGCGATGGGCTTGGCCAGTAGCTTGACCGGTTTCATGATGACCCTCGATGACAGTGGCCGGATGTTCGGTTACAACCGGGTCGGCTATCTGGCGGTGGCATTCAACCTGCTCGGGATCTGGTTTGTCGGGCGTATTACCATGCATGTGAATTCCCGTTGAACAAGGCCGTTTGACTTATGGAAACCCCAATCGAAGACGCGGTTTACTGGATTATCCGCTGCGAAAACCGCCTCCTGACCGTACCGGTCGACACCCATGCTTGCCCGTTTCCGCTGGCGCGCGCCGCCGATCTGGGATCGCCTGCAGCGGTATTGCCGGTTGGCCAACTGGGCGGTCGTGCCTGTGTTGCGGTCGACCTGCCTGAAATGCCAAAAATTGCCGGGGCTGAAGCCATCTCCTTGCGCGCCGTCTTTACTTTGGCGGGTGTGGACGTTTTTGCACTCGCCGGAAGAGCTTTTCAGTTGCTGGATTGGCAGCGCAATCATCGTTTTTGTGGTCGTTGCGGCAGCGTGGCGGTGCGCAAGCCGGGGGAAATGGCAATGGCTTGCCCTGAGTGCAACTGGCTGGCCTATCCGAGGATTTCGCCGGCGGTGATGGTGCTGGTGCTGGATGGCGAGAAGATGCTGCTGGGCCGCAGTCCGCATTTCAAACCCGGTGTTTTCAGCGCGCTGGCCGGTTTTGTCGAACCGGGTGAAACACTGGAGCAATGTGCCGTGCGGGAAGTCCGCGAAGAGGTTGGGGTCGCAATCACCAATCTCCGTTATTTTGCCAGCCAGCCCTGGCCGTTTCCGGATTCCTTGATGGTCGCTTTCTTTGCCGATTATGCGGGCGGGGAAATTGTGCCGGACCCGGCGGAAATCGAGGCTGCGGCATGGTTTACCGCAGATACCATGCCCATTTTGCCCGATCCGGTCAGCATTTCTCGCCGTCTGATCGATGCTGCGCTGGCGCAGCGTGTACCATAGCGCCTTTGCAAAGTATTCCGTCCGTATGGCCCTAGCTTATGAATTGCTGATTGGCTTGCGTTACACGCGTGCCAAGCGGCGCAACCATTTCATCTCCTTTATCTCGCTGATCTCGATGGCCGGGATCGGCCTGGGCGTTGCCGCGCTGATTGTCGTCCTGTCGGTGATGAACGGTTTTCAGAAGGAATTGCGCACCCGCATTCTGGGGGTGGCTTCGCATATTCAGATCACGGGTATTTCCGGTGAATTGCCTGACTGGCAGTCGATTGCCGCTCAGGCAACACGGCATCCGGAAGTGCGGGCGACAGCGCCCTTTGTCCAGTCGCAGGGCATGTTTTCCGTGGATGGCGAGGTCAAGGGGGCGCTGATACGGGGCATCCTGCCGGATCTTGAAGACACGGTTGCCGATTTTCGCAAGACCATCAAAAGCGGCAGTCTGGACGATCTGCGTCCCGGCGAATTTGGCGTGGTTCTCGGCGCCGATCTGGCGCGTTCGCTGCGTGTGTTCACCGGCGACAAGGTCACGCTGATTGCGCCCCAGGGCACGGTGACGCCGGCCGGTGTGGTGCCGCGGGTGCGTGCCTTCCGGGTGGTAGGCATCTTCGAGGTCGGGATGTACGAATACGACGCCGGGTTGGCGCTGATTCATCTGGCTGATGCGCAAAAGCTCTATCAGATGGGCGATATGGTGAGCGGTGTGCGGCTCAAGGTGGATGATCTGTTCATGGCGCCGCGGATTGCCCGCGAGCTCGCTCCCCTGATCAACGCCGATGCCTATCTCCACGACTGGACCAAGAGCCACGCCAATTTTTTCCGCGCAGTGCAGATCGAGAAAACGATGATGTTCATCATCTTGTCGCTGATTGTTGCCGTCGCTGCCTTCAACCTCGTATCGACGCTGGTGATGGCGGTCACCGACAAGCAGGCTGACATTGCCATTCTGCGGACCCTGGGCGCACGGCCGCGTTCGATCATGGCCATTTTCGTCGTGCAGGGCGCCTTGGTCGGGATGATCGGGCTTGGGCTGGGCGTGATTGGCGGCGTGCTGCTGGCGCTGAACGTGGATGTGGTGGTCCCGGCCATCGAGCGCTTGCTTGGCACCCAATTTCTGTCCAAGGAGGTGTATTACATCTCTGATCTGCCCTCCGACTTGCAGTGGGGCGATGTCTGGGGCGTGACCGGTATTGCCTTCGCGCTCTCGCTGCTGGCGACGTTGTACCCGAGCTGGCGGGCTTCCCGCGTCAATCCGGCCGAGGCACTGCGCTATGAGTAATCCTGTTTTTTCACCGATTCTCGTCGCCCGTGGTCTGGGCAAGGTATTTCGCGGCGGCGGCCTTGAAGTGCCGGTATTGACCGATATCCATCTGCAAGTCGAAGCCGGTCAAACCCTGGCCATCGTCGGCGCTTCCGGTTCCGGCAAAAGTACGCTGCTCCACCTGCTGGGCGGGCTGGATGCGCCCAGTGCCGGCAGCGTCACCCTGCAAGGCCGTGATTTTTCCTCGCTGGGCGAAGTTGACCGTGGTGACTGGCGCAACCGGCACCTGGGTTTCGTTTACCAGTTCCACCATCTGCTCGCCGAGTTTTCGGCGCTGGAAAACGTTGCCATGCCGCTCCTGATTCGCCGCCGGCCCCGTAGCGAAGCCTTGGCCAGCGCCGCCGCGATGCTTGAAGCCGTTGGCCTGGGCCATCGTCTCGAACACCGACCCGGCGAACTGTCGGGGGGCGAACGCCAGCGCGCCGCCATTGCCCGTGCCCTGGTCAGCGAACCCTCATGCATTCTGGCCGATGAACCCACCGGCAATCTCGACAGCCAAACGGCCGGCATCGTATTCGATCTGCTGATTCAGCGAGTGCGCAGTCAGGGCGCGAGTCTGGTGATGGTGACCCACGACCGTGCGCTGGCCGCCCGGGCAGACCGCATCGTGGTGCTGAATGATGGACGTTTGGAGGCAGGCTGAAAGGCCTTTGCCCGGTACAGGTCAATCTGCTGCCGCGAATTTAACGTTTGAAACGCTTGCGCCAGGCTGCGATCAGGTAAATCTGCCAGGCAGCACGGGTGAGCAGGTAGCCGCCCAAGGCCAGTCCGCTGGCGAGTAGCAGCAGGCCGATCCCGAGCGGGGTCGCGACGCTGAGCATCCATTGCTGCATGGCGCTGCTCCAGCCGATGAAATCGGTGGCGGAAAAGGCGGGCGGCGTAACAAAGCCGCTGCCGTCGCCCAGCACCCAGCGGCCGATCTGGTAGGCCAGCAAATAGAGCGGAACGATGGTGACCGGGTTGGTGTAGAGCGTGGTCAGCAAGGCCAATGGCAGGTTGACCTTGAAGACCAAGGCGCAGAGCGCCGCCGCCAGCATTTGCAACGGACCGGGAATCAGGCCGCAGAACAACCCGGTGGCGACCGCGCCGGCGGCGGAATGCCGGTTCAGGTGCCAGAGTCTGGGGTGGAGCAGGCTGCCGGCGAAGGGCCGCAACCAGCGGTTGTTGCGGATGCTTTCCGGATCTGGCAGGTATTTTTTCAGGGTGCGTCGCATGCGCTGATTATCCCAAAGGCGCTGCACTGCGTTGGTGACGATTTGTGCCATGATATTGGCATGAATTGGGCCGTGCTTTTTTTCGCCGCCGGGGTGGCTTGCTTGCAGCGCTGCGAGTTGTTGCCGGACTGCTTGCCTTTGATCCTGTCGGCGGTCGCCTTGATTTTGCCGCGCCTTTGCGGTGATCGTGCGTGGCGCAGAGTCCTGGCCGGTGTGGGGTGTTTTCTGCTGGGATTTTCGTGGGCCGCTTGGCGTGCCGAATCCCGATTGGCCGATGCGCTGGGAGCCGATTGGGAGGGGCGGGATGTCGTGGTGATTGGAGTGGTCGCCGGTATGCCGCAGGCTTTCGAGCACGGTCAGCGTTTCGAATTTGTGATTGAGCGTGTGTTGACCGCAGAAGCCATCGTACCGACCCGCGTGCAGCTGGCTTGGTATCGCGGTATGCAGGTGCTGCCCGGCGAGCGTTGGCAATTTTCCGTTCGCCTGAAACGGCCGCATGGCGGCGCCAATCCCGGTGGTTTCGATTACGAAGTCTGGCTGCTTGAGCGGGGCATACGCGCGGGCGGCTATGTCCGTCCGGGCCCGGCTGAGCGCCTGAAATCCATGGTCTGGCATCCCGCCTATGCTGTGGAACGCCTGCGGACGGCCATTGGAACACGCTTTCAAACGGCCTTGCCCGATGCATCCTGGCCTTGGCGCGGCGTGCTGAGTGCGCTGGCCATCGGCGATCAGGCAGCGGTCGACGGTGGTTTATGGACAATTTTCAATCGCACGGGCACGACGCATCTGATGTCGATTAGTGGCCTGCATGTGACCATGGTGGCGGGTCTGTTCGGCTGGCTGATCAATGTTTTATGGCGGCGAGTGCCCGGCTTGCCCTTGCGCTGGCCGGCACAAAAGGCAGGGCTGCTTGGGGCGGCGCTGGCGGCGTTTGCCTATGCGCTGCTTGCGGGTTTTGGCGTGCCGGCACAGCGCACGCTCTACATGCTGCTGGTCGCGCTGGCGGCCATGTTGTCGAATCGACTTGTGCCGCCTTCAAGCGTCTTGGCCCTGGCCATGGGGGTGGTACTGCTGCTTGATCCTTGGGCGATCATGGCTGCCGGTTTCTGGCTTTCCTTTGCTGCTGTCGCCGCGCTGCTTTACATCGGAGCGGCGCATGCGCGGGGGGCGCACGGTTGGCGGCAGCGATTGCGGGAATGGGGCATGGTGCAATGGGCCGCAACCTTGGCTACCTTGCCGATCTTGCTGGTGGTGTTCCAGCAGTTTTCATTGGTTTCGCCCTTGGCCAATGCGGTCGCTGTGCCGGTGATCAGCTTCATTGTCACGCCCTTGGCGCTATTGGCAGCGCTGCTGCCGTGGACGCCAATTTTTCAGGCAGGGCATTGGGTGCTTGATGGACTGATGCCATTTCTCGGCTGGTGTGCCGGATGGCCCGTCTGGCAGGCTGCTGCGCCGCCGTGGTGGGCGGCCGTGGTGGCAGGCCTGGGGGTGGCGATTTGCCTGTTGCCGCGAGGCATGCCCGGCCGGGCAATGGGCTTGATTTTCATCTTGCCGCTGCTGTTCTGGCCTGCCGAGGAAATCCCGCCGGGCGAAGCGCGCATTGATGTGCTGGATGTCGGGCAGGGCCAGTCGGTCGTGGTGCGTACGCATTCGCAGGTTTTGGTGTTTGATCCGGGGCCGCGCTACAACGCCGAGTCGGATGCAGGCCAGCGAGTGCTGTTGCCATTTTTGCGCTGGCTGGGCGTTGACCGTATCGATGTGCTGATTGTCACGCACGATGATAGCGATCACGCCGGCGGACTGGCCTCGCTGCTCGCCAGCATGCCGGTGGCGCGGATTCTCGCCTCGACCGCGCTCGACAAGGCAGTAAACTGTGCCGACGAAGCGCCTTGGGAGGTCGATGGGGTGAGCTTCACGCTGCGGCATCCGCGTCCGCTGGACGCAAGAACGCTCGCTGGCAACGATCTTTCCTGCGTGCTGGGGATCAGCGTCGGCGGGCATCAGGTTTTGCTGACGGCGGATATCGAGGCCGCTGCCGAATCGGTACTCTTGCGCCGGGATGCTGCCGCCCTGCGGGCAGATGTGCTGCTGGCGCCGCACCACGGTTCCGCTACCTCGTCGACTGAGGCCTTCATTGCTGCGGTCAACGCCCGCGATGTGCTGTTTTCGGTGGGCTATCGCAATCGTTTCGGGCATCCGCAAGGGCAGGTGTTGGCACGTTATGCCGCAAGCGGTGCAAGGCTTTGGCGTACCGATCAGGACGGCATGCTGCGGGTTTCTTTGCAGGCAGGTGGGGCTGAGGTCGTCGGCTGGCGGCATGCAGGGCGTCGTTACTGGCACGGACGGTGATACATTTCATGGAGGAGGAAGAGAGACATGAACTATAAACAACACACCGTGCAATGCCTGAGCCCCTCAGGCCTGCACCGGATGGCATTCACTGAATGGGGAGCGCGGGACAACCCGCGAGTCCTGGTCTGCGTCCATGGTTTGACCCGCAATGCCCGTGATTTCGATGCCTTGGCTGAATCGCTGTGCAGCCACTATCGCGTGATTTGCCCGGACGTTGTCGGGCGGGGCCAGAGCGGCCGCTTGCGCAACCCTGCCGGCTACGGCATACCGCAGTACATGGCCGATATGGTGACCCTGATTGCCCGCCTGAATGTGGAAAGCGTGCATTGGGTCGGTACCTCAATGGGCGGTTTGATCGGCATGGCGCTGGCGGCCCAGGAAGGCACGCCGGTTCGCAAGCTGGTACTCAACGATGTCGGCCCGGTGATTACCGCCGAGTCGCTGGAACGCATTGCGGCCTACGTTGGCGCTGATCCGGACTGGGCCAGCATCGATGAGGCCATTGCCTACGTCAAATCGGTGAGCGCGCCGTTTGGTGACTTGAGCGATGCGCAGTGGTACCACCTGACCGAGCACAGCATTGCCCAGCGATCCGACGGGCGTTGGGCCTTCCGCTACGATCCACGCATTGCCGAGCCTTTCCGCGCTGCCTACAGCGGTGGTGACATCGACCTGTGGCCTTTGTATCTGGCGATATCCTGCCCGACGCTGGCGATTCGCGGGGCCGAATCGGATTTGCTCACGGCCGCCACCTGGGCGCAAATGGCGAACTGCGGTCCACAAGCGAAACTGGCTGAAATTGCCGGCGTGGGACACGCTCCAATGTTTCAGACGCCCGAGCAGATCGACGTCGTTCGCGATTTCCTGTTGGCACCATGAAGCACATCGAAATTGCCGGACTGCAGATTGAGGTGCTTGATCTGCCGGCCACGCTGCCGGGAAAACCGCCGCTCGTGCTGCTGCACGAAGGCTTGGGTTGCATCACGATGTGGCGGGATTTTCCGCAGCAACTGGCGGCAGCGACCGGGCATCGGGTGGTGGCTTATTCACGTCCCGGTTACGGGCAGTCCGATCCCTGGCCTGAAGCACGCACGCCGCGCTACATGCATCGCGAGGGCGAGGTCTTTCTGCCAGCAGTGTTGCAGGCGCTCGGGATAGCACGGCCGGTACTCATCGGGCACAGCGATGGCGGCAGTATTGCGCTTATTTTTGCCGGGGCATTTCCGCAGTCTCCGGCAGGGCTGGTGGTGATGGCACCGCACGAATTCGTCGAGGAAGAAACACTGGCCGGTATCGTTGCTGCCAGAAAGATCTGGGATGAAACGGACTGGCCGAAGCGGCTTGCCCGTTATCACCGGGATGCAACTCGGGTGTTTTATGACTGGAATGATTGCTGGCTGTCGCCGGCATTTCGCGACTGGAACATTGAGGCTTTCCTGGCAAAAATCCGCTGTCCGGTCCTGGCCATGCAGGGCCGGGAGGACGAATACGCCACCCTGCGCCAGATCGAAGTGATTGCCGAGCAGGCTGGCGATGTGCGGCTGGCGGTGCTTGAAGCCTGCGGTCATTCGCCGCATCGTGACCAGGCGGCGCAGGTACTTCGGGAAATCAAGCAATTCCTTGTACAGCTAAATGCTGGCTGATTTAAAATGGCCGCTGATTCTTACCTTGGCCGATTCTCTTGCGGCCTGAACCCGGCGCTTCCTGATCATGCGTTTTGCCTTTCTCCTTGCCCTGTTAAGCGCTTTCGCATTGCCCGCATTGGCGCTTGACGACGCCGGTATCGTCAAGACCTTGCAGGCACCCGTGCAGATCATCCGTTCCGGCAACCCGCTGCTTGTTGCAGTGGGGGATCCGGTTCAGGCAGGTGACCGGGTGGTGGTTGGTCGCGGTGGCAGCGTGGGGATCAGCATGCGCGATGAAACCTTGATCAGCCTTGGTCCGAATAGCGTCTTCGACATTCGTGCCTTTGCCTATAACCCGACCACGCGCGAAGGTGAAGTCGATACCTCTATCGTTCGTGGCAGCCTGCGTTATGTTACCGGCCTGATCGGCAAGCTCAATCCAAGGGCGGTCAAAGTCTCTACACCCACGGCAACCATCGGCATCCGCGGCACGGAGTTCATCGTTGAAGTACCGGATGAGAACTAGTTTCTGGCAGGTTTTTGCCGTAGTTGTCATGCTCCAAGGCTGTGCCAGTGGCGAACGCATCACCCTGTTGCCGCAGGCCGACGGTACGCCCAGTTCAATCATTGTCGAATCACGCGGCAAAGCCTTGGCGCTGGACAAGCCCTATCAGTCGGCACAGTTCGGTACGCTGGGTATTCAGGTTGATAACGCCGATCCGGCGGCCTTGAATCGGCGTTATCAACCCGTGATGGAAGCGCTGCCTGCCCGTCCCCGTTCCTATACCTTGTATTTCGAGTTCGGCAACACGGCACTGACCCGAGCTTCCCGGCAATTGCTCGACAAGGTGCTGCTGGAGATGGAAGAAATGCCAGCCCCCGAACTGATCGTGATCGGGCATACCGATGAAATGGGCAGCAATGCATTGAACGACGAGTTGTCGCTGAAGCGTGCGAAGGCTGTTCTGGCCTTGATCCGCGGCAAGGGAATCAATCTCTCGCGGGTCAGTGCGGTGGGCCGCGGTGAGCGTGAGCCGCTGGTTGCTACCCGCCCGGGTATCCCGGAGGCACGAAACCGGCGCGTCGAAATCCGGGTCAAATAGCCTGTTTCAGGCGGCCGATTCGATCAGGCTGCTGCCGATTTCCTGACGGCCGAGCGGGTTGGCCATGGCGATCAGCGTATGCCCCGGTTGCAGCAGGAACCCCTTGTCCGGATTGAACAGCCAGTTGCCGTTGGTTTCGCGTACAGCCAGCAGGATGTGGTTGTTTCCGGCAAGTTGCAGCGACCCCAGGGTTCGCGCCTTGAAGTCTGCCGGGACCGGGACTTCCTCAATGCGCAGATTGCGTTCCGACTTGAGCATTTCGTCGAGGAAGGAAACCACGTGAGGACGCACCATTGCCGAGGCAATGCGCATGCCGCCGGTAAAGTCCGGGGAAACGATGGCGTCGGCACCTGCCTTGCGCATCTTTTCGATATTTCTTGTTTCGTGGCAACGTGCCACGATGCGGATCGCCGGGTTGAGCTGGCGTGCGGTGATCACGATCATCAGGTTGCGCGAATCGTCACCGGTGACGGCGAACACCCCGTTGGCGTCCTGAATGCCTGCCAACTGCAATACGTCATCGTCGCTCGCATCGGCATGCAGCGAGAGAAAACCGGGATTTTTCTCGCGGTATTCGTGCAGCTTGTTTGGGTCTTCATCGATGGCAACGAAATGGCGATGCGTCGCTTCCAGCTCGCGGCTGGTGTTGCGGCCAACACGGCCGAAGCCGCAGAGAATGTAATGCCCTTTGAGGCGGGTGATGTTCTTTTCCATGCGCTTTCTCCGCAGCGTGCCATTGAGGTCGGTTTCCAGCAGGACGACGGTAACCACCGAAAACAGCATCGACAGGTTGCCGGCACCCAGAATGCCGATGATCACGGTAAATACGCGCGCCGGCGGGTTGCTGGTCATGTCGATGATTTCGCCGAAGCCGATGGTGGCGACGGTGATGAAGGTCATGTAAAAGCAGTCGAACCACGAGTATTTGTGGTCGGTCAGCCACATGTAGCCTACCGTGCCGAATACATGCACGCAGATCAGCAAGGCCAGCGCAATGTAGAGCAGGCGGATGATGTAACCGGCCTGGATCGGAGCGTTCGGAGTCGCCAATTTGGGCCGGACCTATTCGCTGATCGGGACAGACTGGGTGGTGAAAATGATCGCCTTGCCGCCATCCATGTTGGCATGCAGCGATTCGACCAATGGCGGGTTGATGGCCTGATCGGCATCCCAGCGGATGATGAAGTTGGCACCGGAGCCGCCAGAGGCATCGTTCAGTTCAACGAAAAGTTCATGCGTACCGAGTGGCGGAATCACGATGGGGCTGGGTACGTGTTCGCCAATCAGCTTGCCGGCGGTGTCGTAGTAACGGGCATAACGCACGCGCAGCGGCTTTTTGACATCGGTGTTGCGGATGCTGACCAGCGCGGAGAGCAATACCTGGGATGGCGTGCCGCGCCGGCCGATATTGCCGTAACTCATGTGTGAGTAGATGGGCAGATAGAGTGTTTGTCCGCTGACCTGTGGCCGGATTTCCTGGCCGATTGCAGCGGTCGACCCGATAAACAGCGAAAAAACCAGCATGACCCCGCAGCCATGCGAGGCGTACTTGCGGAATGTGTCGATCACCAGTGCTCTCCCCCGTGCCCTTGACGGCACTTTATTTTTGACTCAGTGACCGAGTATACCGTTGGACTCCGGCCCCCTCGTCATCACGCACAAAAAAAGCGGCTCCGGAATGTCTTCCGGAGCCGAGCCAAAGTTACTGCAGAGAGAGACTGATGAAAAACGGTGGCAATCAGGCGTAGATCGGCGCGAAGGTCTCGCCTGCGGCAGCGGGACCCGAGTCCTTCCAGTAGGGCGACAGCTTGCGCAACTGGGCGACGATGGGCGGCACTGCTTCAATGACCCGATCAACCTCGGCTTCGGTGTTATAGACCGAGAGCGAGAAGCGGATCGTGCCGTGGGCAGCGGTGTAGGGGATGCCCATGGCACGCATCACATGCGACGGTTCAAGCGAACCCGAAGTACAGGCCGAGCCGGAACTGGCGGCGATGCCGAGCTTGTTCAGCAGCAGCAGGATGGCTTCGCCCTCGATGTATTCGAAAGCGATGTTGCTGGTGTTGGGCAGGCGGTTGCTGACGTCGCCGGTCGGGAAACAATGCGTGATCTGGCTCAGGATGCCGGCCTCCAGCTTGTCGCGCAGGCGCTTCACCGTGGTGTTCTCGGCTTCCATGTGCTTCATCGCCAGTTCGCAGGCCATGCCGAGGCCGACGATGGACGCCGAGTTCTCGGTGCCGGCCCGGCGGCCGCGCTCCTGGTGGCCGCCACGCAGCAACGGGCGGAAGCGGCAGCCGCGACGCAGGTAGAGCACGCCGATACCCTTGGGCGCATGCAGCTTGTGGCCGGAGAGCGACAGCATGTCGATCTTGGTGTTCTTCAGGTCGATGGGAATCTTGCCGACGGCCTGCACCGCGTCGGTATGGAACATGATGCCCTTGGCCGAAGCCAGTTCGGCCATCTCGACGACCGGGAAGATGGTGCCCGTCTCGTTGTTGGCCCACATGGCCGACACGACGGCGACGCGGTCGTGCAACAGGGACTTGTACTCGTCCATGTCGATGCGGCCCTTCTTGTCCACTTTCAGCTTGTGGACGATGTAGCCTTCCTTCTCCAGCCATTCGCACAGCGTCAGGATGGCCGGGTGCTCGACGTTGGTCGTGATCACCGTGTTGCGTTCCGGCTGGGCCTTGAGCGCCGAGAGGATGGCGGTCGAGTCGGACTCTGTGCCGCAGGAGGTGAAGATGATTTCCGAATCATGCTCGGCGCCGAGCAGCGCCTGCACTTGGCCGCGGGCTTTCTTCAGCGCCTTGCCGACTTCACAGCCGAAAGCGTGGATCGACGAGGCGTTGCCGAAATGCTCCGTAAAGAAGGGGAGCATGGCTTCCACCACGGCGGGGTCGCAGCGCGTGGTGGCGTTGTTGTCCAGATAGATCGGTTCCATGGCGCTGTCCTTTTAAGTTCTCTGTTGGGGTTGGGGGCTCAGGCCTCGACCGGCATGTGCGACGACGGCAGCACCTGCACCAGCTCGCCGAGTGCTTCGATCATCTTCTGCTGGATGCCACTCAGGGTGGCGGCTTCCATCATGCAGCCGGAGCAGGCGCCCTTCAGGTGCACGTAGATCTTCTTGCCCTGGACATCGGCCAGTTCGACATCGCCGTGGTCGCGCTGCAGCATCGGGCGAACCGACTCCAGCACTTCCTGGATCTTGGCGATCTTCTCGACGATCGACAGCTTCTTGGTCGGCGGCTTCGGCGCTTCCGGCGTCGCCGGGCAGGCAGCCGGCGGCGAGGTTTCACCCATGCCCGGCCGCTCGGCCTTGACCTTGGCGAGGATTTCCTCGATGCCCTCGTGGCAGGCGGCGCAACCACCGCCGGCCTTGGTGTAGAAGGTCACTTCCTCAACGGTGTTGAGGTCGTTGGCCTTGACCACGTCCTCGATCATGACCGCGTCGATGGCGAAGCACTTGCAGATCAGCGCGCCTTCTTCGTGGTCGTCCGACCACTCCTCACCGCGGTAGTTGGCGATGGCGGCCTGCAGGGCTTCACGGCCCATCACCGAGCAGTGCA
>CALAGF010000277.1 GCA_937892345.1 uncultured Rhodocyclaceae bacterium | reverse complement strand
CTCCGGTGAAAAGAACCTGCTTGATGTCGAGGAACTGTCGTCCAACATGAAGCGCCTGCGCGAACTGTTCGACTTGTTCGAGCAGCGCTCCAGCCTGATGCGCCTGCTCGACGTGTCAAACCGGGCGGAGGGCGTGCAGATTTTCATCGGCGGCGAATCCGGTCTGGCGCCGCTTGACGAATGCAGCGTGGTTACCGCGCCTTATGAGGTTGACGGCCAAATCGTCGGCTCGGTCGGTGTCATCGGCCCGACGCGCATGGCCTACGAGCGGGTGATTCCGATCGTGGATATCACCGCCCGCCTGTTATCGTCAGCCCTATCCTTCAATAACGAGAATTGATGCCCCGCTTTCAACCCGAACCGTCCTACCGGCACGGCACCCCTTCCCGCACGGCCGTCGTCCTGGTCAATCTCGGCACGCCGGAAGCGCCCACCGCACCGGCCTTGCGCAGCTACCTGAAAGAATTTCTATCCGACCCGCGAGTCGTGGAAATTCCCAAGGCACTCTGGTGGCTCATTCTCAACGGCATCATTCTCAACATTCGACCGAAAAAATCAGCCGCCAAATACGCCAGTGTCTGGATGCCTGAAGGATCACCCTTGCGCGTCCATACCCAGCGCCAGACGACCCTGCTCAAAGGGCTGCTCGGCGAACGCGGGCACCACCTCAGCGTCACCTATGCCATGCGCTATGGCGATCCAGCCCTGCCCGACGTGCTGAGCCAGCTCAAGGCGGAAGGCCACCAACGGATACTGATCGTGCCGATGTATCCGCAATATGCTGCCAGCACTACGGCCACGGTAGTCGACGCAGCCGCACGCTGGCTATTGCAGACTCGCAATCAGCCGGAAATGCGCTTTATTCGCAATTATCACGACGACACCGCGTATCTTGATGCCCTTGAAGCCTCGGTTCGCCGTCACTGGACAAAAAATGGGCCGCTCGGTAGCAATGACCGCTTGCTGATCAGCTTTCACGGGCTACCGAAGCGCAGCCTGGAACTCGGCGACCCCTATTTCTGCGAATGTCACAAGACCGGGCGCCTGCTGGCCGAACGTCTGAAGCTTGAGGAAAACCAGTACCGCATCTGCTTCCAATCGCGCTTCGGCAAGGCGGAATGGTTGCAACCCTATACCGCACCAACGCTGGAAGCATGGGGCAAGCAAGGCATCAACAGGGTTGACGTGATCTGCCCGGGATTTGTTGCCGACTGCCTGGAAACACTTGAGGAAATTGCCCAGGAAGGAAAGCACGATTTTCTTTCGGCAGGAGGCGGCAGTTGCCACTACATCCCCGCACTCAATGACGACCCGGCGTGGATCGCTGCGCTGGCGAACCTGTGTGAGCGCCATCTCGGTGGCTGGGACACCCGCACACCGAGCAACCCGGAAGCACTCGAAACAGCCAGGCGAGAAGCCTTGCGCCACGGCGCAGACACTTGAATTGAATCACACCGGCCATACATCGGAAGCATCTGATACGCCGGAGTCCGCAATGTCTGACCATCTGCATCTTGTCTGCCCTCACTGTGCTGCGGTCAACCGCGTGCCAGCGGCAAAAATCAACGCTTCACCGAATTGCGGGCAGTGTCATCGCCCGATATTCAGTGGCGAACCGCTGGCAGTCGACGCCACGGGATTTGCTCGTCATCTCGCACGCAACGACCTGCCCTTGGTTGTCGACTTCTGGGCGTCCTGGTGCGGGCCTTGCAGAATGATGGCGCCCAATTTCCATCAGGCCGCCATCGACCTTGAACCGCAAGCCCGCTTTTTAAAGGTCGATACCGAAGCGCATCAGGACATTGCTGCACGCCATGCCATCCGCAGCATTCCCACCCTGATTGTTTTCCGGCAGGGTCGCGAAATCGCAAGACAAAGTGGTGCGCTTGACCTCAACACACTCAAGCGCTGGCTACAACCTCTCCTCGTTTCGCCTTAACTTCCTGCGAATTTGGCCGTAGTGGACTTATCCCTGCCGAGGAGTCCACCATGAAAATCGCCAGCAGCGAAATGCAAATGCATGCCAAGCATGCGCAAGTACAGCAACGGCAAGTCAGCGAATCCCTGCGGAGCTGGCAGGAAACGGCACCCCTCAGTGCCGCGCCATCGCCGGCCACCGACCCCGTCACGCTATCCGTGGCAGGTCAAAGTGCTGCGGCCAGCGACAAAACCTCTCGTTCCGATCAAGCGCTGGCGGACGATCCCCGGACGCAGCTCATACGCCTGATGATCGAGGCTTTAACCGGCCAAAAGCTCAAACTTTTCGACCCGGCGGCGTTGCATACCGAACACGCGCAAGCGGCGACCGAGACGACCCAGGTGAGCGCAGCCATTGCCCTGCCGAGTACGAGCAGCGGGATGGAATATGTTCAGCAAACCCACTATCAGGAAAGCGAACACACCCGCTTTTCTGCGAGTGGAACCGTGTTGACCGCTGATGGACAGAAAATCAGCTTCGAGCTCGAACTCAGCATGTCGCGTAGTTATGTGGAAGACAGTTCAACGAGGATTGCGTTCGGCCAACCCGAACGCAAGGTCGACCCGCTTGTACTCAACTTTTCCGGGAATGCCGCCAGTCTGATCAACCAGCGCTTCTCCTTCGATCTTGATGCAGATGGCAGCGCTGAAAATATTGCCAGCTTGAGCCACGGCAGCGGCTATCTGGTTTTCGACCGTAATCGGGACGGTCGCATCAACAACGGCAGCGAAATGTTCGGCCCCACAGGTGGCGATGGTTTTGCCGAACTCGCCCTGCTGGACGACGACGGAAACGGCTGGATTGATGAAAACGACGCTGCCTTCAGTCGGCTCATGCTGTGGCAAGGGGCTGACGGGGCAAATCAGAACCTGCAAACGCTCGGCAGCGCAGGTGTAGGCGCGATCTCACTGCAGCACATCGGCACGCCATTCCATCTGAAAAATGATGCGAATGGTTTACTTGGGGAGATTCGCACTTCTGGAATATTTTTGCATGAAGATGGTACGACTGGCACAATCCAGCAAATCGATCTGAGTGCCTGAACCGGGCACGGGATAAAAAGGGGAATTTGTCGCCATGCCAAGCTTTGCCAATGTAAAAATCTGGGTACGTTTGACAGCTGCAATCTGGGTGGTCCTTGCCATCATCTGGGCCGGGGCAATCGTCTGGATGACCCAGGTCAATCGAGACACAGCGATCCGCCAGGCACAAGATTTCTCCAAAAGCATTCACGAAATGACCATGGCCGGCCTGACCGGCATGATGATCACCGGCACCGTCGGACAACGTGAAGTTTTCCTTGATCAGATCAAACAGCTCTCCGTCATCAAGGACCTGCATGTCGCCCGGGGCGAAGCCGTGACCAAGCTCTACGGTCCGGACACCAAGGACCAGCGGCAACTCAACAGCCATGAACAGGAAGTGATGCGTAGCGGGAAACCCTACATTTCGGTTGAAACCAGCAACGACTCGTCTTATCTGCAAGTCATCAATCCAACCAAGGCGTCGGCCAACTATCTCGGGAAGGACTGCATCGCCTGCCATCAGGTCCCGGAAGGCACGGTACTTGGCGTAGTCAGCATGAAGGTGTCGCTGGACTCGGTCGAAGCAGAAGTTGCCAGTTTCCGGCTCAAGATTGCCGGTGCTGCGTTGGGTGCGCTGGGGGCACTGCTGGTCATCATCTATCTGCTTACCCACCATTTCGTGACCGCACCGCTTGACGATTTGCGCCAGGGTCTTGCCGACATTGCCCGTGGCGAAGGCGACCTGACACGACGCTTGCCGGTCAAGGGGCAAGATGAAGTCGGCCAGGCAGCCAAAGTATTCAACGAAATGATGGAGAATTTCAATCAGCTGATTCGTCAGGTACGTGATGCGGCAGCTCAGGTTTCATCACGCGTGGCAGCGCTATCCGACAGCGCCGATCAGGTTTCTCAAAGCTCCCACCTGCAGAACGAAAAATCCAACGATGCCGCTGCTGCAGTCGAGCAACTGGTTTCCAGCATTTCCTCGATCGCCCAAAGTGCCGAGCATGTTCAACACCAGTCGCAGGAGAGCCTTGCACGCGCCAATGAAGGTAGCAGCAACCTCAAAACCCTGCTGGGCGAAATGAACATTGTCGAAAGCGCTGTCCGCAATATGGCCACTTCGGTCAACGACTTCGTCCGCAATACCGAATCGATCACCCAGATGACTCGGGAAGTAAAGGACATTGCGGAACAGACCAATCTACTGGCACTGAACGCAGCGATTGAAGCCGCTCGAGCGGGCGAACAAGGACGAGGCTTTGCCGTGGTTGCCGATGAAGTGCGCAAGTTGGCGGAAAAATCATCCCGCTCGGCCAGCGAAATCGATGCCATTACCGCCAATCTCAGCGCCCAGTCGGTAGCGGTGCGGCGCAGTATCGAAGAAGGCATCCACCATCTGGAAAGCAGCCAGACTGCAGTCGCTTCGGTGTCCAGCATTTTCGATGCGACCAATGGTTCCGTCACCGAGGTTGGACACGGTCTGGATACGATTGCCAGCGCCACAGACCAGCAGCGCCGCTTCTCCAGCGATGTTGAAGGCAGTATTGAAGCCATTGCCGGCATGGCACGCGACAACACCAATGCCGTTGAAAAAACGGCGGGTGCTGCACATGATCTGAAAACGCTGGCAGAAGGTCTGGCTACGCTGGTCGGCCGCTTCAAGGTTTGATCAGCACCTTGCTCACCCCGGCTGTTGCCGGGGTTGGCATTGCCTCAGAGCGGCTCGAGGGAGAGCTGGTCCAGGCCGCTACCGCTTCCGGGTTTGGACTGATAAACCGATGATTTGCCGGCAACGGTAGAAGCCTCGCCTTGCGCTGCAGCAATCTTGTTCACTTGGCGCAAACGGCTGATCATGCGGGAAAGCAATGCACCGCGCATACGATCCATCAGCTCTTCTGAAGACAAAGCCAAGGCAGCCGCATTGATTTCCACGAACAAGGTCGGTTCCAGCGTCACTACCGTGGCATGGCGCAAATCATTCGAGGGATGCAGAAAGGCAACCTCACCGACTGGCTCACTGCTCCCAAGGCGGCACAAGACTTTGCCCTCAACCGAAACCTCGACCGAACCCGAGGCAAGCACCCCGAACAATTTGTTGCGCTGCCCTTCTCGAATCAGCGTGACATTCGGTGCCACCTCACGCCAGACTGAAACTCTCAAGACTTCCCAGAGCTCGATGTTCTCGAACTCGGTAAAGAACTCGAGACGGCGCAGCATCTCGAAACGGCGACAATCCTGCTCAGTGCCATCCTCTTCAAGAATCTGGTAACGGACTGCGGAAATATCCTTGGCCATTTCCGCACCATTGCGATAGCGCCCGTATAAATCCTTTTCGAGTGCACGCTTGAGGATGGCATTCAGCCCCTCGGGCAGATTCGGATTGAGCGAGGTTACAGAAGGCGCATCGGTATTGACGATCTTGTAAACGAGCGTTGCCTGATTATTGGCTCTGAAAGGCAGTCGACCGGTGAGCATCTGGAACATCACCACGCCCAAGGAATAGATGTCGGTTTTCTGATTGAGCGGATAACCCTTGATCTGCTCGGGCGACATGTAGGCCGGCGACCCTACCCCCATGATGAAGGTCGAATCCCGATCCATGTCCTTGTTCATGTTCATTGCCAGACCAAAGTCGGCAATCTTGGCCTCGTCACCCGCGCTGACCATGATGTTGGCGGGTTTGATATCGCGATGGATGATGCCCTGACGGTAAGCAGCATCAAGGGCCATGCAGCATTTGAAAATAATGCCCATCACGCGGTGCATGGGCAGCAATTTGTCGATGCGCGTGTGATCCTCAAGGCTGAAGCCGTCAACAAACTCCATCGCCAGATAAGCGAAATCATCCTCGACGACTGCGTCGTAAATGCGCACGATATTGGGATGATTCAGACGCTTTGCGACCATCCCCTCATTCAGAAACAGCTTGCGCATCCGCCGTGACATGGCGTTTGAATCACTGCCGAACTGAATGACCTTGACTGCCACCTGGCGGTCCTGATCGGGGTCATCGCACAAATAAACTGTGGCGGTCGCACCTTTGCCAAGTTCCTTGATCACGCGATATTTGCCGATGTTTTCCATGCGCCGTATGCCAGTCTTGCTGTGGGACTTGAGGGTTTTTGATAGTGATTTATCGTATCACGCAGCCTGCGTAGGCAATGTAATTTAGTGTAGTCGGAAAAAATACTGCAAGGCCTCTTGAAAAGTAAAGATACGGCGCAATCTGACGGGGGAAACCCATTGGAGAATCTGCATGTCCGATCAAGCAAACCCTCAGGAAACCGAATTGAATCCACACGCGGCAAGTACCGACAAGCCCGCCGAGACAAACGTCGACTCCCTGCCCAGCATTGAAGCCCAGTTTCAGGCGCTTGAACTGAAGGCCAGCGAGCATTACGACGCTTGGCTGCGCGCCAAGGCCGAAGGCGAAAACATTCGCCGTCGCGCCCAAGAAGACATCGCCAAAGCGCACAAGTTTGCCGTGGAAAAATTCGCCGGTGAACTGCTGGCCGTCAAGGACAGCCTTGAAGCTGCGCTGGCGGTACCGGAACAGACCGTCGAAAACTTCAAGTCGGGTGTCGAACTGACGCTCAAGCAACTGGTATCTGCTTTCGAAAAGAACGCACTGAACGAGGTCAATCCGGTGGGCGAGAAATTTGACCCGCACAAGCATCAGGCAATCGGCATGGTCGATGCCGAGCAGGAAGCCAATACGGTCGTCACCGTACTGCAAAAAGGCTACATGATTGCCGAGCGCGTGTTGCGTCCCGCGCTGGTCATGGTCGCCAAAGGCAAATAAAAACGGCGATTTACTGCGGTCGACCGCAGTAAATCGTAAAAATCAGACTTGAAATCGGGGAAGCCATCCCCAACTCCCGAACATCAGTAATTCAATTTAGGAAAGACATCATGGGCAAGATTATCGGTATCGACCTCGGCACCACCAACTCCTGCGTCGCCATCATGGAAGGCGGCCAGCCGAAGGTTATTGAAAATGCAGAAGGTGCGCGCACGACGCCGTCCGTTATCGGCTACACCGAAGACGGCGAAATCCTGTGCGGCGCCCCGGCCAAGCGCCAGGCGGTGACCAACCCGAAGAATACCCTGTACGCCGTCAAGCGCCTGATCGGCCGCCGTTTCGAAGAAAAGGAAGTGCAGAAGGACATTTCCCTGATGCCCTTCAAGATCGTCAAGGCCGACAACGGTGATGCCTGGGTTGAAGCGCGCGACAAGAAGATCGCTCCGCCGCAGGTTTCCGCCGAAGTGCTGCGCAAGATGAAGAAGACCGCCGAAGACTACCTCGGCGAAGAAGTCACCGAAGCCGTCATCACCGTGCCGGCCTACTTCAACGACAGCCAGCGCCAGGCCACCAAGGACGCTGGCCGCATTGCCGGTCTGGAAGTCAAGCGCATCATCAACGAGCCGACCGCTGCCGCCCTCGCTTTCGGCATGGACAAGGTGTCCGGCAAGGACAAGAAGATTGCCGTCTATGACCTCGGCGGCGGTACGTTCGACATCTCGATCATCGAAATCGCCGATGTCGATGGTGAAAAGCAATTCGAAGTGCTGGCCACCAACGGCGACACCTTCCTCGGCGGCGAAGACTTCGACCAGCGCCTGATCGACTACATCATCGACGAATTCAAGAAGGAATCCGGCGTCGACCTGAAGAAGGACGTGCTGGCCCTGCAACGCCTGAAGGAAGCTGCCGAAAAGGCCAAGATCGAACTCTCCTCCAGCCAGCAGACCGAAATCAACCTGCCCTACATCACCGCCGACGCATCCGGCCCGAAGCATCTGGCACTCAAGATCACCCGCGCCAAGTTTGAATCGCTGGTCGATGAACTGATCCAGCGCACCGTGGCACCTTGCGTCACCGCACTCAAGGATGCCGGCTGCAAGATTACTGATATCGACGACGTGATCCTGGTCGGCGG
>CALAGF010000276.1 GCA_937892345.1 uncultured Rhodocyclaceae bacterium | reverse complement strand
CGTCACCTTGCCCTTGAGCCGGTTGATCGTCTGCGCAAAATGCTCGGCGGTCTGTTGATCAAGGTTCGAGTTCTTGACCAGCACGCTCTTTGGATCCGGGTCAAGTGCCAGAAACCGGATCGGACCTGTGGTCTCGTTGACGAACATCTCCGAGGCAACACCCCAAGGAGTTTTGCCGCCTTCTTTCATCCAGAGTTTGGCGGGGTTGGTGTCGGGGAGGTCTTTGAATACCTGCGCATTCGGGATTTCGCCGAATGCCTGGGCTACCTTTTTTATGAACTCATCAGACTTCAGCACCCGCGTGGCCAAGGCTCGGTCGTCCAGTTTCCGAACCGTGTCGGGCATGTCGTTAACGAATTTGTAGGCGTCCGTATCACCAATCTTGCCCGTGTACAGCACCGTCTCGGTACCACTTGGCAAGCCAACATCGACGGATAGTTGGCGCACGAAGGCGAGGATGTCTGCTTTCGTTGCCTTGACCTTGGCCAGAGCTTCATAAGCTTCTACGTCAGTTGTATAGGTCATGCCCATTGCTCCCCAACAAATTCGACCGTGGCAGATCGGTCTGTGATGGTGTCCGTCGGGGTGTCTCGAATCGTGAGAGCCTCTTTCAAGTCGGCTATCACTACCTCACGTTGCGCACCGATTCGATCGGGCACTGCAAAACCTTTTATTAGCAACCGTAACCAGATTGCATTCCGCTTTTGATCATAACTATGCCCTGCAGGCCGCACATCAAAGAACATCCACTCGCCCTTCCAACTGAAAGCGAAGCCTTCGAAATTGTCGTCGCGATGGCTATGTATCTTGACCAGAAATGCATCTTTTTCGTGGTCAACCGTCCAGTATTCAAACCAAATGTGTCTGTCTCGACCTAGAGGTTGGTTGTGCTCAGCACATACTTTTTTCATGTCGTATTTTTCGTATGCAGATTCCGGGACGTATTCATTCTTAAAAGCCATGGCAAAGCTCCTGTATCTCCATTTGGAATTTGTAAATGCGTGTCGTGTCTGGCGATCAATCTATTCGCTGAGGTCATGAGGCCGTCGATACCACATGCATGCTCATTGCATGCTGCCCCATATTCACCACCTCATCCACCTGCAAGCCCTTGGGCACTTGGTGGGTAATAAAAATCATCGTCACCTTGCCCTTGAGCCGGTTGATCGTCTCCGCAAAATGCTCGGCGGTCTGTTGATCCAGGTTCGAAACGGCCTCGTCGAAGATCAGGATCTTCGGCCGCTTGAGCAAGGCACGCGCAATGGCAATCCGCTGGCGCTGTCCACCCGAAAGCCCAGTGCCACGCTCCCCTACCTCGGTCTGGTAGCCTTCCGGCAAGCGCTCGATCACCTCATGAATCTCCGCCGCCTTGCAAGCCGCGATGACTTCTTCAAAACTCGCATGCGGGTGCGCCATCACCCCTGAACTGGTTCAGATCCCTTGGGTCTGGATAGGTCAATTCTTCCTTCGGCGATATCGAGTAGTCGCGGGAACACATAGATCGCCGGACGTCGGCCGGATGCTTGGCGCATCACCTTGATAATTCCATCCTCTTGAAGTTGCCGAATCAACAGGTGGGTGGTCGGTTTTGGTATTTCCGATTTTTCAATGATGTCTGAGGAGCGGAAAATTGGCTTTGCGAACAGGAGATCAACCAACTGGGCGGTGTGCTGAGAATGAGTAACGGCCCGAACTCGATCTTTCATCGTGTCGTACAAGGACATGATGTGTTGGACCCGGGCGGTGTTGTCTGTTGCCTGCTCGATGATCGCTCTCAGGAAAAACGCGATCCAACCTGTCCAGTCGCCCTCCTTCGAGATTGCTTTCAGCCTGGCGTAGTACTCATCTCGGTTGCTCTCCAAGTAGGCACTCAGGTAGAACATGGGGCTGAATAGACGGCCTTTCGCGTAAAGCAACAAGGGGATCAACAGTCGCCCGATACGCCCATTGCCATCCTTGAAAGGGTGGATCAGTTCAAATTGAGCATGTGCAATGGCGGTTTGTGCAAGGACGTCGAAATCGGTGCTTGAGAGATAGGTTTCCCACGCCTGTAGATGATCGTGCAGGCGCAGCGGGCTGGGTGGAATGAAGCTGGCTTCCTCCATCGTGCAGCCTGTTCTGCCAATCCAGTTTTGCTCTTTACGAAACTCCCCGGGCGTTTTGTTCTGCCCTCGAACGCTATCCATCAAGATCGTGTGCAGATGCAGTAACAGGCTGAGTCGAAGAGGTCTTCCCTGTAGTTGTTCCTGGGCAAGCATCAATGCCTTGCGGTAATTAAGAACTTCCCGAATATCCTGAGTTTTGTTCTCGTCGTGAGTTTGCCCGGCCTCATGCTCCAGAACCTCTTCGAGAGTTGCTTGGGTTCCCTCGATTTTTGAGGATAGAACGGCTTCTTGGTTCGTTATCGGTGACAACAGGACTGCCGGATTCACCATGCCTTGAAGTAGTCCGCTGTAGCGAGCCAATGCTGCATTTGCCTCACCAACCAACGCGATCAATGCTCGATAATCTAGTTCGTCAATCGGCAGGTTTTGCGGTTCGTATGGGGATATCTTGGTCATGTTCAACGTTGTGAATCATCAGGTTTACACAACTTTGATTATGTATCATTAAATGAGATTGGTGATACACAACTTGTGTATCGTCTGGATGACACAAATTCATTTGCGTATTGCGAAATGCTATTTTCCATACGCAAAATTTTTGTCTCGATGCAGTCGGCTTTCTCCATTGTTTACCAAATGCGCCGCTAAGCCTTTGATTCTTGATGTGCGAAATGGTGTGTACGGTGCACTAGCCCAATCGGGAAATTTTCCAAATGGCGCTGTTCTTGTAGTCGTTCCGTTCGGGAAGGCCCGCCTTGAGCGATACGGGGTGCTAGAAATTCCCGCGGCTTACCGTCCCGGTCACCGGGTTGTAGTTGATCCAGAACGATGGACTGCTCGGATAACACGAGCCAAAGGCACTGGATTGGACGAAATTGCATTGTTCCGCATTGGCCGCCTCCCCGCCGATGGAACCTGCGCGTGCGCACCAATCGTAATCGGTGGCCTTGGCTGCTCCGGTATCGACCGAGGTTTTGTCAATCACACTGGCGCCGGAGAGGAGCGATGAAAAAATGGCAACACAGTTGCCGTTATTGCCGGCGATCAGCGCCCATCCGTTAGCATCCTTGGACTGCCCTGATTGCGATACCGGCCAGCCTTGTGCGTTGAAATAGAGGGTGGCGCCATTCTCGATCGGCAGAGATTTGGGTTGTCCGGCCACGAGCCATTTGGTTCTCAACATCAACGCACTGGTCTTGAATGAACTGAGGGTATTACCCGCCACAGCCTTTCTCGCATCGCTGCCAAAATCGATGAACTTTGGTAAGGCCGTGACCGACAGGACGCTCAGGATAAGGAGCGTCAATATCAGTTCAAGCAGGGTGAACCCCCGTGCGAACTGGATCGCATGGGGGGATGCTAAAAGCCCGTCAATCTTTCTGTCGGCACCTTGAGCCAATGAAATTTCCTGGGCTTATTTTCCTGCGCCAATCTGAATAAACGGCACGCTGTTGCCCATCATGGTCTGCGGCAGCTTGCCATCCCATTTCTCAATGGCCTTGCGCTGGTTTTCGATCTCGCGCAGTTTGAGCAATTCGGCGGTGACCTCCTGCTTTTGCAGCTTCAAAGCCTCGGCTTCCGCCTTGGCTTGCGCCACTTTTTGCTCGGCTTCTACCCGAATGCGCTGCAAATCGCGTTCCGCTTTCAGCTTTTGCTGTTCAGCCGTGGTTTTGGCTTCGACTGCATCGGTAAACGAGCGGGAAAAGGAAAAATTGGTGATTGAAAACTCGTCCACTACCACGCCGTGCTTGGTCAGGCGCTCGGTCAGGAAACCGCGAATCTTTTCGCGCACCTCGGGCCGCTTGCCGATCAACTCTTCGGCGGTATATAGCGCCGTGGCGGCTTTGACCGCCTCCTGCACCGACGGCAGGATGATCTTCACCCCAATGTCGAGGCCAATGTCACGAAATACCGTGACTACGGCCGAGGGATCAATGTGATAGTTCAAGGCCACGCTGGTCTGCACCGACTGCAAATCCTTGGACGCTGCGTCGCCCTGGCCCTCGCCCTTTTGCACGCGGACCTCAACCAGATGCATTTCCTGTGCAATCGGCCAGCGCCAATGCAAGCCCTCGGTGTACACCTCATCGGTGATTTTGCCGAAGGTGGTCATCACACCACGCGTACCCGCCGGCACGATCGCGAATGGTGAAGCCAGCGGCAAAACGATGACGGCGCCGACCAGCGCCAACAGAATGAAACCGGCCTTGGCCTTGAGGGTACTTCCGGGAATATTCATGGTGTTTTGGGAGAAAATGGGAGTAAATGTCAGCTACTTTAGCGCTAAAGCATAGAGTTTGCGTAGTTGTCATGGCGCCAAATGGTTCTGCTTCTTTAGTTGATACTGACTTGAGTTCAAGCGCCTTTATTTGTTGAGCACTTCCATTTCCACAGCGGATACAGCCCGATCAGCCCAAGGATGGGGCCGGGGAGGAGGAGCCAGCTGATGTGCTGGCCCCATGCATCCAGCCAGGCGGTGCCGAGCTGGATGGAGCCCATGGTGATGGCGAAGCCGATGGCGTTCTGGAAGGCGAGGGCGCTGCCGACGATTTCCGGCGGGCAGGCGCGGGCGGAGAGTGCGGAGAAGTGGGGCGAGTCCGCAACCACGCTGGCGCCCCAGAG
>CALAGF010000275.1 GCA_937892345.1 uncultured Rhodocyclaceae bacterium | reverse complement strand
CGTCGCCGCTACCCTTGATCTTGACGGCCGGAGCCTCGGGCAGTGCGACGCCCACGACCACCTTGCCTTGGCTAATGCTCGTACCCATCGCCTTGCCGTTCACGATGTCGCCCATCACGAACGACCCGACCGAGCCATGGAACGTCATGCGGCTGTTGCCGAAGCTGATGGTCATGCCTTCTCGCTCAATCACCAGCTTCTCGCCGTTGAAGTAGGTCTTGACCGACGCTACCGCGTCAGCCGCTTCGCCAGCCACGATGAGCATTGGTTTGTCGCTGCGCCGGAACACCACATCGACCGAACCCTTGACGACGATCTTGCGGATCGGCTGGAGCGGCCGTTCCTCCTTTACGTAGTTCTTAATGCGGTCCCAAGCCGAGTCCTTTTGGTTGCTCGTAACGGGAGGGCGGAAGATGTGCATCGGGAACGATCCTTTCTGATCCGGTCTGAGATTTTACTAATCATCGTGATTAACATTGAATCGGTCAAGCAAAATGTCAGATTTAGCTATACCAAAGGCGTTGCAGCGGTAGAGTTTGAAAACCAGTATTTGAGCCGGCTACGGAGTGTCTAGGCAAGCCCAGGCTATTCACACCACCAGTATGCGTAACGCATAATCGAAGGATAAAGCCGCTGGTCTGACTGGTACAATTACTCCCCAGTGTTTAACATCAAGACCACACATTGGCGCCGCTAATGCGTCACGGGAGAGGGAATGAACTCAGCGTCACGAATTCTTGCGATTTACCAGCAAGCAATGACCCACTCGGATGCGGCAGGGGTTCAGTTTCTTCAACTCTGGATTCATGTTTTGAAGCTAGGCGAGAACGACGAAGACTCAGCTACGACTGCGCTGATCGCTCTCAGAAGTGAAATCGAACTTACGAGAACGAAGCTGCTCGACCAAGGGGTTCAGGAAGAATTATTTCGCGATGCTCTTTCGCGATTCAAGAACATCGCTTCAGCAACACTGCTGAATCAGGAATGGCGAGGGCACAAGAATGGCCTGCCAAGCGACGTGCTCGTTTCCCTTAGATGGGCAGCATGGGCACTTCCAAAAGAGGAAGACGAACTCACTTCCGACGAATTGGGCGCTTTGATTGCAGAACTAGACTCATTGCAGGAGTCTATGGTGACAAGCACCTTGTCTCCCTACGTCAAGGAATTCGTTGCTCGGCAGATCGATTTAATCCGCACAGCACTCCGGCAATACAAGATTGGGGGTGTCGCCCCGGTTGAAGAGGCTCTGGAGAAAGCATACGGCGCTGTCCGCCGCAGTACCGCAATACTCTCAAAACAGGTTGAGGACGCCTCACCCAAAGACAAGTCGCTGCTCACGCGATTCCAGACGGTCTTAACCAAAACTGCTGACACCGCAGACAGAGTGGATAAGGTCCGAAAAGGCGGCGAAGGCCTAATGACCATCGGCAAAGCGGTCGGGGAAGCATTTGACGGCTTCGTGAAACTGCTGACCTGACCAATACTTTTCGATACGCAAATGACTGATAAATACGACGACTACAGCCGGGAAGACCTGATCCGGCTAATCAGGGAGCGAGACAGGAAGCCGAAGTTAGGACTGCTGTGGGAGCGCGATGAGATTGATCACGACCGTTCCATCAACTCTGACTTCGTTGCTCTCGAAGTCGATCCAGGCTTGTCATGTGGCCACGATCCGCATCCCAACCTCGTGATCGAGGGTGACAACTTTGACGCTCTGCGCTATCTGCGCATGACGCATGCCGGGCAGGCAAAGGTCATCTACATCGACCCGCCGTATAACACCGGAAACAAGGACTTCATCTACAACGACTGTTATGTAGACCGTGACGATGCTTATCGGCACAGCAAATGGCTGGAGTTCATGTATCGGCGCCTTGAGCTTGCAAAAGACTTGCTGGCCGAGGATGGCTTGATTTTCGTTTCCATCGACGACAACGAAGCGTTCCATCTCGGTTTGCTCATGGAGCAGATATTTGGGATGAAAAACTTCGTCGGCTGCTTCCTCTGGCGAAAGGTGGATAGCCCGAACGATAACAAGGTCGCGGTTACACCAGACCACGAATTCATCCTCTGCTATGCAATGCAGAAGGAAGCTATCAATCTTGTCCCCATGGAAGCGCCACACATCGTGGGCGCCTATCCGCAGACAAGGGATGACGGCGTTCGATTCCGCGACCGGCTTCTCAAAAAGAACGGCGCAAACAGCCTTCGTCGCGACCGTCCCACAATGTTCTTCCCCATTCCAGGCCCCGATGGGAATGATGTCTACCCGATTCACGACAACGGCGAAGAGGCTCGATGGTCGATGGGCAAGGATGGCGTTGCCAAGCATCTAAAGGCCAACACACTTGTCTGGAAAAAGCGCATCAAGCTCGGGAAGGAAGTGTGGGAGCCATACACTCGTGAGTACGCACCAGAAAACCCGGTTCGCCCGTACCCAACCATCTGGACTGATCTGCCCACCATGCGGCAGGCCAAGTCAATGCTTCGTGACATCTTCGATACCTCGGACCTGTTCAGCACGCCAAAACCTGTGGAACTCATTCAACGCATGCTGCGGTTGATTGGCGACCCGGACGCACTCGTGATCGATTTCTTCGCTGGATCAGGCACAACCGCCCATGCCGTCTTGGAAATGAATCAACAAGACGGCGGCAACCGCCGCTTCATCCTCGTCTCAAGCACCGAGGCGACGGGAGTGGAGCCGGATAAGAACATCTGTCGCGACATCTGCGCCGAACGGGTTCGCCGAGTAATCAAGGGCTACACAAACAAGAAAGATGAGCAGGTCGAAGGACTGCCGGGGTCTTTCGCGTACATGAGGACTCGTCGCATCCCCTCGGAGAAGGTCTTCACCAAAATCCAACATGAACAAATCTGGACCGCCATCCAACTCATTCACACCGGATCGGTATCGGCCTATGTGAAGAAGGAGACGGTCCAAAAGGCAAGCACCGAACGCGGAATCGTCCTGTACGTACCGAAAATCTCCGAAAGCATTGTCGAACGACTGTCGACTGAGATTCAACACGTCGGTCAGGCGACGATCTATTCATGGCAGCCGGCGCTGCTGGAACAGCGAATTGAGGATGCGCGAGTCAGCTTTGAGCCGATCCCGCAGTACCTTGTTAATCGCTTTGGTGCAGGAGCAAAACGATGAACGCTCCGGCACCGAAGGGCTATCAGAAGGATGCTGTTGCCAACGTACTGGAGATCATCCGGTACGCTGAATCGCAGATTCGTTCTGCTCACGACGATGCGAGCCGAGCCGCGGCCACAGCATATAACGGCTGCGCGTTGCTCGAAGCGCCGACCGGTTCCGGCAAG
>CALAGF010000274.1 GCA_937892345.1 uncultured Rhodocyclaceae bacterium | reverse complement strand
CCGGATTCGGCACGTACTTCTCGCACGGGTTGCCGAACATCATGCGCATGAAGTTGGCGGTGTAATCCAGATCGTTGTCCGGATACATGAACGGCAGACCCGTGTTGTACTTGTAAGCCATCGCAACAATAGTCGGCAGCTTGGCCACCAGGCGATTGAAGCTGATGCTGCGATGCTCTGCATCGGAGTAGTCCATGGCTTCGTGGTAGAAGGCAGATAGGGCACCGACGACACCTGTCATAACTGCCATCGGGTGTGCATCACGACGGAAACCGTTGTAGAAACGGGTCAGTTGGTCATGCACCATCGTGTGGTTCTTGATGGTATTTTCGAAGCTCGATTTCTCGCTCGCGTTGGGCAATTCACCATTTTTCAGCAGGTAAGCAACTTCAAGGAAGTTGCAGTTTTCTGCCAGTTGTTCGATCGGATAGCCGCGATAGAGCAACTCGCCCTTGTCACCGTCGATGAAGGTAATCGTGGATTTGCAGCTGGCGGTCGACAGGAAACCGGAGTCATAGGTGAACAGTCCGGTTTTGCCACCCAGCGTACGAATGTCGATGCAATCGTTGCCGTGTGTCGGGGACATGATCGAAAAATCGACGGGTGCTTGTCCGTCAATACTCAGGGTTGCCTTGCGTTCGGTCGTCATGGTTTTATTCCCTTGTCAGGTGTTGGTTATAACTGCACTGCCAAAAAAGCGGTTAACGATCAGAAATTAGCGCGCCAACCTTACTCAACTCTTACGTAGCATTGCCACAACGGGCGCGTAACGGGGATCACTGCACTCTTCCTTGCCGGTAATCCAGTCCCAGAGGTCGTAATCCTCCATGTCGGCCAGTTCGACAAACGCCTGCTGCTGCTCCGCATCCAGCTGCTCAAAGCCCTGATCGAGAAAACGCGTCAGCGTAATATCGAGTTCAAGCAATGCGCGGCGGACACACCGCCAGCGCAGGCGTTCATAGTCGGCTCGTTCCATCAGACTGCGCGACGGACCATCATGTCCTTGATCTTGCCGATAGCCTTGGTCGGATTCAGCCCCTTCGGACACACGTCAACACAATTCATGATGGAGTGGCAACGGAACAAGCGATACGGGTCTTCGAGATTATCGAGACGTTCGTTGGTTGCTTGATCACGCGTATCCGCAATGAAGCGGTAAGCAGCAAGCAAGCCGGCCGGACCGACAAATTTGTCAGGATTCCACCAGAACGACGGGCATGATGTGGAACAGCAAGCACACAGAATGCACTCGTAGAGCCCATTGAGTTCTTCGCGATCTTCTGGGGACTGCAGACGCTCACGCTCCGGCGGAGGATCGTTGTTGATGAGATAAGGCTTGATCGAGTGATATTGCTTGAAAAACTGCGTCATATCGACGATCAGGTCACGAATGACTGGCAGGGCAGGCAAAGGACGCAGAACGATCGGCTGCTTGAGTTCATCAATATCAGTAAGGCAGGCCAAGCCGTTCTTGCCGTTGATGTTCATCGCATCCGAGCCGCAAACGCCTTCGCGGCATGAGCGACGATAAGACAAGGAATCATCCTTGGCCTTCAGTTTGGTCAAGGCATCCAGGAGCTTGCGATCCGTTGGCTCTAGGTCAACCGAAATATCCTGCATGTACGGCGCATCGTCCTTGTCCGGATCGTAGCGGTAAATACTGAATTGAACAGTACGTTTGCTCATGTTCTCTTCTCCGATTAGTACGAGCGCGTCTTGAGGGCGACAGTTTCAACGGTCAGCGGCTGCAGATTGACCGGCTTGTAGCAGATCGAATTGTCAACCGGGGAGAACAGCGTGTGCTTGAGCCATTCCTTGTCATTACGACCATTCGGGAATTCCGCGGTATCCGGCGCGTCATCACGGACGTGCGCACCACGAGATTCCTTGCGAGCTTCGGCGGAAATCATGGTTGCCTTGGCTACCTCGATCAGGTTTTCCATTTCGAGGGCTTCGGTACGTGCTGTGTTCCAAGCCATGGATTTATCCTTGATCTCGAGATTGCGTGCAGCCTTTTCGACTTCGAGGATTTTCTCGACACCCTGCTTCAGCATGTCGCCGAAACGGAACACACCGGCGTGATCCTGCATCGTGCGTTGCATTGCCAAACGGGTTTCGTGAACATTGGCACCACCCTTGCGATTATCGATGGCTGCAATACGGGCCAGCGACTTTTCAGCAGCATCCTTCGGTAGCTCACGGTGAGCCTTGCCACCCTTGAGATCTTCAACAGCAGAGTCGCCAGCAGATTTGCCAAAGACCAGCAGATCAAGCAAGGAGTTGGTTCCCAAGCGGTTTGCACCGTGTACCGATGCACATGCACATTCGCCGCCGGCGTAGAAACCCGGTACCACCGAGTTGAAATCACCATTTTTCGGCATAACGACACGGCCGGAGTAATGCGTGGGGATACCACCCATCTGGTAATGACAGGTTGGAACGACGGGGAGCGGCTCTTTCAGGCAGTCAACACCAGCGAACTGAATGCCGATTTCATGAATACCGGGCAAACGCTTCATGATGGTTGCCGGGTCAAGATGGGTAATGTCGAGGAGGACATAGTCCTTATTGACACCACAGCCACGGCCTTCCTTGATTTCGGTCGCCATGGCACGGGAAACCACGTCACGCGAAGCCAGATCCTTGGCATTCGGTGCGTAGCGTTCCATGAAGCGTTCCTTGCTGCTGTTACGCAGAATGCCGCCTTCACCGCGAACACCTTCGGTAATCAACACGCCAGCACCTGCTACGCCGGTCGGATGGAACTGCCAGAATTCCATGTCTTCAAGCGGAATACCTGCACGAGCAGCCATGCCGAGACCATCGCCAGTATTGATGAAGGCGTTGGTGGATGAGTAAAAAATACGGCCAGCACCACCGGTTGCGAAAATAGTCGCGCGGGAGTGGAAAATCACTACCTGGCCAGTTTCCATTTCCATGGCAGTTACACCAAGGACATGCCCCTCTTCGTCACGAATCAGGTCAAGTGCCATCCATTCCACGAAGAACTGGGTATTGGCCTTGACGTTGCGCTGATACATGGCGTGCAACATGGCGTGACCCGTACGGTCAGCAGCAGCGCAAGAACGACGTACCGGTTTTTCGCCAAAATTGGACATATGCCCGCCAAACGGACGCTGATAAATCTTGCCGTTGTCGGTACGATCGAAGGGCATGCCATAGTGCTCAAGCTCAACAACTACTTCGTTGGCCTTTTTGCACATGAATTCGATGGCATCCTGGTCACCAAGCCAGTCGGAGCCCTTGACGGTGTCGTACATGTGCCACGTCCAGTGGTCTTCCTCGGAATTACCCAAAGACGCAGCAACGCCGCCCTGGGCAGCTACAGTGTGCGAGCGGGTTGGAAAAACCTTTGACAGGACAGCCGTCTTCAAACCGGCTTCGGACAATTGAATCGCGGAACGCAGACCGGCGCCACCGGCACCAACGATGACCGCATCAAACTTCAGAACAGGAATACTCACGCTTACAGCCTCCAGAGAATCGCAGCAGCCCACGCGGTGTAGCCCACCAGCGCAGCAATGGTCAGGACATGCAGGGTCAGACGAATACCGGTCGGCTTGACGTAATCCATCCAGATGTCACGAATGCCGATCCAGGCATGGTAAAACAAGCTAACGAAGAACAGGAAGGTAAAGAACTTCATGACGCCGTTGGCAAACACACCCTGCCAAGCCTCGAACGTAGCCGGACGGACCACCAGCAGCACTGCGGCGATCAGAACCGAATAAACCGCCATGATGACTGCGGTTGCGCGCTGCGCAATCCAGTCCTTGAGGCCGTAATGGGCACCGACAACAATACGGTTGATCACAGCAGAACCCCCCAAAGGATCAGGGTCAGCGGAATGCTGACTGCGAATACGACAGCTGCGGATTTGCTAGCAGCCTCTTTTTCGATTGCGACATGCAAATCCAGCAAAAGGAAGCGGATGCCGGCGCAAAAGTGATGGACAAAAGCCCATAGCAAGCCAGCAAGAATGACCTTCACCGGCAGCATGCCGGCGACGGACTTAAAGTTGGCAAAGCTTTCTGCAGATTCCAGGCTCGCTCCAAACAGCCAGAGCATTACCGGAAAACAAAGAAACAAGCCCGCACCGCTCACGCGATGCAGAATTGAAACCTTGCCCGGCAAGGGCAACCTGATAGTCGTCAAGTCCAAGTTTTTTGGACGTTTCTTGATGGTCATTTCTGCCATGAACGTCATTCCTCGCGTAAGAATGCGGTTTTCCGCTTGTACGTGGTTTGAAAAGAGCTGTAATTATACATTCAAAAAATTGCCAAAAGCGTCAGCAGCGGCAGTCTCAAGAGAAACAAAATTTCCGCAGCGATCATCCAAGATCATTGCGATAGTAGTGACCTCTGGTGCAATACAAGCCGCGTCGCCACTCAACTGCCTTATTGCCATAGGTGTAGGCGGTACGCTCGACAAGCAACAAAGGACTGCCGATTTCGACACCCAGCAACGCTGCACTTTCCGCATCCGCAGCCACCGCCCTCAAATGCTCCTCTGCATTGATCATTCTCACGCCAAAGTCGCTTTCGAAAAGGCTGTAAAGCGAACGCTCGCCGCCCTTCAGCGCATCGAGTACCAAACCCCCGAACAATTCGCCTGCCAGATAGATTTGGTCATACACCACTGGTTCACCGGCAAAACGCAGCAAGCGTTTGACGTGAATCACCGGATCACCGGGATTCAAACCAAGTACCGCAGCAACTTCCTCGTCAGCAGGTATCTGCGCGCAGAAAAATGGATCACTGACCGCGGGCACTGCAACACCGCCATCAGGCACCAAACGAAGGAACCGATAGAAGGACCGAGGGTCGCTATGTGTAGCGACGAATGTCCCCTTGCCCTGACGCCGGACCAGCAAGTTGTCCGCAGCCATTTCATCAATCGCCTTGCGCACTGTCCCTTGGCTCACGTTGAAGCGCTGGGCCAACTCTCCCTCACTAGGGATTGCATCGCCCGGACCCCATTCGCCCAGCTCCAGGCTGCGGATCAGGAACTCCTTGATCTGACGATAGAGCGGGCTGAAGGTAGGAGCACTGGAGCGCATTGCAGAACGGCTGGTTTGACGGGTCATGGCGAAAGATTTCAGCACATTTCATAACCAGCGTCCACGAAAAGTTGTCTTATATAAGACACATGATGAATTGACAGAAAAACGCCGAACTTCTACCATCGATATTCTCAGATGCCGTCTGACGCAAGGACGATAAAAATGCCGGCATTCGAGCCAATCGAACAATCCAACCACGCTGTTCATATACAGGAGCGATACATGTCCAAAGCCCCCATGCGCGTTGCCATTACCGGCGCCGCCGGCCAGATCGGTTATAGCCTGCTGTTCCGCATTGCCTCCGGCGAAATGCTCGGCAAGGACCAGCCGGTCATTCTGCAATTGCTCGACCTGCCGCAAGCCCAAAAGGCTGTTCAGGGCGTCATGATGGAACTCGACGACTGCGCCTTCCCGCTGCTGGCTGGCATGGTCGCTACCGACGATCCCAACGTTGCCTTCAAGGATGCTGACGTTTGCTTGCTGGTTGGCGCCCGTCCGCGCGGCCCCGGCATGGAACGTGCCGACCTGCTGACCGCCAACGGTGCCATCTTCACCGTTCAGGGCAAGGCCATCGCCGAAAACGCCAAGGAAGACGTCAAGGTGCTGGTTGTTGGCAATCCCTGCAACACCAATGCCTACATCGCCCGCGCTGCCGCCATCAAGGTGGGTCGCACCAATCCGAACAACTACCACGGCATGCTGCGTCTGGATCACAACCGTGCACTGACCCAGTTGGCTCAAAAGGCCGGCCGTCCGGTTTCTTCCCTGAAGCAACTCGTGGTCTGGGGCAACCACTCCCCGTCCATGTACGCCGACTACCGTTGCGTAACCTCCAATGGCGACAGCGTCAAGGCGCTGATCAATGACGCGGCCTGGAACAACGACGTTTTCCTGCCGACGGTTGGCAAGCGTGGCGCAGCCATTATCGAAGCCCGTGGCTTGTCCTCCGCTGCGTCTGCTGCCAATGCCGCCATCGACCACATCCGCGACTGGCACCTCGGTTCCACCGAGTGGGTCACGATGGGTGTTCCCGCTCCGGCCGACAACGGCTACGGCATTCCGGAAGGCCTGGTTTTCGGCTTCCCGTGCGAATGCAAGAACGGCACCTTCACCCTGATCAAGGGTCTGGAAATCGACGAGTACTCCAAGGGCAAGATTGCGATCACCCTGAAGGAACTCGAAGACGAGCGCGCTGCAGTTGCCAGCATGCTGTAATCAAGCCTCATCTGTTAAAAAAGCCGTGGTTCGCCACGGCTTTTTTGTTTTCTGCAGTCGACAACCGTAAAATCATTTTTTCGCTTCCCCTGAAAGTTTGCGATGCGCCATCCCAGAGACGTCCTGTTCGCGGGCGAAAAGCCCTTCCCCATCCTGCCTGCGGTCGACCACTACGCGGGCTCGGAAAAGCTGATGAAGAAGGCCATGCAGTTGCAACAGGAACTCGGGCCGATTTTCGACATCACCTGCGACTGCGAGGATGGTGCCCATGCGGGCGCAGAACGTGAACATGCAGAAATGGCCGCACGCCTGATCATGTCGGCAGACAATGCGTTCAACCGCGTGGGTGCTCGGGTACATGACGTGACTCACCCGCACTGGCGTCAGGACATGGAAATTCTGGTCGGCATCGCAGGCAGTCGCCTGCCCTTCATTACACTCCCAAAACCCTGCAGCGCAGGAGATGTGCGAGTTCAACTCGAAGCACTGCGTGATATTGAACGCGAACATGGCGTCGACCGCAGGATTCCGGTTCATGTGTTGATCGAAACCAGATCGGAAGAGCGTCGTGTAGGGAAAGAGTGTCTTCGCCTGTGTAGATC
>CALAGF010000273.1 GCA_937892345.1 uncultured Rhodocyclaceae bacterium | reverse complement strand
CACCAACACCAACACCAACACCAACACCAACACCAACACCAACACCAACACCAACGACTCCCCCTAAAACGGCCGCAGCGAATGCTCCTGCCGCGGCACCAACGGGGAACGCGTTGCTCCAGAAATTGAAGAAAGGCCTGATCCCGGCTGTGGTCGTCGTGGTTATTGCCGGGGTCGCTTTGGTGGCTTGGCAGATGCTGCGTCCCAAAGGCCCCGGCGAAGGTTTTGTCAGCGGCAATGGCCGCATCGAGGCGACCGATATCGACGTTGCCACCAAATATGCCGGTCGCGTGGTCGAGATATCCGCCCGCGAAGGCGATTTCGTCAAGGCAGGTCAGGTGCTGGTGCAGATGCAGATCGATGTCCTCAACGCCCAGCGCGATGAGGCGCGAGCCCAGCAACAACAGGCGGTAACTGCCGTGGCCAGCGCTGAAGCTCAGGTCAAGATGCGCGAGAGCGATGTGGCTGCCGCCCAGGCGGTGGTGGTTCAGCGCGAGAGTGATCTCGATAATGCCAGGCGTCGCCTGGTTCGTTCGCAAACGCTGTCGCGCGAAGGTGCCGCGTCCATCCAGCAACTCGACGATGATCGGGCTGCCGTACACAATGCCGAAGCAGCCCTCGCAGCGGCGAAAGCGCAGGTGGCGGCTGCCCAGTCGGCAATCGTCGCGGCCAAGTCTCAGGTTACCGGGGCGCACTCCTCGGTGACGGCCGTTGCGGCGACCGTTACCCGTATCGAAGCCGATATCGCCGACAGTCAGCTCAAGGCGCCGCGCGATGGTCGCGTCCAGTACCGTGTGGCGCAGCCCGGCGAGGTATTGGCTGGTGGCGGGAAGGTCCTCAACATGGTCGACCTAGGCGATGTCTACATGACCTTTTTCCTGCCGGAAACGGTGGCCGGCAAGGTGGCCATGGGGAGCGAGGTACGTATCGTGCTCGATGCCGCACCCGATTACGTCATTCCGGCCCAGGTGTCCTTCGTGGCTAGTGTTGCGCAATTCACGCCCAAGACGGTGGAAACTGCCAGCGAGCGCCAGAAACTGATGTTCCGGGTGAAAGCTCGTATCGATCCGGAACTGCTCAAGCAGCATTTGAAACAGATCAAGACCGGTCTGCCCGGCGTCGCCTGGCTGAAGCTGGACGGGCAGGCCGAGTGGCCCCAATCGTTGACGACAAAGGTGCCTGAGTGACCATGGCCAGCCATGGCGATGACTCGGTCGCCGATCTTGCCGGCGTCAGTTTGCACTATGGTAAAACTGTGGCGCTGGATGCGATCGATCTGGCGGTCCCCGCCGGCTGCATGGTGGGGCTGATCGGGCCGGACGGCGTCGGCAAGTCCAGCCTGTTAGCCTTGATCGCCGGTGCGCGCAAGGTGCAGGAGGGGGAGGTGGTGGTGCTGGGGGGTGACATGCGCGCAGTGCGTCACCGTAATCGGGTCTGTCCGTCGATTGCCTACATGCCGCAAGGGCTCGGCAAGAATCTTTACCCGGCCTTGTCGGTCGAAGACAACCTGCAGTTTTTTGGTCGCCTGTTCGGCCACGATGCCGCAGAACGCCGGCGGCGTATCGACGACCTGACCAAGGCGACCGGTCTTTATCATTTTCTCGAACGCCCGGCCGGCAAGCTCTCGGGCGGCATGAAGCAGAAACTCGGGCTGTGTTGCGCCCTGATCCATGATCCGGACCTGCTGATCCTCGATGAGCCGACGACCGGTGTCGATCCGCTGGCTCGCAACCAGTTCTGGTCATTGATTTCGCGTATTCGTCAGGAGCGTCCCGGCGTTAGCGTGATGGTGGCCACCGCCTACATGGAGGAGGCCGAACGCTTCGACTGGCTGGTGGCGATGGACGCGGGAAAAATTCTTGCCACCGGCACTCCGCAGGAGTTACACGCCCGTACCGGCACGGAAACCCTGGAGGCAGCCTTCATCGCGTTATTGCCGGAAGAAAAGAAGCGCGGCCACCGTGCGGTCGAGGTGCCGCCCTTTGTCGCGGTCGAGGATATTGCCATCGAGGCGCACGATCTGACCATGCGCTTTGGCGACTTTACCGCCGTCGACCACGTCAATTTCCGCATTCACCGTGGCGAGATATTCGGCTTTCTTGGCTCCAACGGCTGCGGTAAGACCACCACGATGAAAATGCTCACCGGCCTGCTGGCACCGAGCGAGGGCGAAGCCTGGTTGTTCGGGCAGAAAGTGGATGCCCGCGACATTGCCACGCGGCAGCGCGTTGGCTATATGTCGCAGGCCTTTTCGCTGTATTCCGAACTGACGGTCGAGCAAAACCTTGTGCTGCATGCGCGCCTGTTCAGCGTGCCGGAGCCGGTAATCCCGGTGCGCCTTGCCGAATTGACCAGCCGTTTTGGCCTGGCCGGGGTTGTCGACTCCTTGCCCGACAACCTGCCGCTTGGCATACGTCAACGTCTGTCATTGGCTGTGGCTATGGTCCATTCGCCGGAGTTGCTGATCCTCGACGAACCGACCAGCGGGGTCGATCCGGTGGCGCGGGATGCCTTCTGGCAGTTGCTCATCGATCTCTCGCGCAATGACAAGGTGACGATCTTCATCTCGACCCATTTCATGAACGAAGCCGAGCGCTGCGACCGCATCTCGTTGATGAATGCCGGTCGCGTACTGGTCAGCGATACCCCCGGAGCGATTGTCGAAAAGCGCGGCGCAAAAACACTGGAAGAGGCTTTCATTGCCTATTTGCAGGAAGCCGGTCCGGTCGATGAGGAGGCGATACCCGAAAGCCCCACCCCGACACCGGTGTCCACGGTCGGCCAAGGAGGGCCGGCCGCATCGCACGGCTTGCGTCGTCACTTCAGTTTGGCGCGGGCTCTCAGTTACACGCTGCGCGAAGGACTGGAGTTGCGGCGCGACCCGGTACGCATGGCGATGGCCTTGTTCGGCAGCTTGATTCTGATGCTCATCATGGGTTATGGCATCACGATGGATGTTAACGATCTCAGCTATGCCGTACTCGATCGGGACCAGACGGTACTCAGTCAGAACTACACTTTGAACCTTTCCGGGTCGCGTTATTTCGTCGAGCGCTCGCCGATCGCCGACTATGCCGACCTCGACCGGCGCATGCGCAGCGGCGAACTGTCACTGGCGATCGAGATTCCGGCCGGGTTTGCGCGTGATGTCGCCCGTGGCAGCCACGTCCAGATCGGCGCCTGGATCGACGGCGCGATGCCATCGCGAGCGGAAACGGTCCAGGGCTATGTCCAGGGTATGCATCAGAGTTGGCTGGTGGACATGGCGAAAAGACGGCTCGGCCAGGACGTCAGCACCGGTATCGCGACGATTGAGACCCGCTTTCGTTACAACCCGGATGTAAAAAGCCTGCCGGCTATGGTGCCGGCGGTGATTCCCCTGCTGCTGTTAATGATTCCGGGAATGCTGACTGCCTTATCGGTGGTGCGCGAGAAGGAATTGGGCTCGATCATCAATCTCTACGTCACACCCGTCACGCGCAGCGAGTTCCTGCTCGGCAAGCAGGTGCCCTACATCGTGCTGGCGATGGTCAACTTCCTGCTTCTGACAGTACTGGCCGTCACGGTATTTGGTGTGCCGGTCAAGGGCAGCTTCTTCACGCTGGCCTTGGCAGCATTCATCTTCGTCATCTGTTCCACCGGTTTCGGCCTGCTGGCTTCCACCTTCACCAAGAGCCAGATCGCCGCCATGTTCGTGACCATGATCGGCACCATCATTCCCTGTGTGCAATTTGCCGGGCTGCTCAACCCGGTGTCCTCGCTCGAGGGCATGGGCGCCTTCATCGGCCGCATCTACCCGGCCACGCATTTCCTGATCATCAGCCGCGGCGTATTCAGCAAGGCGTTGGGCCTGTCCACCCTGGCCCCCACTTTCTGGCCCTTGCTGACCGCCGTACCCGTGATCCTCGGCCTGTCAATTGTGCTGCTGAAAAAACAGGAGTCGTGAAAGCATGATCCGGCGCAACAACGTATTCCGTCTGGGTGTAAAGGAACTGTGGAGCTTGGTGCGAGATCGGAAGAGCGTCGTGTAGGGAAAGAGTGT
>CALAGF010000272.1 GCA_937892345.1 uncultured Rhodocyclaceae bacterium | reverse complement strand
CGATCCAGGTTTTGCCCGGATGCTCCCTTAGCAGGGGAGTGCCTTCGACCTCTCGGCCACGTCTCCGAACCATCCTGCAACGAGGCGCGGATAATATATGCTCCGCGCGCTTTGGTCAAACCTTACTGATCCAGTTCGAAGGTACGGTGCAGCACACGAACTGCAAGCTCAAGATACTTCTCGTCAAGCACAACGGAAATCTTGATCTCTGAGGTGGAAATCATCTGGATGTTGATCCCTTCGTCTGCCAGGGCCTTGAACATCTTGGAGGCGACCCCGGGATGAGAGCGCATCCCGACACCTACAGCGGAAACCTTGCAGATTTTGCTGTCACCCGTGACTTCCCTAGCACCCAGACGAACCTTCACTGCCTCGAGAATTTCCTTGGCCTTGGCAAACTCGCCACGATTCACTGTGAAAGAAAAATCGGTCGTGCCGTCATGTCCAACGTTCTGGATGATCATATCCACGTCGATGTTGGCATCTGCGATCGCACCGAGAATCTGGTAAGCAATACCCGGGGTATCGGGTACACCCAACATGGTCAGCTTGGCTTCATCGCGGTTAAACGCAATCCCGGAAATGATCGGTTGTTCCATGTTCTTGTCTTCCTCAACAGTAATCAGCGTACCCTCGCCTTCATCCTGGAAGCTGGAGAGCACGCGCAGTTTGACCTTGTATTTTCCGGCGAACTCGACGGAACGAATCTGCAACACTTTCGAGCCAAGGCTGGCCATTTCCAGCATTTCCTCGAAGGTAATGGTGTCGAGTTTCTTCGCTTCAGGCACGACTCGCGGATCAGTGGTGTAGACACCGTCAACGTCGGTGTAGATCTGGCATTCATCAGCCTTCAGCGCAGCAGCCAATGCGACACCTGAAGTATCCGAACCACCACGACCGAGTGTGGTGATGTTGCCATCAGCGTCAACACCCTGAAAGCCGGCGACAATGACCACTTTGCCGGCATCGAGATCACGACGGATATTTTCTTCGTCGATCGAGAGAATTCGCGCCTTGGTAAACGTACTGTCTGTCAGCACCTTGACTTGAGCGCCAGTGTAACTCTTGGCATCAACACCGATTGCCTTGAGGCCCATCGCCAAAAGACCCGTTGTGACCTGCTCGCCGGTACAGACTACGGCATCCAGTTCTCGTGGATCCGGCGAGGCCTGCATTTCCTTGGCCAAAGCGATCAACTTGTTGGTCTCACCGCTCATCGCAGAAACCACAACCACTACCTGATGCCCCTGTGCCTGAAAGCGGGCTACACGCCGTGCGACATTCTTGATGCGCTCGGGATTGGCGACTGAAGTGCCACCGTACTTTTGAACAATCAACGCCATGGATTCATCCGTAAAAACGTTGGAAACGTGAAAAAGAGGGCCGGATTCTACCCCAGCCCGAATTTTTTCAATAGACAGCGGAAATCAGAGATCTGCCAGCGCCCGCAGATGTGCGCCAACGCTGCGGGCCAGTGAGGTCATCACATAGCCACCCTCCAGCATCGAAACAATCCGCTTGTTGCACATCTCGGCAGCAAGCTTCTTCAGATGCTCGGTACACCATGCATAGTCCTTTTCAACCAGCTTCAGCCCCCCCATGTCGTCCTCGTAGTGAGCATCGAAGCCTGCTGAAATAAAGATCATTTGCGGTTTGAATTCTTTAAGTCGAGGCGTCCATACCTGCATGACGGCATCACGGAATTCCTCACCGCCGCTACCGGCAGCGAGCGGAACATTGCACATGTTTGCCGCAGGTTTTTCGGCACCGCTGTAGGGATAGAAGGGGTGCTGGAAAATACTGCACATCAGAACCTGATCGTCACCAGCAAAACAGTCTTCTGTCCCATTGCCGTGATGTACATCGAAATCGATGATCGCAACACGCTCAAGCCCGTGTGCCTTGAGCGCATGACGTGCAGCCACACCTATATTGTTGAAAAAGCAGAAACCCATCGGGGTTGCTTTTTCAGCGTGGTGGCCTGGCGGGCGAACTGCACAAAACGCATTTTCAGACTCTCCACTCATCACCAGATCAACTGCCATGCAACCAGCACCAGCAGCGCGCAAGGCAGCCTGCCAAGTGTGAGGATTCATGGCCGTATCCGGATCCAGATGAACCACCCCCAATTCTGGAGAAGCCCGCTTGATTCGCTCAAGATGCGATGCAGGATGAACCCGCAGCAGTTGTTCAAATGTTGCGAGTGGTGCGTCGTAATACACGAAGTAAGCATCAATCCCTTGTGCGATCAGGTGATCGTTGATTGCGGTCAACCTTTGCGGGCATTCCGGATGATGCGTTCCCATATCATGCAACTGGCAGTCGCGATGGGTAATGAAGGCAGTGGTCGTCACTTGTTCTCTCTCTACGCTACGGCGCACAGGACTGCGCACGTTGAAATGTCATTATCGTCCCAATTCCCGCGTACCTTCAAGCTTTAGAAGCTATTCAATAAATCTGCCTCGATATTGTGCAGCGCACCAACCAATAGAACCGATACGGGAACATTACCGCAGGGAGGGGTGTCGCATCGCTTCGCGCGACAAATCGGGTTAGACTTTGCCCCCGTTTTATCACCCAGCTGGAGACCAAGTTGAGCCGGACACTGTTTAGCCTTGTACTTGCATTGATCGTTCAAGGCGCAGCCGCCGGTGAATCGACCCGCTTGGACGATCTACCGGAAACCCGTGCCTTTATTGATGAAATGGTCTCACGCCATGGCTTCAATGGGCCTGAGCTTTCCCGGCAATTTGAACAAATCACCAGCAATAGCCGCGTCTTGCAACTGATCAAACCTGCCAGCTCCCCAACTCAACGCTCATGGGAACGCTACCGACCGCGTTTTCTGAATGAACAACGAATCAATGGCGGCGTTCGCTTTTGGCAGGAAAACAAGGCCAGCCTGATTCGTGCACGTGCCTTGTACGGTATTCCTGAAGAAGTCATCGTCGCAATTATCGGTGTCGAAACGCTCTACGGTGCCAATACCGGAGGCTTCCGGGTATTCGAAGCGCTGGCTACACTCGCTTTCCAATATCCACGGCGCGCCGAGTTTTTCAGAACTGAACTCGAACAACTCCTGCTTCTATGTCGCGAAAACAAACTGGATCCCCTCAGCGTCAAGGGGTCATTTGCAGGTGCGATTGGCATACCCCAGTTTATGCCAGGAAGTCAGCGCCGCTTTGCGGTGGATTTTGATGGCGACCAACGTGTTGACCTGTCCAATAGCGTTGACGATGCCATCGGCAGCGTTGCGCGCTTCCTTGAACAACATGGATGGGCAGAGGGACAACCGATCGCTGTACCGGCTCGAACCGCAACAACACCATCCAGTGATTTGATCGAGGCAGGCATTTATCCGAATCTGGACATCACGGCTCTAGAAACTCAAGGCATCCACGGTGCGCCTGTCAGTCAGAGCAAAGCGGCTCTGATTGACCTGGTATCCCCCGGAAAAGCCACGGAATATTGGCTTGGCTTCAACAACTTTTATGTGCTCACACGTTACAACCGCTCCAGTTTCTATGCGATGTCCGTGTTCCAGCTCGCCTCAGAAATCCGCCAGCGGATGCCGGTCCAAGAAGCGCTAACGACTGCCTACAAACCTTAAAGGAGTGCGTCCCGAGAAACCTTCCCGCGTTTCACCAGCTTTCTCAGAAAATCCAGCGCCTCAAGCTGGATTTGTCGCACTCGTTCGCGCGTCAATCCCAGATCATTTGCGATGGCATCCAGCGTTTCCGGTTCATACCCACTCAAACCATAGCGACGCTCTATCACCATCCTCTGGCGCTCACCCAATTGGTCAATCCAGCCTGCAAGTAGCGTATCGACCTCGCCAGACTGGCGCAGGGATTCCGGATCGTTTCCACTACTATCCGGCACCAATTCGAGCATTGATAAACTGTTATCAATCTCCAGGGGTGCATCAAGTGATGCCATGTGATCGTTCAGGGACAAAATATAGCGAACCTCGTCGACCGAACGATCGATCAAGGCGGCAACCCGCCTGATGGTTGACTCCCGCTGTTCGCTGGACTCAAGGTGCCTGATTGCGCGCAGCACAAGATTGACTTCCTTGACCACGTGAACCGGCAAGCGAATCGTTCTGGATTGATTCATGATCCCCCGCTCAATGCTCTGGCGAATCCACCAGGTTGCATAGGTGGAAAAGCGAAAACCCCGCTCAGGATCAAATTTTTCCAGGGCATGTATCAGGCCCAGATTGCCTTCCTCAATCAGGTCAAGCAGGGCGATACCGCGGTTGAGGTAGTGCTTGGCAATACTGACCACAAGACGGAGGTTATGCTCGATCATTTTCTGACGAGCAAGGAAATCCCCCTGCAATGCACGGCGAGCGGTTTCCAGTTCCTCTGCAACGGTCAACAGCGGTTTGGCACCAATTTCGTTCAAATATAACTGAGTAACATCCTCGAACAGATCCGGGTCACCTACTGCAGTCACCGCCGGATCGGACAACAAACTGTCCGGATCGGCAATCTCCGCCGACTCGTCCAATTCGTCATCGTTGTCAGGAATCATCGCTGGGGAAGGAAAGGCATGGGATCAACGGGTTTGCCCTGCTTGCGAATCTCGAAATGCAGTTTTACGCTGTCAGTGCCTGTACTTCCCATCTCGGCAATTTTCTGACCCTGCTTTACTGATTGAGCTTCGCGAACCAGCACTTTGCTGTTGTGTGCATATACCGACAAATGGTCAGTACTGTGCTTGACAATAATCAGCTTGCCGTAACCAGCCAAGGCATCGCCCACGTATAGCACTTTTCCGTCAGCAGCCACGTTTACTGGGTCGCCCAGCTTTCCCGAAAAATCAACGCCCTTGTTTCCGGAGGCACTGTAAGCGGTCTTGATTTTGGCTGATGTCGGCCAAGCCCAGTTGATCCCTTCAACAGTTCCCTTGTCTGAAACAACGGCGGGCGGCGCGGCGCTGGTAACAAGCTTGGCCGGTTCCGAACGATTGAGCCGCGCATAGGCTTCATCAGAATACGGCTCCTTACCACCACGAGGTTCACGCACTGCACCAACCGGCGCAGTTGGCACCGGCTTTTCAGCATCAAGCGACCTGGTCTCCAACTTGGCAGCAACGCCCACTGGCGTGGCAACTACCCCTGCTGCCGGAGCAGGTGCAACTGATGCCGTACTCGGGCGCAAGAGCAGAATCTGGCCCTCACGTAAGCTGGAAGGATTATCTATATTATTCAGTGCGGCTAATTCCTGGTGATTCAACCCATGTTCACGAGCAATCCGGAAAAGCGTATCACCCCGTTTGACCAGATATTCCCCTAGCCCCAATGTTCGCCCGGTGATTGCAGTAGTTGCGGTGGTTGCGGGCGTTCGGTCTACAGCAACAACCGGTGCCTGACTGCAAGCGGTGAGGAATAAGGCAGAAATAAGTGCAGCAAGAAATGGCTTCATTGTGTTCCAGGTAGCAAAGGCACGAAACGCACGGGATCGAGGCGTGTCTCTGTAAAGCCCTGCGGGGTACGCTCAATAAGACAAAGATACTGCTCCTGTACGCCCACAGGCAAGACCATTCTCCCCCCGGGAGCGAGTTGCGTAAGTAACGCGGGAGGGATTTTTGAACCTGCAGCAGCAACAACGATGCTGTCAAAAGGCCCGGCATCAGGCAAACCGAGATGCCCATCGGCATATTTCAGACGTACATTGAATTGCTGGAGAATCCGCATGTTTGTCTTTGCCTTTTCGAGCAAAGGAGCCAAACGTTCGACTGCATACACTTCAGTCGTTAGCTCAGCCAGAACCGCAGCTTGGTAACCACAGCCGGCCCCAATTTCCAGCGTATTGCCCAAGGTGGCACGACCATTCAGCAACAATTCAATCATCCTGGCGACAATGTAGGGCTGTGAAATCGTTTGCCCCAGACCCAAGGGTAAGGCGGTATCTTCATAGGCGCGGGAAGCAAGAGCCTCTTCGACAAATACGTGGCGAGGCACTGCAGCCATTGCGCGTAGCACTGCCTCGTGGCGAATGCCCTTTTCACGCAGGCGCTCAATCATCCTCGCACGCGTACGTTGCGAGGTCATGCCAATACCCTGTAATCCGGGATTGCTCATTGCATCCACTGACGAATATCAGAAAGCTGACGGGTATGAGTCAGATCAATCTGCAACGGTGTAATGGATACCTTACCTTGATCAACGGCATGAAAATCCGTTCCGGGGCCGGCATCGGCTGCTGCCCCTGCCGCACCAATCCAATATACAGTTTCATTTCGGGGTGAAATCATGCGAACCACGGGTTCGGCTTTGTGACGACGCCCCAGCCGAGTCACTTCGAACCCCTGCAGTGACTGATAAGGAATATCAGGGACATTGACATTCAATAACACAGGGCCGGATACAGGTTGGCGGATATAACGCTCCACAAGGTCTCTGGCAACTTGCCCGGCCGTCTCAAAATGCATTCCCTCAAAACTGGTCAAAGAGATAGCAATAGAGGGAATGCCCAGCAAATAACCTTCAGTTGCAGCCGCAACAGTGCCGGAATAGATAGTGTCATCTCCCATATTCGCACCGGAATTAATTCCTGAAACGATAATATCGGGAAGATTGTCCAGCATGCCGGTAACGGCAAGATGAACACAATCGGTGGGCGTACCGTTTACAAAATGGAACCCTGAAGCAGCCTGCTTTAACATCAGCGGTCGATCCAGGGTGAGCGAATTACTCGCGCCACTCCGATTCTGTTCTGGTGCCACAACAATGACCTCGCCAAGGTCTGTCAGAGCACCATGAAGCGCCGCCAGACCGGGAGCGAAATAACCATCATCATTGCTCAGTAGAATACGCATTTCAGACTAGCAACATATCCATTGATCCACCAGAATCAACCCAGGCACTTACCCATTTTGGTGTACGGCCACGACCGGTCCATTCCAGCTCGGCATTTTGCGGATGGCGGTATTTAACTTTTACCTTGCCCGCACCAGAAACTTTCATTTTGGTTTCTTTACCAATCAATTCCTCGAGGGAAAAACCACGGGTTTTTGCAAACGCACGCAATTCATTCAAGGCATCAATTTTTTCCTGATTTTCTCGACGCGTCAATTCGAGCGGAATTTTCTGCAGCAAATCACGCAATTCAGTATTACTCAGCCTGGACAAATCCATATTAATCTCCGAAGAATTAAAGCAACGGCATCAATTTAGTTTGTATGCTGATTTTTTTCAATATAGAAATTAAAAAACCGGCATTAGCCGGTTTTTTAATTTCTGGTCGGGGTGGCGGGATTCGAACTCGCGACCCCTTGCACCCCATGCAAGTTCAGCCACAAAAAGCGGCTCTCTTGCGACTGATAAATATACTACCAAATCCTGGGACATTTTTCAACAATCCGTATAGCGAGAAATTGTGAGACACCGTCCCACAGCTTCGTAAGTCATTGTTTTTTATAAACAGCGAAAAATGGAACACTCGTCCCACACCGTCTCACCCTGCCCCACCAAACAAGAAAACGACTCACATCGTTCCGTTTAATATTGTTCAGATGTCCACACGAAGCCCATGCTCGCTGGCCCCCAAATTGGCCCCCAAAAATTTGGGGGCCATCAGTACCTTCGCTACCACTTGCAGATTGTGCAAGTGGTAGCAGGCATCTCAGCAAGCAGCAGAAGCCCGCCCTCCAGTAAAGCAAAAGACATCACAAGCTTTGCTCCGGACAGATGAAGTGACTAACCATGCAGCACCTGGGAGTCCCTAACAGCTAAGTCGGTGCTCGACGGATGCGTCCCCTCTTTCATCATTCGCGCCAGTGAAGAACGTCATCACAAAGAAGGCATCAGTGGCGTCGACACCAGAATGAGCCATCTATGCGCAGCGAATTCACGATAGCAGACCTAAGTAGACAAACACACAAAGTACGCTATATCAATGACTTACATTATTTTTCCCTGTAAACTACCGGGAATTTCGCTAAAATCGCAAAATATGGCTAAGGAACTAACCGCCCGTGAAGTAGATACTGCTCAGCTCCCTGAGGGGAAGTCCGAGCATGAACTCTACGATGGCGACAACCTCATCTTGCGGCTTAGAAAAGGCACAAAGAAGACCAGCAAGTCGTGGCTAATTCGGTATTCAACCCCCAACGGTCGTAAGAAGATGACCATTGGCACCTATCCAGCCTTAACCTTAGCCGAAGCTCGTGAACAATCGTTCCAGAAGCTAAAAATGCTGGAGCAAGGCATAGACCCTCTTATCGAGCAGGCCAACAAGGAGGCTGAAGCCCTCGCTGCTGCGGTAGCCACCGAGAGTGGAGAAATCCCCCTTACGATACGAGACCTGTTCGCTCGGTGGGAGAAGGACTACTTGCAACATCACCACACCGACCGAGGTGAATACGTTCGAAACCTCTTCGAGAACCACATCCTAAACCAGCAGTACGCGGACCTACGTCTCGACTTGGTGAAGAAACCCCACACAATCGTGGCCCTCAACAACATCCGCGATAAAGGGGTCACTCGCACCTGCGGCATCGCACTTACCAACCTCCGTCAGATGTATGGTTTTGGTATCGACCATGAGTGGCTTCAGACAGACCCTACCCGGGGACTGACACCAAAGACATGGAAAGGCCAAAGCGTTGAGGTGGAGCGATTCCTTGAAGAATATGAACTCATTGACCTCTACAAGCGCATGTATAGGAATCAATTCCCCCTCCGGTGGCAAGCCGCAATTTGGCTGATTACAGCCATGGGCACCCGTGCAGAAGAAACTATGCTCACCGAGATTTCGCACTTGAACCTTGAGAAGCGAACCTGGTTCATCCCTAAGGAAAACCAGAAGAAGGTCAACAACACGCCACTTAAAGACAAAACACTCTATCTATCCGAGTTTGCTGCAACCTGCCTTCGATACCTTGTCTCCATCGCAGGAGAATCCAAATACCTCTTCCCTGGCCGGTTCAATAGCCAAGAAGACAGACCAGTAGAAGACAGCACCCTGACAAAAGCTGTTCGCGACAGGCAACGTGACACTCAAATCAAGGGGCGCGCCAAGGGCTCCTTGGTATTCGTACTCCAAGGTGGCACCTGGACGCCACACGACCTTCGCAGGACTATGTCAACACAGATGCAAGAGCTTGGAATATCAACTGAAATTATCGACAAGTGCCTCGCCCACACTGTTGATGACAAAATTCGGCGTACATATCAGCGTGCTGAGCTGCGCGGCTTAATGAGGGACGCTTGGCACAAATGGGGCGACAAGCTGGCTGCACTTCTCGTAAAAGCCGACGCCGAACTCAAGCTTGAACTAATCGAGGAGGCCAGGGTTAAGGACGATGAAGGCGCGAAGAAAAACGCCTACACGCCAAGATTGCGCAATGCCCGGTCAGGCCGAGGCGATGCAGCGCCACTACTTGAAATCCTGGCACCGTTTGCACCCAAGTCACACGCAGAGCATGTACATGGTTAATCAATACAAGAAGGCCAACAAATTCAGCGACCGACTGTCAGTCGCACAAGCAGCCGTTGAATGGCAAAAACTCACTCCTGCTCAACAAGAGCTTGTTGTAGTTGAAGGTGGCATACCCTACCTTGCCGGCGTTCCCGAACTAACCGAACGCGCAGAAGCTATCGCAGACGCGGCTGACCGCAGGAAG
>CALAGF010000271.1 GCA_937892345.1 uncultured Rhodocyclaceae bacterium | reverse complement strand
AGCGATAACTAGCACCACGAGTAGAACCCAAATCAAAAATGGGGTTGGGGTACGCCCAAGGTCAGCAGATTTGCGAAGATATTCAATGCGTTTGTTAAACTCATTTTTTCGCATCATCGTGATGAACGGCTTGTATTCCGCACAAAGACTTTCCTCTGCACGAAGCCATCCATTAGAGCCGTGAGTCCTGTCTTTTGATAGGCGGGTAATTAATCCAATGAGCGGAAGCGAAACCCAGAAATCGCGTATCCAAAAGCGGAATCTCATGCTGGAGTAATAGGCGGCAATCAATAGAGCAGAGGCAATGAGACTGAGCACGATTGCAATATTGCTGCTCACCGTTTGAGAGATAGATTCAAACATTTTATTTCCTGGTTTAGTAGTTTGCTCGTGGTAAGGCGGGGGAGTAGTTAGCTTGATAAAGCTTGCCTGATTTTGGATATATCAAATTTGAATTTGGTGCTTTACTGTGGTCGGTGTTTTGAATTACCAGATCGATGCACTTGACAGGTCCTTCGGAGAATACTCGATAAAGTACCGCGTTTTCGCCTTGATATGCATTTACTTGTGGTTGCCCACGATAACTTGGTGAGGCAGTGGTTTCTTTGTAATTACTGTAAATTAGTAGATTTGGATTTTTTACAGGCGAAACGCCGTCGCGGAGCACGGCAACGTGAGTCAACGCAACATAGTGGCCATTGACTATTCCCGCCCAGCTGGAATTGTTCATGCCAGGAAGAAAATCTCGCGTGGCAATTTTCGCAATTTGCTCGTCTTGCAAGGATTTTACTGCGTTTGATTTCCTGGCTCGGTCTTGGGCGCAGGATCCAATTGGAAGAGCTTTTTCATTCGCATATGCGCTTGAGATAATAGTTAAAAATGATGATTTTTGTGCTTTGCCAATATCGATTTGACGTGGATTCTGGTCTGCAGGTTCTCCACCGAAATCAATTTGTGTGAGGCTATTTGTGAAATTTTCCACAGGAGCAGAAGTTGTTTTTTTGCTTTTTTCTAATCTAGGCGGCGATTCAAGGCGGGAGCTTTTGGTGATTTTAGATGCTGCTTCTGATCTTGCCTCAGAGTTTGGTAGAGGAACGGTTGCCGCAGTGATTTCTCTGCGCTTATCGTTAGTTTTAATTCCCTTGTTTTTTTGTTGGTTTTTTGTTTTTTCTGTGGGTGGGTTTGATGAGATAGCTATTTTCTGATCATTATTTCGATAGAAGTTAGTGTTTGGTTTGCGTTGTGCCAGAAATTCTGCAAAAGCAGATTCGCTAGCGATATCAACAATTTCCACTCGCCGGTTTTTGGCTCTTCCTTGTTCCGTCGAGTTGTCAGATATCGGCAATGTTTCTCCGGCGCCTTGATAATAAATCTGGTTTGCCGAGATTCCTCTTGTTGCAAAAATTTTTGCAACAGATTTGGCGCGTGCTTCAGATAAATCTGCGTTAAGTTGAGAAGAGCCTGTATCGTCGGTATGCCCAACCAACAAAATTCTGATTTGTTGGTTTCTAGCCTCTCGTAGTTTTTTTTGTTCGTCAGAGGAGGCTGGACTTACTTGTAACTTATATTGATCAGCTATTTTCTCGAATAGCTGGGTCGCACGCAGGGTTAGCTGAGAGGATCCGCTCTCGAATTGGGCTCCTTGGTCACTGATGGAAACGCTCAAGCCAATTTTTTGTGATTCCTGATTGGAAGATGATCCGTTTTGTCCAGAAGGCGAATTTGAGATGCTAATGTCGCTCATTGTCATCTCTAGATGGTTAGCCTGCGCAAGGCGGTGCAATTCACAACGCCGATGATCAATGTCATTCCCGATAAGGCCTCCGATTAGCGCACCGAGACCAGCACCTAAAACAGCTCCTGCGCGCTTGTCCACCTGCCACCCAATGGCTGTTCCTGCTATGACGCCAACTGTCATGCCAATATTGCGCGCGTTGTTGGCGCAAGGATCATCACTCGCAAATGTCTCTTTTAGAAGGCCTCCTGGGCCTTGAGTTGTTTGGCAGCCTGTGCAAAGAAATGTCAAACAAATAATGGCTGGAATTGCCCCGAGCTTGTATGAAGAGCTTAGTGTTGTTGTCATATGAGCTTTTTGGTATTTGTCATGGTCGATCCGCATAATCATAACGAATAGTCGCTTTACCTGCTTGAGGCGGTTCGCTATTTCTCATTCATGCAGAAGTCTTCTTTGCTTTGGATTGCCAGGACTTCGCGTTAACACAAAACCGCGCTTCAGCGCGGTTTTGTGTTAACGCGAAGTCCGAGGAATCAGGCTTGGGCCTGTTGCTCCTGGGCTTTGCGCAGGACTTGATAGAGCTCGTCCTTGAGTACCAGCTTTTCCTTTTTCAGGACTTCGATTTCCATGGGGGTGCCGGGCGCGACATGGGTTTCCATGTTCTTGATTTTCTGATCCAGTTCGTTGTGCTTTTCGAACAGGTTTAAAAAGTGACGGTCCGTGGTTTTTAGTTGGGTGATCAGGTCACGGTATTCGGGAAACATGAAGCGCTCCTATTGATGTGGTGGGTTCAATGCCATTCTACGCCTGCTGCCGGAATGATTCCGCGATTCCATCTGCTCAGAAATTCTCCAGGCGGCTGTAGTCGAGGATGCCGTATTCAATGGCTTGCTGTTGTAGGTAGTTGGCGTGAAGCAGGTCGCTGGTCGGCCAGAAACGCGGGTCGGTACGGCGTATGGCATATTGCTTGGCCAGCGCGCTGAGGTCTGCGGGTGTGCGCAAGGCGGCAACGGCTCGGACAAAAGCGGAAAGTTGATTGCTGTCGAGCGCAAATATGGCATTGGGGTAGGCGCCGACGATGCCATGCTGAACCGTGAGCGTGTCCTCTTGCGGCAGGCGCCGTTCCGATTCGTCGAACATCTCCGCAACATTGCTGTGGGCGCTGTTGCGCAGGATGGAAATCACCGTGTTTTTGCCGTTGGGCTGTCGAATCAGGAGAAGGCTGTCTTCCGGCATGATCGCGGCGGTCAGGCCCTGAATTTTGCCCAGTTCTTCGAGTTGACCGATGGATTGGGCATCCAGTCCGCTGCTTGCGAGTTCATGCTGGGTTTCGCGCACTGGCGCCATGCGAGCCTGAATGCGCTCATACAACTCGTTGAGCGTGTCTTTGCTGTGGAAGTTGACGCCTGTTTCCTGCGGAAAATGGGCTGTGGCGTCGCGAAAGTAATGGTTGTGCGGTTCACTGCGTCCCCGGTACCAATGGTCTAGCACCGGTTGGCGATCCTTGAGCGGCAGGAAGACGAGGAAATTCAGTTCGCTTTCGATGCGCAGGAAGTCCATGTAAAGGCGGGTAGCCAGTTGGTGGCCGACATTGCCGAATACATCGAATCCTGCCGTCAACAGGTAGTGCATGCGCTCAAGCAAGGGGTAGCCCATGACAAAAGCGGTCTGGGGCCGATTGCCGATCAGCCCGCGTTCGACCGAGGCGCTGTCGAAGTGGCGAAAGACGGTCAATGCGGCATTGGGGTTGCTGCCATCGCCATCCCAGATATCCGCCAGCGTGGGTTGCGAGCCGTGCGCCCCAAGCTGCTCAATCAGTGTCCGCTTGCCGGCGAGGTATTGGTTTTCCAGCTTGGCATAAGCCGTCCAGGCCAGCAGTCCGGTGCTGCTCTGCTGTTCGGCGGGCAGGCGCAGGACCGGCATGGCGCCGTCGATCAGGCGCTGCATCAGCGTGGACTCCTTGGCATTGGGCGCGACGAATACGACCCAGAAATGGTCGTCGATGGCGTTGAGTGCGACCTGCCCGCGGCAGACCGGGCCTTTCATGAAGCCCATCAGCGTGAATTGCGCCTCTTCCAGCATCAGGCGGTAACGTGCCTCCAGCGGCAGCGCATGAAAGGTGACGAAAGGGTTGGAGGCGGTTTCCGGGGCGTAGCCGGGTAGCTCGCTGACGGTGTAATTTGCGCTGATGAACGACTGGCGCAATTTGGACAGGCGCGCCGGATCGAGTTTGAGCGGCATGTGGGTTTTGGCAACCGGTGTCGATTCCAGGCGGGATATCCGGTAATAGACGCGCGGTGTACCGGGATCGTCGTAGGGACGGCGGGTTGCAATGCGTTCAATGGGCCGTCCTGGCGGCGTCCGGCTGCGAACCAGTTCGAAATACTGGCCGGGCAGTTCGCCAAACCAGAGATGGCCGATGAACCAATGCTCGTAGATGTAACGTGCAGCGAGCTGGCTTTTACGGTCATCGGCATTGAAAAACTTCTCCCAGTCCTCGATCTGGCGCTGGACTGCGCGTGAGAGCGGCGGTGGCGGGCTGTAAGACGCACCGTCTTCCAGCCAGTGGCTCAGTGTGCCGAACTCCGCCTTGCTGAGTGGCGGGAGGCCAAAGGGCATGCCGCGTGTCGGATGGCTTTGCAGGTAATGATCCACGCCTTCGGCCGTTGTGCAGATCTGGTCGCGGTTCAGTGACAAATCCAGGTCAGGATCGTTGAGCGGGCCAGCCGGCGGCCGGGGCTGGTGCATTTTTTGCGCGAGCAGGCGATACATGACACCCCCTTCGCGGTTGGCTTCCGGGGTGGAATTCCGTTCATTCAGCACCGGAAAGAAGCCCTTGCCGCGCCATTCGCGAACGCTGCCGGCGTCTACGCCAATGCGGGTTGGACTGGCGGCCAGCAGTCGGGTGCCCGAATAGACGGTGCTGCTGGATGCGCCGCGGGTGATGCCGTCGTAGCGGCTCAAATTGAGTTGGCAGGGGGCATCATAGCAGGCGTGACAACTCACGCAGCGCTTGTCGAGCAGGGGGCGAATGTCGCGCTGATAATCCGGGGCATTCCGCGTCAGCGCGGCTTGGGGGCGGTCAAAGCGCTCCGGGTCAGGCGGGCCGAAGCGGTCGTTCAATTGGTAGCCTGCCAGGCTGGCGCAGGCGCCGAGAAAGACGGCAAGCAAGGGGAAAAGCAGGCCTTCAATTTTTCGCATGTCGGTGCAGGAAATCGATGAAGCGGGGGAAAACATCAAGCGCCGAATGCTTGCCGATGATGACATCGGCGTGGCCGTAGCCGGGTATGACCGCGAGTTCGTGGCGTCCCGGAACAATCCTTTCGAGACGTTCGCGGCAGCGGATGTTGGAGTCGAAAAACAAGGCATTGTCCTGACCGGCGACGAGCAGCATCGGCGTATCGATCTCGGCAGCGTGCTCGAAGTAGTTGTCCGGCAAGGGACGATAACGGGCATCGTCGGGGTCGAATTTGACCGCCGTGTTGTCGGCTTTCAGCATTTTCAGCACATGACGGTAATAGTGCACGCCACTGCCGCCGAAGAGGTCGCCGGTGCGCCGGTGAGTGACGTCGTGCAGGTTGTCGTGCTTGAATAGCACCGGGTTGCCCCAGCCCCACATGAAACTGGTCATGTGGCAGGCCGGATTGTCGCATTCGCGATGGAAGAGTGACACGCCTTTGGCCAGCAGCTTGCCGGCAGAAAGACCGGGCTGACTGCCCCAATTGGGATTGAGATAGTCGACGCCAAGTAGGCTTTCCGCGAGGAAGGGGCCGACGTGCAATTTCAGCCTGGCGGGCAGGTTGACCGTAGGTGTAAGGGCTACCCCGTTGCAGATCACGCTGGCAATGCCGCTGATCGTACGGCCGAACAGGCTCATGGCAATCGACAGCGCACCCAGACAGTGACTGATGATATGGATGCGCGCTTCCGGACCGACGGCCTTGCGGATGGTGTCGATGGCTGCCGGGTTGTCGTAAAGCGCCACATCGTCCACGTTGTAGCGATGGCGAGAGAGGTTGTAGGGGTGGCGGTTGCTGATCCGGCCATCCAGCGTCCAGACATCGGTAAATCCCGCATCGAGCAGGCAGGTGGTGAGATTTCGATGCTCCGGCATGATGAACATGTCGCTGGCTGCGGTCAGGCCGGGCACCAGCAGCACCACGTCACGGCAAGCCGGGCTGCGCTGAAAGCGCAGCAGGCTGATGCCAAGCCCGTCGGCAGTGGAGGCGTAGTGGGTGCTTACATTGGCATCCTTGACACCATCAAGGGTGTATTTCGGAATCTCCCAGACCGTGGGTTCCATGCGGTGATGACGGGGCAAGCCGTGGGTGTCCCACAGTGCGCCAGCAAAAAAGCTGCCAAAGCGGGCAATGGCTGCCAGTCGTTCGCCGAGACTGTCCGCATCGGCGCGAAAAGTGGTCAGTTGGCGCATGAAGTCGAGCGGGAGAATATGCAGCAGACCGCTCGCTGCGGGAGGTGTTCCGGCTTCCTCATCATGCGCGAGGTGGCCGGGAAAGAGATTGGTGTGCAGGGTGGTGGTGTCGGACCAAAGATCGGGGCCGGGATTGTTCTGAATCTGTTTGGTTCCGCTCAAGGTCATCGGTCGACCTGCCGCATCTTCAAAAAACAGACGGTAGAGCATGGTCTTTCGGTTGCGGTCGCCGCTTTCGGCAAACAGGTTGAATTCACCCTTGAGCACCGGGCGTCGCCCACCAATCAGCGGTCCTTCGACATAGCCGATGGCTTGTGCCGGGTGATTGGCATCGTCGAGGAAACGCGCAAGGTCCTCGGTACGGATGGTCAGCCGGAAGTTGAGCCAGCAGTTTTCCAGCTTGCCTTGATCATGAGATCGGAAGAGCACACGTCTGAACTCCAGTCACACAGTGGTATCTCGTA
>CALAGF010000270.1 GCA_937892345.1 uncultured Rhodocyclaceae bacterium | reverse complement strand
GGCGGCAACCCTGTTACTGGTGACAGGGAGTTTGCTGCTGTCGTGTGCGGGTCTCTACGTGGCGTATCGCCGCCTTGCATCCACCATAGACGTCCTGTCCAGCGGCGCGATGCGTCTGGCCACTGGCGACCTGACTGTTGAAATTCCCCTGTCGGGTCAGGATGAATTGCAGCGCATTGCGGCTTCCTTGATTGAGGTCCGTGATGGTATGCGGCGTCTGGTCCGTGAAGTGGTCGATAGCGCCCATGCGCTGGCGACCGGGGCGCTCAGCTTTGCAGCAACGGCCAATGCGTCTGCAGAACGTGCCGGCTTGCAATCCAGGAGCACCGAGCATGTAGTGGCCGCGGTGGCGGTCGTCGGTCAGCAAGTCGAGCAGATTGTCGAAGCTGCGCGGGAGAGTGATCAGGTGGCCCGTACCTCGGATTCCCTTGCCGCCTCGGGGATGGCCTCAGTCAATCAGGCCAAGCGGGTGATTGAGGCGATGACCGCAGATATTTTGCACGCCAGTGAGCGCTTGACCGTGCTTGAGTCGGAAACCGGGCGCGTGGGTTCGGTGGTCTCGGTGATCGCCGCGATTGCCGAACAAACCAATTTGCTGGCCCTGAATGCGGCCATTGAGGCTGCGCGTGCAGGAGAGTCCGGTCGCGGATTTGCCGTGGTGGCCGATGAGGTTCGCAAGCTGGCTGAACGCACGGCGGAAAGTACGCGTGAAATTCGCCAGATGATGGCGACCATGCAGGGCATCGCCTCGGAAACCGCCACTGCGGTGCGCATGGCAGCCGGCCATGTTGCAGGCAGCAATGCGTGCACTGCCGATGCCGCCTTGGCGATGGCCAAGGTGCGCGAACAGGCGATGCGAGTGGAGTCGGCGAGTCAGCAGATCAGCGATGCACTCTCGGCTCATCGTGATGAGGCGCACAGCATCGCGGCCTTGGTGCGCGGGATTGCGACGCTGTCGGATGAAAACGGCAGGGCGCTGATGGGTGCGGCGGCTTCGGCGACTTTGCTCGAGGCGCTGTCCGGCGATTTGCACGCGTCCATCGGCAAATTCCGCCTCTGTCAGGGGCCTGTCAGTGCCCGGCTTGATGCCCCGGGCGTGGGCGAAATATCGTTTTTTTGAGGTTTGGCAGGTTGACCGTCATACGCTAAAGCTGGATCACCAGATCCGCTTCATAGCCATGCCAGGTGAGCGGAATGGCGTAACTGCTGGCGCAAGCAGCGATCGATTCCGGTGCGTTGCGCGAGACCAGACGTGGCGGCGTAATCGCCAGGCTTTCACCAAAGTGGCGTCGGGCGCGTCCCGCCAGGGTATTGGCAATCTCGCCCACCATGTCGGCGTGGCGGTCTTCAGTAAAGACTTCCTCTCCCATCTTGAGCAGCACGTGGGAGAGCATGGCCCGGGGTGCGGAAAAGCAGACGCTGCCCTGTAGTTCCCCCTGGATATCGATCATCCCGTTGAAGTCATTCCAGCAGACGGGGGGAACATGCGTCAGCAAATAGGCGGTTCTCACTTGCGCGGTCTCGCCGGTGATGGTCGTAAAGAAGTGGGTAATGGCTTCGGAAAAGACTTCGATATCCTCAGCACTCAGGACTTTGGGCATGCTTACTCGATCAAGGTGATCAGGGCGTCGAGCAATTGCTCGTCGGTGAAGGGCTTGTGCAGGAATCCGCTGGCGCCGCGTTTCAGCGCACGCAGGGCGCTGGCTTTGTCGGCCAAGGCGGAAACCACCAGTATTCGGGCCTCAGGCAGAAAACCGGCAATCTCGGCAATGCAGGCCTCACCATCCATGCCGGGCATGGTGAGGTCCATGGTGATCAGCTCGGGACGTAGTTCCCGGGCCAGTGCGCAGGCGGTTGTTCCGTTGCCTGCCAGTCCGACGATCTGGATATGCGGCAACGCTGGATCGGAAATCAGTCGGGCGATGCGGTTGCGCACGATCATCGAATCATCGACGATCAGCAGCCCGGGGGCACGGGAAGCGCTCATGGATACTGCAACCTCAGCGTGAAGCTGGTATGGCGGTCGGCTTGCGATTGAACGCTGAGACGGCCGTTCAGGCGACGCAGGGCATTGCGAACCACGGCCAGGCCGTCACCTCGCCCGGCATGTTCCCCGGCTTCGGGCAGGGTGCTGATACCCGGCTCGAAGAGCAGGCTGACTACCTGTTGATTGCTCATTTCACTCGCCGTGCCGGCATCGAGAATGCCACGGTCAACCAGCGCTGCTCGCAGTTTTTCCGGCTTGAGTCCGCGACCATCGTCTTCCACGACAATAGAAAGTGCGTTCTCTCCCTCATGCTGCAGGCTGACCCGGATTAGGCCGGTTTCAGGTTTGCCCAGGCGCAGCCTTTCCTCGGGTAGTTCGATGCCGTGAGCCACGGCATTGCGCACCAACTGGGGCAAGGCTTCATTCAGAACGGGGTGCAGTGCCGCAGGGATCTCCCCCAGTAGCGGCCCGTGAGTTTCGACTTTGACGCGCTTGTTCAGGGATTCGGCAATTTCCAGCGCATAGTGTTCGATGCGCCGGAGTTGCGCTTGCAGGGGCAGGACGGGGGCGACAGCCGTTTGGCGCAGCGTCAGTCGCTCCGTAATGCTGAGTACCCGAGCCAGTTCGGCGAGCATTTCGCTCAAGCCGACAGCAATCGGGATCAAATCGTCCCCCTGCAGGTCGCTACGGCGGCGCAAAGGGGCAAGGATGGATTCGAAACTGTGTGCCGTCAGCGAGATACTGCGGCAACCCAAGGTGCCGGCTTCGCCTTTGATGGCATGGACGGCACGGGCAATACGGTCGAGCAGGCGGGTGACGTCCTGAGGGCCGCCCCGGAAATCCTGAAGTTCGTTGTTGATTTGCTGCAGCGTTTCTCGTGCCCGCAAAACAAAGGGGCCGATTTCGTGTGGGTCGCTATCGAGGATTTCCATCAGGCGGCTTGCTTCATCGTCGATTCGCTGGCTTGCGCCGGCCAGTTCTTGTTCCAGGCGAACCTTTCCGGAAACATCGAAAACGCTGACCAGCAGAGCGAGCACCTCGTTGCCTTCGCGCACCTGATCGAATTCAAGACTTAAATGCGAGGGGCCTTTACGCTGGCGGGACGTCGTATTCAAGGCCAGTTCGCGGAGCGGATTCAGTTGCTCAAGCAAGCCTTGTTTCATTTTCGGATTGAACATCAGGTCGATGTAATCGGCGGCCGCGCTGCAGTTTTCCGGTGATGTCAGGCTGCGCAGCCATTGCGAAAAATCAGTCCCTGCTTCCGGCATCACGCCCAAAATACGCGCCAGCGAGGCAGAGCGCTGTTCACCGATACATCGATCGGCGGTGAGCAGGAAAAGGCCTTCGCGGACTGCGCCCAAAATGCGCCGGGTTTCTTCCTGAGCGGTTTCGGTTTTGCGGTCGCTGGCGGCCAGGCTGCCAACAAACTTGAACACAATGAACACGAAGTTGAGCATGGCAAGCGCAATCGCGATCATCTGGATGCTGCGCATCTGTCCGGCCCGCTGTGCGGCAGAAACCTCAAGCAGCTCCGTCAATTCAGTGGCCTGCTGCATCAATTTGATGTTGCGTCCCACAGCCTTGCTGGTCGTGGCTTCGGCAAGTTCGAACGATGGTGTGCGGCTGAGCAGCAATTCCGTGAGCTCGCGATCAATCGGCTGCCAGGTTTCGTTAATTTGCTTGATTAAAACCTGTTGCTGCTCGATGGCCTCGTCCAGGATCAGCGGGCCTCTGTTGTTGGTAAGCAGTTGCAACTGAAGGCTCGCAAGGGCCTTGTTGAACTCGGGCCTTGCCTCCGAGATTTGCGCCATGGAGGTCTGAACCGGCAAGCCCTCGCGCATTTCCTGCACCAGGGTTAGCAAAGCCTTGGTCAATTGTTGCGAATAGACGCGCAGGGTGCCGGCTTGATTGATTCGGCCGGCATCCTCCTGAAGCTGGCTAGAGGCATAAAAATTGAAAACCAGCACCCCCAGATCAAGGACGATGAACAGGGCAATGGCCAGCATCAAGTGGCGATACTTGGCAAATGAACTCGGCAGCGCTTTTTTCATGGGGAAACCGGCATACAGGGAGCGCGATTGTCCGCTGCACGCGTTACAAGCAGATTAAACCCCGATGTTGCCGACGCCGGGGTGCGTGTTGCATTGCAAAAAGAAAGTTGACAGCCCTTTTTTTTAAAAACAAAATGCAAACCATTCGCAATCGTAATTACGTTCATCGGATTTATCCCTGATGAATGTGCAACTTCAGGAGCCAATCCCATCATGTTTGCAAACCTAAGACGTTTTTCTGTGCTGCTCGCTGCTGCCGTTTTGACGACTTCTGCGCTGGCGCTCGAGTATCCGATCGGGGTGCCGCAGCAGAAAGGGGGCATGGAAATCGCGGCCGTCTACCTGCAGCCGATTGAAATGGAACCGGAGGGCATGATGCGCAAGGTGACTGAGTCGGATATTCACCTGGAGGCCGATATTCATGCCATGGCCAACAATCCGAATGGCTTCGAGGAAGGCGCCTGGATCCCCTATCTGGTGATCAAGTACGAAGTCTCAAAAATTGGAAGTGATTACAAGGTGGCAGGAGACTTCATGCCGATGGTCGCCAACGATGGTCCGCACTACGGCGAGAACGTCAAGCTGGCCGGTCCGGGAAAGTACAAGGTCAAGTTCAACGTGCTGCCGCCCTCCGAAAATCGCCATGCCCATTTTGGCCGCCATACCGATCGCGCCACTGGCGTGCGGCCTTGGTTCAAGCCGTTTGAGGTCGAATATGACTTCACCTATGTTGGCATCGGGAAGAAGGGCGGGTACTGATCATGAGGCTTGCCAAAATCGCCGTCGGGCTTGCAGCGGCGGGCTTGGCCTTGCCCGCCCTGGCAGCATCCGAGACGGCTGCGCTGCAAAAGCTGGTCGAGCGCATGGAGAAGCTGGAGGCGCGCAATCTCGAACTGGAAAAAGAAGTGAAGGCGCTCAAGGGCGAGGGGCAGCGTATTGCCGATGGTCTTGAAAGTCCGCGCCTGTCGCAATACGAACCGGAATTGACGGTACGTCTGAAGAGCGCCGAAAAAGATGTGCTGGAAATGAAGAAATCGGCCAGGCTGGCCGACAAACTTGACGGCATCAAGGTCAGTGCTGCGCTCAGCACCGTGGCCCAGCATGCCGCCGGATTGCCTAGCGGGACAGTTGATGGCGGCAGCCAGCTCAATTACCGGGCTGATGTCAGCGTTGAGTTGCCGCTCAATCCGATTGGCGATATCGAACAAAAATTCTTCGCCCACGTTCGCATGGGCCAAGGCCAGGGGCTGAACGCCGCCTTGTCCCGGCTCGGCTATTTTGCCAGCGCACCCAATGCCGTCGCCTTCCGTGCGAGCGGTGCCAATCCGGACGACTCGGTGGCCATCCTGGGCCAGGCCTGGTATCAGGCGGCGATTCCGTTGCCCTTCGGTGGCTTCAAACCCTACTCGCGCGAGCGGCTGGAACTCACGTTTGGCAAGATGGACATCTTTGGGTTCTTCGATCAGAACACGGGTGCCGGCGATGAATCGAAACAGTTCCTGAATTCGGTCTTCGTGCACAACCCGCTGCTCGATGCCGGCCGCGAAATCGGTGTCGACGCCAACGGCTTTCAGCCCGGATTCATTGCTTCTTATGTGAACAGCAGCAACAAGGTTGAACCGTGGCGCGTGTCGGTTGGTGTATTCGGGGCCGGCGACAAAGGGTCCAATTACCAGAAAAGTCTGACCGCGCCGCTCACCATGCTGCAGGCGGAAAAGCAGCTCCGGCTATTCGGCGGTCTGGTCGGCAACTATCGGGCCTATGCGTGGACGCGCAGCCAAGTGTTGGAACTGGACGGTATCAGTACCCGCCGGCATACCGGCATCGGCATGTCGATCGACCAGCGTGTTGGCGACGGGGTGAATCTGTTTGCCCGTTACGGCGATCTGCTCAAGGGTGAACTGCCCTTTAATCAGGCGCTGTCGATGGGTGCCGAAATCAACGGCGCCTATTGGGGGCGCGGTGCTGATGCGATTGGCGTGGGCGGCAGTTGGCTGAAATCCAGTGCGGCTTTCCGCGCCCGCGGTGGCAGCGGCGATCTTGATGGCGACGGTGTTGCCGATTTCGCCTTCACCCCCGCCGGGGCCGAAAAGGTCGCGGAAATCTACTACCGCTACCGCGTCTCGCCGCAATTTGAAGTGACGCCGGACTTCCAGTGGATCAGCCGCGGCGGCGCCAACCCGAATGCCGGATCGGTCAAGCTGTTCGGCCTGCGTGCCAATATTTCGTACTAAGGGACTCCCATGAAAATCGCCCGTCTGCTTTTTGTTTTTTGCCTTTTTTTCCGGTTGACCGCAGCGATGGCCGACGACTTGCCAACTTACAAGCTCCTGATGAAAGAGGGGCGTTTCTTTCCGGAAACGGTTGAGGTCGCAGCCAATACGCGTTTTCGCCTGGAGGTGACCAATGAGGGGCCGGGTGCTGCGGAATTCGAAAGTCTGGAGTTGCGCAAGGAACTGGTCCTGGCACCAGGAGTGACCCGCAGGCTGGTGTTTTTTCCCATGCAGCCGGGTAGCTACAAGTTTTTCGACGACTTCCACCCGACCACCGGCCAGGGCCGGATTGTCGCCAAATAAGCCATTGCCGGCCGGGAGCTCAACATGGGGAACGCGTTTTTCGTGGTCTGGCGGGAGAGTCTGGAGGCTTTCCTGATTGCCGGCATTCTGTACGCCTGGTTGCAAGCCAACGATCAGAGCGGGCGTGGCAAGCGCGCCTTGTTCATCGGACTGGCGGCGGGTGTCGGACTGGCCTTGATGCTGGGTTGGGCGCTGTTGAGCGTACAGGATGAGCTGACCGGCGAAGCGCTGGAGATCTTCCAGACCGCCACGCTGTTCGTTGCCGCCGGCCTGATTACCCAGATGGTGCTGTGGATGCGCCAGCATGGCCGACAAATGAAGGTGCGTCTGCATGCCGAGTTGTCTGCCGCAGCAGAACGTTCCGGCTTGCTCGGGGTGGCCGTGGTCGCAGCCTTGGCCGTGGCCCGCGAGGGGGCGGAAACGGTGATTTTTCTCTATGGCATGGCTCAGGAGGGCGATCTGAGCGCCTTGTTGATTGGCGCCCTCAGCGGCTTTGCCGGTGCAGCTGCAACAGCCTGGCTTGCCGCCCGTAGCCTGGCCCGCTTGAACATCGGGCTGTTATTGCACATTTCTTCCATCTTGTTGCTGATTCTTGCCTCGGCCCTGCTGATGTCCGCGATCGATCGCCTGATCGGCTCAGGCTGGTTGCCGGCGCTGGTCGATCCGCTGTGGGACAGTTCCCTGATGCTCGACGACACGGGCAAGGGCGGCAAGCTGATTGCCGACTTTTCCGGCTATCGTGCCCGCCCGACACTGAGCGGCTTGCTGGCTTGGGCCACGTATTGGAGCGTGGTGATTTTCGCTTGGCGGAAAACCGGCCGTGCTTGAACAAGTCATTCGGTTCCATGCCGCCAGACCGCGCGGTCGACTCGAAAAAATCGGCCTTTTCCTGCGCCAGAACCGGCGCCTGATTATGGCCGTACAGTGGCTCATCGTGGTGCTTTATGCCGCGATGGTCATCGTGCCGGCTTTTATCGAGCTGCCGCCTGAAGACGCCCATATCTGGGACAACCTGCGCCTGTTCGCGCAGTTTTGCTTTTGGGGGCTGTGGTGGCCAGGGGTGATGATCGCTACGGTCACTTTGGGTCGTGTCTGGTGTGGCCTGTTTTGCCCGGAAGGTTCGGTTTCGGAATGGGTCAGCCAGTATGGTCGCGGCAAGGCGCTGCCGCGCTGGCTCAAGTGGACGGGCTGGCCGTTTGTGGCCTTCGTGTGCACCACCGTCTACGGTCAACTGGTCAGCGTCTATGAATATCCGCAGGCGGCCTTGCTGGTGCTTGGTGGATCGACGGTGGCGGCGCTGGCAATCGGGCTGCTCTATGGGCGCGAGAAGCGCATCTGGTGTCGCTACCTCTGCCCCGCATCGGGTGTTTTTGCCGTGCTGGCCAAGATCGCACCGATCCACTACAAGGTTGACCGCGCTGCCTGGGATCGCTACTCGGGCAATTTCGAACCGGTCAATTGTGCGCCGCTGCTCGATGTTCGCCGCATGACCAGCGCCTCGGAGTGCCATGCCTGCGGTCGCTGTGCCGGTCAGCGTGATGCGGTGTCGCTATCGTGGCGCTCGCCCTTTTCGGAGGTTCTGGATTTCACCAACCCGGCGCGCACTCCGGAGGTGCTGACCCTGATCTATGGTGTGCTGGGTGTGGCAACCGCGGCCTTTCAGTGGACCGTCAGCCCGTGGCTGTTGCATATCAAACTGGCGGCGGCCGACTGGCTGGTGGAGCACGATCATTTTGCGCTCCTCGATAATGATGTGCCCTGGTGGCTGCTGACGCATTATCCGGAAGCCAGCGATTTGTTTACCTGGCTGGATGGCGCCTTGATTCTGGCCTATCTGCTCGGCGGTGGTTTCGTGCTCGGGACCCTGCTGCTGGTCGGCCCGGCGATTGCCAGTCGCCTGTTGAAAACGGCATCGCTCAGCTGGCAGCGTTTTGCGCTGGCGCTGACGCCCATGGCGGCTGCGAGCGTCATTCTCGGGCTCTCGATGCTCACCGTGAGCCACCTCAAGGCGGAACATTTCTGGCTCGGCTGGCTGCCGTATTTCCGCATTGGCTTCTTGGTGCTGGGCAGTGCCGGCAGCCTGTGGCTGGCTTTTCAGCTGGTCAAACGGGCTGGGGTTTCTTGCAGTTTGCCGGGGTCGACCGCTGACATTGCCCGTAAATCGCTGGCCTTGCTGGCGATGGCTTTGCCGGTGGCGATCATGCTCACGATTTGGCGGCTGGTCTTCTTCGTCTGGTAAGGCATGGCGCCATGCCGCGCAGGGTGGCATGGGGGAGATTTTCAATATGTCACTGAATTGAAATATCTTCTTTTTAAACTGGCTTGCCCGATTCAATGCGCCAGGAATTCATGCCCAAGCCAAAGATTGACGAGACGACGGCGGTCCGCCGGATAGTGCTGGAGCGCCTGTTGACGCCGGTTTTTCAACCGATTGTCGACATTCGCATGCGGGCATTGCTGGGTTACGAGGCTTTGATCCGGGGGCCGCAGGACAGTGAATTACACTTTCCGGATGCGCTTTTCTCTGCCGCCAAGGCCGCGGGAATTGAACGTGAGCTGGAACACGCCTGCCGGGAGATCAGCTTGCGCGAGTTCGCCCGCCTGCGCCTGAGCGGGCGCCTGTTTCTCAACGTGACGCCCGGTTGTCTGCTCGATCCGGTGATGCTCAACGGGCAGACACAGTCGCTGCTGCAGACCTTGGGGCTGCCGGCGAATCGTATCGTGCTGGAACTGACGGAAAACCAGCAGATCACGCACATTCCCGGTATTCAGGAAGCGCTGCAGCATTACCGCGGGCGCGGCTTCCAGATTGCGATTGACGATCTGGGTGAGGGTTTCGCCAATTTGCGCATGTGGTCGGATTTGCGCCCGGAGTTTGTCAAAATCGACAAGCACTTCATTGCCGGCATCGCGGATGATCGTATCAAGTATCACTTTGTGCGGGCAATGCAGGATCTGGCAGAAATCTGCAATGCCTCGCTGGTGGCCGAGGGCATTGAACGTGCCGAAGATTTTGACTGTCTGCGCGACATGGGCATCGCCTGCGGACAGGGTTATCTGATTGCCCGACCGGCAGCCGAGCCGGTGCGCCAGTTGCCGCGTCACATCCTGCAGGCGCTGGACAATCGGCGGGTGGCGGTGTCGCCGATGGCGGACGGCTCCGGCCGCGTGCCGACGGCGCGCAGCATGCTCAAGGCCATCGATCCCTTGCCGGTCAATGCCAGCAACGATCTGGCGATTGCCCGCTTTGAAGCCGATCCGGATCTGGATGTGCTGCCGGTCGTGAATGGCAGCTTGCCGGTCGGGCTGATTAACCGCCACAGCCTGATTGATCGTTTTGCCCGGCCGTTTCGCAAGGAGTTGTTCGGACGAAAGACCTGCGATTTGTTCATGGAGCACGCGCCCCTGATTGTCGATCAGCACGCCACCATTCAGGAACTTGCGCTGATGCTGGCGCTGGCGCCCAAGCATTACCTGTTTGACGGTTTCATCGTCACCGGTGAGGGGCGCTATCTGGGGGTTGGCAGCAGTCACAAATTGATGGCCACGATTACCGAAATGCAGATCAGCGCTGCGCGTTACGCCAATCCGCTGACCCAGTTGCCGGGCAATGTGCCGATCAATGAACACGTCGATCGCATGCTGGCCGGGGATTGTCCATTTGTTGTGGCCTATCTCGATATCGACAGCTTCAAGCCCTTCAACGATACCTTCGGCTATCGCCGCGGCGACGACGTGATTCAGTCACTGGGGGAATTGATCTGCAACGCGGTTGACCGGCGGCGGGATTTTGTCGGGCACATCGGCGGTGATGACTTTTTTGTCGTTTTTCAAAGCGAAGATTGGGAAATGCGCTGCTGGTCGCTGGTCACGGATTTTGCCGAGCGTATGCAAAGCCTGTGCGGCCTCGATGAAAAGCAACAGGGCGGCTACATGGCTGAAAACCGGCGGGGCGAACTGGGCTTGCAGGCTTTGCCCACCCTGTCGATTGGCGCGGTACGCGTCCAGCCTGGCCAGTTCGACTCGCACCGGGAGGTTGCCGCAGCGGCCTCGGTGGCCAAGAAACAGGCCAAGAAGGGCGCCCGGCATGGAGAACGCCTGATTGGCGGTCGGGTATTTGTCGAGCGTCGCGGCGCTGGCGATCATGCGCCAACGGTCTCGGCAAAAAGGCTGAATTGAGCGCCCGCAAAAAAATGCCCGGCGCGGGGCCGGGCGAACATGGAGAGACGACTTCTGCTTTGACACACAATCCGGCGACACGCCGCATCGCAGTCTGTTATGCCAGCTTAAGCCGTCAATGTGACAGGGCGATGACTCAGCGGATTGTCTTCACGCCTTCTGCCGTGCCGAGCAGCAGCAGATTGGCCGGACGTACAGCGAACAGGCCATTGGTGACGACGCCGACGATCTGGTTGATTTGTGCTTCCAGCCCCTTCGGATCGGTAATGCTCAGTCCATGAACATCGAGAATCAGGTTGCCGTTGTCAGTGACAAAGCCTGCACGCAGGACCACTTGGCCGCCCAGTTTTTCCAGTTCGCGGGTGACATGGGCGCTGGCCATGGGGATGACCTCGACGGGCAGCGGAAAGCGGCCCAGGGTGCCCACCCATTTGGAAGCATCGGCAATGCAGACAAAACTGTCGGCGACAGCGGCCACGATTTTTTCGCGGGTCAGCGCACCGCCGCCGCCCTTGATCATGTTCAGACCGGCATCGATTTCATCGGCGCCATCCACATAAACCGGAATGTGCGTGACTTCATTGAGATCGAGCACCGTAATGCCGTGGCTTTCCAGCCGTTTGCGCGTTGCCTCGGAGCTGGCGACGGCGCCTTTGTAGCGGGATTTGAGCGCTGCCAGCGCATCAATGAAGCAATTTGCGGTCGACCCGGTGCCGACGCCAATAATCGAGCCCTCCGGAACGTGGTGGGCAACGTGGTCTGCGGCGGCCTGGGCAACGGCCTGTTTCAGTTCATCCTGGGTCATGACGATCATCCGAAAGTAGGTTCGGGCGGCATTGTACCTGTCAAAAAAGTTTAACTTTATTGCACGCGCAAATCGCTAAACTGGATATACCGTTTTTTACCTGGAGAGAACGACATGACCCAAAACAAAAAAACCGCCAAGTCCGCAGCGCAAAAAGCCCCCGCGAAATTGACCCCGCAGCTCACGTCGACCGTAGAAGCCCCGGTTGCCGCAGAAGTCGCCGCCCAGCTCCCCGCGACAGCGGCGGCCGTGGCACCGAATGTGCCGCCCAAGGCGGCCGCCCGTAGCCCGCGTGCAAGCAAACCGGCGGCCAAGCCGGTCACTGCGCCGGTGTCGGAAACCAAGGCGCCGGCTGCCACCGAGTCGACGCCAGTGTCCGGCAAACACGCCAAGCCGGCCAAGGCCATCAAGGAAGAAAAGCCGGTCAAGGCGAAAAAGCCGAAGCTGGTTCGCGACAGCTATGCGATGCCGGAAGCGGAATATGCCCGCATTGCCGAACTCAAGAAGCGTCTTGCCGCCCTGGGGGGTGAGGTCAAGAAAAGCGAACTCCTGCGCGCAGGGATCGCCCAGTTGGCGGCACTCGACGACGAGGCGCTCAAAGTCGCGCTGGCGCGAGTCGAACGCATCAAGACCGGGCGGCCACGCAAGCGCTGAGTTGCGCCAAGACCTCTGGAGCCGGGGAAATAACCCCGGTTTTTTTACGTCCACGACAGGCTGGAATGGCGTGGTGAATTGACTTGGCCTGAGTGCTGTGGCTAAATTTGTAACTTAATACAAATTTATTAGAAAAATCACTTTCTATGCAGGAAGCCGGTCGTTCCCAAATCCCGTTTGATGCACACGGCGCAGAGCTTCAGGCACGCCAGCGATGGCCCCGACTGGTCCGGATCATTCTGGCAATCGTCCTCCTGCTCAATGTACTGGTTTCAACCCTCGGCTTTCTTACCTTGCAACAAAGCCGGCAGCATCATCGCGACCGGGTCGTGCTGCACGCGACCAATATCGCCGAATTGCTGGAGCAGAACATTGCCAGCCAGGTGCGTGTGGTCGACGACACCCTGCGACGGACGGCGCAGGCGCTTGCCGCGCATTCCGATGCCAAGCCGCTTGCAGCTGAGGAAATCGCTGCGCTGCTGGCCGCACAAAAAGTGCTCGTTCCCGAAGTGCATTCCCTCTACGTCAGCGACCGGGACGGCAATGTGCGCTGGGGTGCCGAGGAAAAGGCGCTTGCCGTGCCTCTGACCAATATTGCCGACTGTCCTTATTATCTTGCCCACCGGCAGACAGGCAAGGATCAACTGCTCATTTCAGCCCCACGAGAGGGGCGGATGACGCGGCTCTGGATTGTGCCGTTCAGCCGTCCCTGGTTTGATGCGCAAGGCGCCTTTGGCGGGATTGTCATGGCCGCCGTGCGTATCGAAACCTTTGGCCGGATACTGGCAACGCCCAATCTGGGCGCCTCCGGCTCGGCGGTGCTGCGTTACGAAGACATGGGCTTGATCACGCGGGCACCCTTGCTGCAAGGCCCGGCGGGGCTGCCGGGGAATGCGAAAGTGGCGGCTGAATATTCAGCGCTGGTCGCCTCCGGCCAACGTGAAGCCATGTTTCATACCGAAAACACGCCGGATGGCGTCGAGCGCACCTATGCCTTCCGCCGTTCTCCTGATGCTCCTTTCCTGCTTTCAGTGGGAATAGGGCACGACGAGTACATGGCGGAGTGGCAGACCGAGGCCGTCAAGATCGTCTGCGGCATGCTCGCTTTTCTGGTCATGACCGTGGTCGCCGCCTGGCTCGGCTTGCGTCATTTGCGCCGCGAGTCCGACCTGCGCGATGCGCTGGCTGAAGCTGATACCCGGCGCCGGATTCTGATCGACAACTCGCGCGATGGCATCGTGATTCAGGATTCGACGCATGCGGTGATTGAATGTAATCCCCGTTTTGCGGAGATGCTGGGTTACACCCATGAAGAGGCCTTGAGCCTGCACACCTGGGATTTCGAAGCGAATTTTGACGAGGCGATGGTGCGCGCCCAGTTTTCCGATCTGTCCGCGGTCAGCATGACGATAGAAACCCGCCATCGGCGCAAGGATGGCTCGGTGTTCGATGTCGAAGTCAGTTTGAACGGCGTGCGGCTAGGTGGTCAGGGCGTGGTGTTTGGCGTTTGCCGGGATATTTCCGCCAAGAAGCAGATGATGAAGGAACTGGCGGTGCACAAGGACGAACTTGAAGCCCAGGTCGAACAGCGAACCCGCCAGCTGGCCGATGCCAAGGAGGCGGCTGAAGCGGCCAATCTGGCAAAAAGCGCTTTTCTCGCCAACATGTCGCATGAAATTCGCACGCCGCTGAATGCCATCACCGGCATGGTGCACATCATCCGCCGCGCCGGTATCGATGCCGAGCAGGCAGAGCGTTTGCGGCAAATCGATACTGCCGGCAAGCATCTGCTGGAAATCGTCAATGCGGTGCTTGATCTCTCGAAAATCGAGGCCGGCAAGCTGGTGCTTGAAGCTGCGCCACTCAGTCCCCGCGCGGTTGTGGCAAATGTGGTCTCCATGCTGACCGAAAAGGCGCGTGCCAAGCAGATCGAATTACGCGTGAATTGCCCGCAAAGCGCACAGGTCTGGCTGGGCGACGCCACCCGGCTGCAGCAGGCGCTGCTGAACTATGCGGGCAATGCCGTCAAATTTACCGAACAAGGCAGCGTGACCCTGGGCGTGCATATCGAAAGCGAGCAGGAGGATTCGGCGCTGCTGGTCTTTGAGGTCAGCGATACCGGCATCGGTATTGCACCGGATGCGCTGGAGCGATTGTTCTCCGCCTTTGAGCAGGCCGATAACTCGATGACAAGAAAATACGGTGGCACCGGGCTGGGTCTGGCGATTACCAAAAAGCTCGCCGGGCTGATGGGCGGTACCGTCGGTGCCAGCAGTGTGCCGGGTGAGGGCAGCCGTTTCTGGTTCAGCGCTCGCCTGCCAAAAGCCCTGGGTGTGATGGAGATGGACGCACCGGCAGACGAAGCCGGCATGGAGGCGCGTTTGCGCGCGGTGGCGGCAGGGCAGCAGGTATTGGTGGTCGAGGATGAATTCATCAACCGCAGCATCGCGCTGGAGTTGCTGTCAGCCTGCGGCCTGAGCGCCGACACGGCCGAGGATGGCGGCGACGCTGTCGATATGGCGGCAGCCAAACGCTATGACCTGATCCTGATGGACATGCAGATGCCGACCATGGACGGCCTGGAGGCGACGCGCCGCATTCGCCAGCTTCCCGGCATGGCCTCGGTACCCGTGGTGGCGATGACCGCCAACGCCTTTGCCGAGGACAGGCAGCAATGTTTTACCGCCGGCATGGACGACTTTATCGCCAAGCCCTTCGAGCCCGAAGCGCTCTTTGCCGTGGTCCTGAAATGGCTGAGCCGGAACGCTGGCAACTAGCAGCGGTCAACGCGCCAGTAAAGGCAAAATTGCCGGCTCAATCCTGAGTACGACCCTTCCAGCTGGCCACGCAATTGGCGCGGAAATAACGCAGCGCGCGTTCCATATGGCTGTCCGGCATCTGGGCATCGTTATCGGCCAGGTGAATTTCGGCATCCGGACGCAGGTCTTCCTGCCACAGGGATTTGAGATCTTCGCGCTGTTCGAAGGGCGCGTGCTGATCAATGAAATCCAGCACTGCCCGGCTGTTGAAACCCTGTTCGCGGAAGGCGGCGATCATGGCGCGAGCTTCGCGCAACAGGGCGCTGGCCTTGGGCGGCTGGCCGGTCGCAATGTTCAGGAACAGTGTGGCGAGCACCGCCGGATCGTCGCCGTTGCCGCGGGTGATGCGCACCCATTCCTTGGCCACCAGCTTGTCGTAGGCCACCACATCCTCTTCCGCGGCCTCGCGCACGAAAAAGCTGCCGTGGGCTGCACCGTTGAGTATTTCATCGGCCGAGCGCCCGGCCTGCTGCAGCGCCGGCAGGCTGTTGTCGATGAAGTCCTGCATGGCTGCTTTTGCCATGCCTGCAAAGGCCTCCGGGGCTTCGCGCAGGAATTGCGTCAATGTGGCGGTCGACGGGCGAAAACTCTTTTTTCTCAGCGCCTCAATCAGTGTGATGAACTGGCTGCGTGATGGAAATTCCAGCACCTTGGGTGCCGCCAGCAGCACCAGCATGGCGCTGCGGATCACCTCTTCCGCACTGTAATCGGCGTATTCGTCGGCACTGGCATCCAGTTGGCGGGCCAGCCAGCGGGCGAAGTCGATCTGCATCTGGCTGCTCTGGCTTTGCCGCAGCAATTCGCGATAGCTGGCCAGGGTGAGCGGAAAGGCAAAACTGCGCTCATTGACGAAAATCTTCTGTTCGGCGGGGTCGACCCTGCGAGTGTGCAGGCCGCTATCGGTCGGCATGGCGTGCAGCCGCTTGAGCATTTCGGAGCCGCCGCGAGAATGCGACAGCAGGCTGTTGTCGCGCAGCGAACAGGCCGCAAGCCGCAGATCGCCATTGCTGGCATCTTCCAGATACAGGCTCATCAGGCTGGTCATGCGGGCGATGGCGGTTTCCAGATCGGCGCGCGTCATGTGCTTCAGCTGGATGCGGCCGAAGCGGCGCGAC
>CALAGF010000269.1 GCA_937892345.1 uncultured Rhodocyclaceae bacterium | reverse complement strand
ATTCTTCGTCGGTGCGCACGCGGAACGACGGGTCTTCCTTGGCCAGGCGGTTCAGTGCCACGCCCATTTTTTCCTGGTCAGCCTTGGTCTTCGGCTCAACGGCAACGTGAATCACCGGATCCGGGAATTCCATGCGTTCCAGAATGATCGGGGAATCGGTGTCACACAGGGTTTCACCCGTCGTAACTTCCTTGAGACCGACACAAGCGGCGATGTCGCCAGCCAGAACTTCCTTGATTTCCTCGCGGTTGTTGGCGTGCATCTGCAGAATACGGCCGATGCGCTCCTTCTTGCCCTTCACCGAGTTATACACCGTGGCGCCAGAATTCAGCACACCCGAGTAGACACGAATGAAGGTCAGTTGGCCAACGAAGGGGTCGGTCATCAACTTGAATGCCAAGGCCGAGAACTTTTCTGAATCATCGGCCTTGCGGGATGCCGGCTGCTCACGCTCATCAACACCGGAAACCGGCGGAATATCGACTGGCGAAGGCAGCAATTCGACAACCGCATCCAACATGCGCTGAACACCCTTGTTCTTGAATGCCGTACCGCACAACATCGGCTGAATTTCACAAGCCAGGGTGCGCAGACGCAGGCCTTCCTTGATTTTGTCTTCCGACAACTCGCCGTTTTCCAGATATTCGTTCATCAGATCTTCGGTGGCTTCAGCCGCCGCCTCGATCATCTGTTCACGCCAGGTCTGGGCGGTTTCAACCAAATCAGCCGGGACTTCGACATAGTCGAACTTCATGCCTTGAGAGGCCTCATCCCAAATGATGGCCTTCATCTTGAGCAGATCGACCACACCGGAGAAGGTGTCTTCAGCGCCAATAGGAATGACGATAGGAACAGGGTTCGCCTTCAGACGCGTCCGCATCTGATCCACAACCTTGAAGAAGTTGGCACCGGAACGGTCCATCTTGTTCACGAAGGCCAAACGCGGCACTTTGTACTTGGTAGCCTGACGCCAAACCGTCTCCGACTGCGGCTGGACACCACCGACAGCACAGTAGACCATGCAGGCCCCATCAAGAACGCGCATGGAACGCTCAACTTCAATGGTGAAGTCAACGTGCCCCGGCGTGTCGATGATGTTGAAGCGATGCTCAGGGAAGGAACTGTCCATCCCCTTCCAGAAACAGGTCGTTGCAGCCGAGGTGATCGTGATGCCACGCTCCTGCTCCTGCTCCATCCAGTCCATGGTAGCTGCGCCATCATGCACTTCACCAATCTTGTGGTTAACACCGGTGTAATACAGGATGCGCTCGGTGACGGTCGTCTTGCCGGCGTCAATGTGGGCGCTGATACCGATATTGCGGTAGCGCTCGATAGGGGTTTTACGTGCCACGGTAGATACCTTCGGAAAAAGTACGAATTAGAAGCGGAAGTGAGCAAACGCCTTGTTGGCATCAGCCATACGGTGCACTTCGTCGCGCTTCTTGACCGCACCACCGCGGTTTTCAGCAGCTTCCAGCATCTCTGCGGCCAAGCGCTGACCCATGGACTTCTCGGAGCGCTTGCGGGCGGATTCACGCAACCAGCGCATGGCAAGGGCAGCACGGCGAGCCGGGCGAACTTCAACTGGAACCTGGTAATTCGCACCGCCAACGCGGCGCGACTTCACTTCCACCATCGGCTTGACGTTGGACATTGCAGAACCGAACACTTCGAGCGGGTCCTTGCCGGACTTGGTCGAAATGATGCTGAATGCACCATAAACGATACGCTCAGCAACAGACTTCTTGCCGCTTTGCATGATGGCATTGATGAACTTTGATACTTCGACATTTCCGAACTTCGGATCCGGAAGAATATCGCGCTTCGGTACTTCACGACGACGTGGCATATTAACCTCTATTAATCACTATTCAGTTGAAAAGCCGGGAAGGGGTATTAACCCCCCCGGCCCTCTCGGCCACCCAAAAAGATGACCACTTACTCAAGCTAACTGACGAATCAGGAAGCTTTCGGACGCTTGGCGCCGTACTTGGAACGGGACTGCTTGCGATCCTTCACACCCTGGGTATCCAAGGAACCGCGAACGGTGTGGTAACGCACACCCGGCAAATCCTTGACACGGCCACCGCGAATCAGAACAACAGAGTGCTCTTGCAGATTGTGGCCTTCACCACCGATGTACGAAATGACCTCAAAGCCATTCGTCAGACGAACCTTGCAAACCTTACGGAGTGCGGAGTTCGGCTTTTTCGGAGTCGTTGTATATACGCGGGTACAAACGCCACGCTTTTGCGGGCACTTTTCCAGCGCAGGAACCTTGCTCTTTGCCTTTTCGGCAACGCGCGGCTTGCGCACGAGCTGGTTGATGGTCGGCATATCAAACTTCCTTCAACAGCCAGGCCCCACAACGGGGCACGACGGCAATTTTGTTTTCCAAAGCGGAGACAATGATTAGCCCCCGCCGACAAAGACCATAAATTCTATGGCCGATCAACCCCCATGTCAACGAGACACGGGGGCAGCGTACTACTTAAACAGATTAATCTGCATCCTGCGCAACAACTTCCGCAGCCAGACCCGTCATTACGCCCTGGTCATCACCATTACCCTGTGCCTTGCGGCTGCGGTGATAAGCCAGACCTGTTCCAGCCGGAATCAGACGGCCCACGATCACATTTTCCTTCAGGCCACGCAGTTCATCGCGCTTGCCCATGATCGCTGCTTCGGTCAATACCCGGGTCGTTTCCTGGAAGGAAGCTGCGGAAATGAACGAGTCCGTAGACAGCGACGCCTTGGTAATACCCAACAGCATGTGGTCATAGACTGCCGGCAGTTTGCCATCGGCAAGCTTGCGGTCATTTTCGGCGAACAATTCTGCTCGTTCAACCTGCTCGGACTTGATGAAACGGGTATCGCCCGGATCAACAATGGTCACCCTGCGCAGCATCTGGCGGACGATCACTTCAATATGCTTGTCGTTGATCTTCACACCCTGCAGACGGTAAACGTCCTGAACTTCGTCGGTAATGTACCGGGCAAGTGCCTCGACACCCTGCAGACGCAGGATGTCGTGCGGATCCGGTTCGCCCTCGACGATCTTTTCGCCCTTATTGACCACCTGACCATCGTGAACCAGGACATGCTTGTCCTTGGAAATCAGGAACTCGTGGACATTGCCATCGAGATCGGTGATCACCAGACGCTGCTTGCCCTTGGTGTCCTTGCCAAAACTAATCGTGCCGGTGACTTCTGCCAGTACCGATGCATCCTTCGGGGTGCGCGCTTCGAAGAGCTCTGCAACTCGCGGCAGACCACCAGTAATGTCACGGGTCTTGGCCGATTCTTGCGGCATACGGGCGAGTACGTCGCCAACGCCAACTTGCTGTCCGTCGACCACCGAAATAATCGAGCCAACCTGGAAGGCAATCGAAACCGTGTGCTCGCTCCCATGGACACGCACTTCCTGGCCATTTTCGTCGAGCAACTTGACCACCGGGCGGACACCCTTGGTCGCAGCCTTGCCACCGCGCTTGTGGTCGATAACCACCAGCGTGGAGAGGCCGGTCACGTCATCAACCTGCTTGGCGACCGTAACACCTTCTTCAACGTTTTCGAAACGGACCGTACCAGCATATTCGGTGACGATCGGACGAGTGTGCGGATCCCAGCTAGCCAGCTTGGCACCTGCTTTAACCGTCTTGCCGTCATCAACCGCCAGCGTCGCACCGTAAGGCACCTTGTGACGCTCACGCTCACGACCATGATCGTCGGTAATCAAGACTTCACCTGAACGGGAAATCACGACCTTCTCGCCCTTGGCGCTGGTGACGTAGCGCATGTTGGAAGTGTAGCGAACGGTACCGGCAGACTTCCCTTCGACCTTGTCAGCCACAGCGGCACGAGATGCTGCACCGCCCACGTGGAAGGTCCGCATGGTCAGCTGGGTACCCGGTTCGCCGATTGACTGCGCTGCGATGACACCGACAGACTCGCCAGCGTTAACCATGGTGCCCCGACCGAGATCACGGCCGTAGCACTTGGCGCACAGACCGTAGCGGGTATCGCAAGTCAGCGGGGTGCGAACCTTGACTTCATCGATGCCGAGCTTGTCGATCAAATCAACCAGATCTTCGTCCAGCATGGTGCCGGCGAAAATCACGGTTTCCTGGGTTTCCGGGTCGACGAGGTCGTCGACCGTAACACGACCGAGAATACGCTCGCGTAGTGCCTCAATGACTTCCCCGCCTTCGACCAGCGCCTTGACGACAAAGCCGTTCTTGGTACCGCAATCGTCCTCGGTAATCACCAGATCCTGAGTCACGTCGACCAGACGACGTGTCAGATAGCCGGAGTTCGCTGTCTTCAATGCGGTATCGGCCAGACCCTTACGCGCACCGTGAGTGGAAATAAAGTACTGAAGAACGTTCAGACCTTCGCGGAAGTTCGTGGTGATCGGGGTTTCAATAATGGAACCATCCGGCTTCGCCATCAGGCCACGCATCCCGGCCAACTGCCGAATCTGGGCTGCGGAACCGCGAGCACCGGAGTCCGCCATCATGTAAATGGAATTGAAGGAGTCCTGTTTCACCTTCTTGCCGTGACGATCCATGACTTCCTCGTGGCCGAGCTCGTCCATCATCACCTTGGCAACCTGATCGCCGGTACGGCCCCAGATATCCACCACCTTGTTATAACGCTCGCCATTGGTCACCAGACCATTGGTGTACTGGGTCTCGATTTCCTTGACCTCGGCTTCAGCAGCAGAAATGATTTCGTACTTCTTGGCCGGCACGCGCATGTCGTCGGAACAGAAGGAAATGCCGGCGCGAGTGGCCAGCGCATAACCGTTCTGCATGAGTTGATCGGCGAACACCACGGTTTCCTTCAGGCCGCAGCGGCGGAAGGACTCATCGATCAGCTTGGAGATTTCCTTCTTCTTCAGGGCCTTGTCGATCGCCTTGAACGGCAGGCCCTTCGGCAGAATGCGCGACAGCAGGGCACGCCCGGCGGTGGTTTCAACGCGGACAAATTTTTCCGTCCATTCACCGTCGACCGCAGCAGGCTCATATTGCTTGAGGCGAATAGAGATGCGCGCGTGAATATCGAGTTGACCAGCAGCCATCGCACGATCAATTTCAGCAATATTAGCGAAGTACATGCCTTCGCCCTTGGCATTGATCTTTTCACGGGTGGCGTAGTACAGGCCCAGAACGATATCCTGGGAAGGCACAATGATCGGCTGGCCGTTGGCAGGCGACAGCACGTTGTTGGAGGCCAGCATCAGGGTGCGGGCTTCCATCTGCGCTT
>CALAGF010000268.1 GCA_937892345.1 uncultured Rhodocyclaceae bacterium | reverse complement strand
GCGTGTACGACGGTGGCGAGATCTCGATGTTCTACGACTCGATGATCGCCAAGCTGATCGTGCACGGTGCCACCCGCGAACAGGCCATTGCCCGTATGCGTGATGCGCTGAATGCCTTTGTGATCCGGGGTATTTCCTCGAACATCCCGTTCCAGGCCGCGCTGATGCAGCACCCGGTTTTCCATTCCGGCATTTTCGACACCGGCTTCATCCCCAAGCATTATCCGACCGGCTTCGATGCCTCGATGGTGCCGCACGACGATCCGGCGCTTCTGGTTTCCGTGGCCGCCTATGTCTATCGCGCCTTTACCGACCGTGCCGCATCTGTTTCCGGTCAGTTGCAGGGGCATGAGCGCCTGGTTGGGGACAAGTGGGTGGTGGTGCGTCTGAATGGCGAACTGAAGGAAAATCACTCCGTAACGGCCCGTCCGATCGACGGTGGCTACCACGTTGAATACAACGGTAAGGATTACGAAATCCTCTCCGACTGGGAATTGGGCCAGTCCCTGTTTATCGGGACATGCAACGGTCAGGATTTCACCCTGCAGGTCGAGCGTCACAAGACGAAGTATTCGCTCTTCCATTGGGGTAACCGTGCCGATTTCATGGTGATGAGTGCGCGTGCTGCGGAACTGCTGGCGCTGATGCCGGAAAAACCGGCCCCGGATTTGTCCAAGTTCCTGCTTTCCCCGATGCCGGGCCTGCTGCGTGAAGTGGCGGTCAAGGTCGGTCAGGAAGTGAAGGCCGGTGAAAAACTGGCGGTCATCGAAGCGATGAAGATGGAAAACATCCTCAAGGCAGAGCAGGACTGCACGGTGAAGAAGATTTCGGCCGGTGTGGGCGAAAGCCTGTCAGTCGACCAGATCATCGTCGAGTTCGAATAAATCGGCTTGCTGCAGGGGTTTCCTGCGGTCAACTGATTCAAGAGGCCTGTTTTCGGACGGGCCTCTTTTTATTGTGCAGGAGTCAACAGATGAGCGGATTCGAAAATTACCCGCGTGAACTGGCAGAACTGGATAAGGAAATTCACCGCTATGCCGCAATTTGCGGCGTAGACCTGTCACAGCATCACGAGCTTGAACGCTGTCTCGCCGATCACCACGACTCGTGGTCAGACGACAAGGCGAGGGAAAGCCTGCAGGGCCTGCTGGTGTTGCGGATCAAGCTGGAAACGGAAATGCTGGAACAGGGCTTGGAAGCGCCGCTGCTGGTGAGGCAATCGCCGCTATCCGAAGATCAATAAGCGCCCGCTTACTTCTTGCTGCCTTGCTTCATCTCTGCGATACCGCTGCGCAACATCTGGTCCAGTTCGGAACCAGCCTCCACCTGCGGTAGCAGGGCTTCCCAGTAGGCGATGCCGGCGGCACCTTCTCCTGCCTCCATCGCTGCCGCGCCGGCCAGGAAGAGCGAATGGCCGTGTTTTGGATCGAGTTTCAAGGCTTTGTTGATCAGCTCACGCGGCTTGCCAGCCAGCCCCTTGCCTGCCGCCATGGCGATCGTTTCGGCATAGCTGGCGAGCAGTTCGGGATCCTTGTCTACCATGGGTTCAGCCTTGGCGTAGGCGTCCACCGCATCGGCGTAGCGCCCCATCATCTTGTACGAGCGGGCGAGCATCAACCAGCCATTCAAGTCGTCCGGGTTGTTCTTCATTTTTTCCGCCAGACGATTGACCATGGCGCTGATGTCCTCAGCCGTCATCTGTTTTTGTGCGGTGGTATTGGCCGGGTCCAGCGCACGCGGATTACCCAGTACGCCATAGCTGAGCACGGCCGCCAGCGGCAGGATCAACAGTAGTGCCAGTGCCGTGGGGCGGCTTTTGCCCGAAGTGGGCAGCAGGGCTTCATTGCTGTCGACGTCTTCAAGCAGGCGGCGCTGAAGCTCGGTACGTGCTTGTTGAAAATCGGCCTCCAGCAGCGTGCCTTCAGCCTTTTCTCTTTCCAGTTCGGCCAGTTGGTCACGGAAAATGGCAAGGTTTTCCGACTTGCGACTGTGATCTTGCTGCTGGCGACGTTTTCCGTGCCAGAGCGAGGGCAGGAGGATGGCTACCGTGACGATGATGAGCAGGCCGGCAAAGAGAGCAAACTGGTTCATTTGGTGTCGAGTTCCTTGAGCAGCGCTTCAGCGCGCTGTGCTTCCTCGGCGGAGAGCGGGGCTTCCTGTGCACCCATGCGGGTGCTGCGGCGGCGCAGATAATTGCGCAAGGTCAGCAGGCCCAGCAACATCATGGCAATCGGCCCACCCCAGAGCAGGAAGGTGTTGCCTTTGACCGGCGGACGGTAAAGCACGAAGTCGCCATAGCGGGCGACCAGAAAATCGATGATCTGGCTGTCTGACTGGCCATTTTTGATCATGCCGCGAATTTCACGGCGCAAATCAATGGCCAGTTCGGCGTTCGAGTCGGCGATGGTTTCATTCTGGCAAACCAGGCAACGCAATTCCTTGGACAGCGCCTGCAGGCGTTTTTCGGCGACCGGGTCCTCGGCCAGGGCGGCTTCGTTCGCAGGTGATGCCAATGCGACGGTCGACGTCAGGCAAAGCAGCAAAATGAAGGTGCGGATCATTTATTGAGTTCCCCGACCAGCGGCAGAATCTTCCCCGAAAGCACATCCGGCGTGATCGGGCCGGTGTGTTTCATACGGATGATGCCCGCCTTGTCGATCACATAGGTTTCCGGTACGCCATAGACTCCGTAGTCGATACCCACCCGGCCATCGATATCCATGACGGTCAAGGTGTAGGGATTACCGTGTTCGTTCAGCCATTGGCTGGCGCGCTTGAGTGCCAGTGGCGTTTCCTGACCTTCGGGAATGCGCCGGATGTCGATGTTGCCGTCGCCACGGACTTCCTTGTAATTGAGGCCGACCAGAGGCACGCCGCCGCGCTTGGCAAACTCGACGAGCACCGGATGTTCCTGGCGGCAGGAGACACACCAGGACGACCAGACATTGAGCAGCCACACCTTGCCCTTCATGTCCTCGGGGCTCATGGTTTGCTCAGGCTTGTCGAGAATGGCCAGCTTGAAGCCCGGCGCTGGCTTGCCGACCAGCGGAGAGGGGACATCGCGCGGGTTCAGATTGAGCCCGACGGCGAGCAGGACGACCAGAGCGGCGAAGGCGCCGAGTATCCAGTAGTAGCGGTTCATGCTTGAGCCTCTCCGTGATCAGCTAAGGGCGCCTTGCCGGCTGGCTGGCGGCGGGTCCGGTAGCGGCGGTCGAGCATGGCCAGCAAGCCACCGAGCGCCATGATGAAGCAACCCGCCCAGATCCAGTCTACGAAGGGCTTGTAATAGACGCGGACAGCCCATTCGCCTTCCGGTTGATCGGGATTGATCGGCTCACCAAGCGAGACATAGACGTCCCGCAGCAGGCTGGCGTCGATGGCGGCTTCGGTCATCGGCATCGAGGACGAGAAATAATTGCGCTTTTCCGGGTTCATTTTGCGGACGAAGCGGCTGTTGACCGAGAGATCGAAGTCACCTTGTGCGCCCTCATAATTCGGCCCCTTGACCGCACGGACACCGTTGAATTTGAAGCTGTAACCAGCCACTTCCACGACATCGCCGGCCCCCATCTTGATGTCCTTTTCCTGCTCGAAACTGGAGACCATGGACACGCCAACGATGAATACCGCAACACCAAGATGGGCAAGATGCATGCCGATGAAGCTGGCCGGCTGGCCAAGTGCCGCCTGAACAAAGCTGCGGGTGCCGCGCGTTGCCCGAACCCGCTGGGTAAAGTGGCTCAGTCCGCTCAGTACGATCCAGGCCGCGGCAAGCAGCGCGACGGCGGTCAGTGTTTTCCATTCGCCGTAGATCAGGGGCAAGGCAATGGCGACGACGACTGCCGCCGCGAATGCCCAACGCAACACGCGCAGGATTTCGGGAATTGAAGCCTGTTTCCAGCGGGCAAACGGGCCGATACCGATCAGGAACATGACCGGCAGCATCACCGGTACGAATACGGCATTGAAATACGGTGGACCGACTGAAATCTTGCCGACGCCCAATGCATCAATCAGTAGCGGATACAAGGTGCCAAGGAGGACGGTGCCGCAGGCCACTACCAGCAGGACGTTGTTGGTGAGCAGCAGGGATTCGCGCGAAACGAGGGCGAAACGTCCGCCCAGCCCAACGCTGGGCGCCCGCCAGGCAAACAGCGCGAGTGAGGCGCCAATGACCACAACCAGGAAGGCCAGGATGAAGATGCCGCGTGTCGGATCGGTCGCAAAGGCGTGCACCGAGGTCAGTACGCCGGAACGCACCAGGAAGGTGCCAAGCAATGACAATGAGAAGGCCGAAATTGCCAGCAGCACGGTCCAGTTCTTGAAGCTGCCGCGTTTTTCCGTGACCGACAGCGAATGAATCAGGGCAGTGCCAAGCAGCCAGGGCATGAAGGAGGCGTTTTCCACCGGATCCCAGAACCACCAGCCACCCCAGCCGAGTTCGTAATAGGCCCACCACGAGCCCATCGCGATTCCCAGTGTCAGGAACATCCAGGCGGCCAGCGTCCAGGGGCGTGACCAGCGAGCCCAGGCGGCGTCGAGTTTGCCGGACAGGAGGGCGGCAATGGCAAAGGCGTAAGCCACCGAGAAGCCGACATAGCCCATGTACAACAGAGGAGGATGGATGATCAGGCCGGGATCCTGCAGTAGCGGGTTCAAGTCACGCCCCTCAGCAGCGCCGGGCAGCAGGCGCTCAAACGGATTTGACGTGATCAGGATGAAAAGCAGGAATCCGAAGGACACCAGGCCCAGCGTGCCAAGTACCCGGGCGACCAGGGCCTCGGGCAACTGGCCGGCGAACATGCGGACAGCCTGTGCCCACCAGGACAGCATCAACATCCACAGCAGCAGCGAGCCTTCGTGGCCGCCCCAGACAGCCGCCATGCGGTACTCGACAGGGAGTAGCGAGTTCGAGTGCTGCGCGACATAGACCACGGAAAAGTCGTTATGGACGAAGGCCCACATCAGGCAGGCAAAGGAAATTGTGACCAGCAAGGCGAAGGCGCTGGTTGCTGGCCGGGCAAGCCCGGTCCATGCGGGATTGTTGCGATGTGCGCCGATCATCGGCAGTGTGCCGAGGATAAGTGACACCAGCAGTGCCAGGATGAGCGAAAAATGGCCAAGTTCCGGAATCATGTTCAGTAACCTGCTTTCGGTTTGGCTTCTGCGGCTGCAGCACCGTCAGCGGCCTGTTTCTCCACGCCGCGTGCGTGGGCGTCCTGCAGGGCTTTGGCTGCTTCGGGCGGCATGTAGTTCTCGTCGTGTTTGGCCAGCACTTCGCTTGCCTGGAAATGACCGTCGGCAGTCAGTCGACCCTGTGCAACCGCGCCCTTGCCTTCCTTGAACAAGTCGGGAAGGATGCCCTTGTAGTGCACCGGAATGTCGGCTTCGGTATCGGTGATCACGAAAGCCAGGGTGACGCCATCGGCTTGCCGCTGAATGCTGCCTTCCTTGACCAGTCCGCCGATGCGGAACAGCTTGTCCTTGGGCGCCTTGCCGGCAGCAACTTCAGTCGGGGTGATGTAAAGCGCGATATTGCTGTTCAATGCGTTGAGAACCAGTGCGGCGATGATGCCGATGACGGCCAGCGCTCCGCCGATCAGGGCGAGTTTCTTGTGACGGGATTTCATTCTGCAGTAGTCCTCGATTCGGCGCGCAACTGGCGCTTCAGGCGGGCAAGGGTGGTTTTGCGATTGCGTGCAACGATGATCGTTTCAACGGTGAGGAAGAGGGCTGTGACGCCGAACGAGCCCCAGACATAGAGTCCGTAGCCGCCCATGGCGAGAAAGTCGGAAAAGCTCTTCCAGTAAATCATTTTGCTTCTCCCGAGAGTTCCGCCTTGACCCAGTCGGTGTGCCGTTCGCGCTCCAGCATGATGGTGCGAGCACGGCTCAGGGCAACGGCAATGGCATACATCCAGAACGCAAAGGCCATTAGCAGCATGCCCCAAAGCATGGTTTCAGCCATCGATGATTTGGTCAGATTGACGCTGGAACCCTGGTGCAAGGTATTCCACCACTTCACCGAAAAATAGATGATGGGCACGTTGACCACGCCCACCAGCAGCAGGATGCCGCCGGCCTTGTCGGCACGGCGCGGGTCGTCGATGGCGGCCACCAGGGCCATGTAGCCGATATACAGGAAGAGCAGGATCAATTCGGAGGTCAGGCGGGCATCCCACACCCACCAGGCGCCCCACATCGGCTTGCCCCAGAGGGCGCCCGTCCACAGTGACAGGAAGGCCATCAGTGCGCCGGTTGGCGCCAGCGCCTGCGTCATCATCCCGGACAGGCGGGTATTGAAAGCCAGGCCGATGGCGGCCCAGAAGGCCATGACGATATAAATGAACATCGACATCCAGGAGGTGGGCACGTGGATAAAGATGATCCGGTAGCCTTCGCCCTGCTGGAAGTCGGTGGGCGCAACCAGCAGGCCAAGATACAGTCCGGCCAGTCCGAACAGCACGGCGGCGACGGCAAACCAGGGAATCATCCGGCCTGCCAGCGGATAGAAGGTGGCAGGAGATGCGAAGCGGTAGAGATTGAAGCGATCGTTCATTCGAGGGCGATTTTCAAGGCCGCAGCCGACGCCCAGGGGGCAAAGCCGGTAGCAGCAAGGGTCATAGCAGCGAGCAGGGAAAGGTGTCCTTCCCCCCCGAGACCGGACACCGTCGCATCAACTGCGCCAGCGCCGAATATTAGCACCGGAATATAGAGCGGGAGAACCAGTAGCGACAAAAGCACGCCGCCACCGCGCAGTCCCAGCGTCAGCGCGGCGCCGATTGCGCCGATGCCCGACAGTGCCGGCGTGCCGAGCAGAATGGCGCCGGTCAGCACCAGCAAGGCCTCCGGTGACAGGTCGAACTGGATGCCGAGCACGGGTGCAATCATCGCCAGTGGCAGGCCGGAAACCAGCCAGTGAGCGATCACTTTTCCGGTAACGATCAGCCCTAGAGGGTGAGGGGCCAGCGCCAGTTGTTCCAGCGTGCCATCACGGTAATCGTCGGCAAACATGCGCGGCAGGGAGAGCATGGTGGCCAGCAAGGCAGCCACCCACAGAACACCGGGAGCCAGCTTGCGCAACAGATCCTGCTCGGGGCCAATACCCAGTGGAAACAGGCTGACCACGATGATGAAGAAAAACAGTGCCGAGACGATGTCGGCCTGACGGCGCATGGCGAGCTTCAGGTCGCGGGCGATAACGGAGGTGATGATCCTGATCATGCGTCTGCCTCAGCCGATCCGCAGTTCGCGCACGGTACCGGCGGGTATCGGCACCGGCTGGTGGGTGGTCATGACGGCCAGGCCGCCTCGCTGAAGGTGGGTGGAAATGATGCCGGCGAGCCAGTCGACCGCAGCAACATCCAGTGCGACGAAAGGTTCATCCAGAATCCACAGCGGGCGCTTTTCCTTGACCAGCCGTGCCAGCGCCACACGCCGTTTCTGACCTTGGGAAAGATACTTGCACGCGAGGTCCTCGCGGCCGGCCAGTCCGACCTGCTCCAGGGCATCCAGCGCGTCGTCCTCGCTCAATCTCTCGTCGCTTAGACGGGCAGCAGCCAGCAAGTTTTCCAGCGGGGTCAGCTCTTCCTTGATCGCATTGAGGTGGCCGAGATAGCACAGGTCGGCACGGAAGGCTTCGGACAGGCTGCGAATCGACTGCCCGCGCCAGCGGATTTCACCATTTTCAGGTGGCAAGAGGCCGATCAACATGCGTAGCAGGCTGGTTTTGCCGGCGCCATTGCGCCCTTGCAGATAGAGCAGCTCCCCTGCTTCCAGTTTGAAGCCGAGGCCTGCGAACAGGCGGCGCTCGCCGCGCACGCATTCCAGATTGTCTGCTTCAAGCATCAGAGGAAAAACCTGAACGAAATCAGGCGCAAATTATGGAGGCGCAAGTGTACCGGCAGATTGAGGCGAATCAAACAACAAATAAAAACGGGGGCCGAAGCCCCCGCGATACGGCAGGCAGACCGACTTACTTGGTAAATGGTGTCGGGCGCGGGGTGGCGTCGGTAGAGGGCGGCAGGATGGGCAAGGTGAAATTGGGCTGATCGCCGGTCAGCGTTTTCAGGAAGGCGACGACCTTGGCGTTTTCATCCTGAGTAAATTTCTTGCCCAGTTGCAGTCGACCCATGACATCGACGGCTTCGGTCAGGGTATTGGCTGCACCATCGTGGAAGTACGGATAGGTCATTTCCACGTTGCGCAGGGTCGGCACCTTGAAGTTGAAGCGGTCGGCGTCCTTGCCGGTGACCGCGGAGCGGCCTTCGGCGGGGCTGGTGGCCTTGTACGGCTCGACCACGCCCATCTTCTGGAAGGAGGTGCCGCCGACGGCCGGGCCATTGTGGCAGGCCACGCAGCCGCTGTTCTTGAAGAGCGCGTAGCCGGCGAGTTCTTTCTCGTTGAGGGCCTTCTTGTCGCCCTTCAGCCACTTGTCGAAGCGGGAGTTCGGGGTGACCAGGGTTTCCTCGAAGGCGGCGATGGCCTTGGTCACCTTCTCGATATCGACCTTGTCGGAACCAAAGGCCTTTTTGAACTCGGCGACGTAACCGGGGATGGATTGCAGCACATCGACGGCCAGGGTGTGCGAGAAAGCCATTTCACCCGGGTTGGCGATGGGGCCGCCGGCCTGGGCCTTGAGGTCGGCGCGTGGCGTCTGGCCAGCGAGCAGCACGACGCCGTTAAAGCTGGTCACGACGATGCGCGATGCGCCGTTGCCCAGGTCGGTGGCGGCCTTGGCGACGTTGACTTCGACCTTGGTTTCGATCAGCGAATCATCGATGGTGCTGCCGAATGTGCGTGTGCCCCGGTCATCCTGAATGGGTGTGTCACGTGTCGCAGTGATTGCCGTGCTGCAGCCGCTGATGCCGAGGCACAGCGTAATGGCCAAGAGGCCGAGGCGGTTAACGGTCATTCTTCACTCCCGAACAGTTGGCTGTCGATCAGGTCGCACAGGCAATGGATGGCCAGCAGGTGCACTTCCTGGATGCGTGCGGTGACTTTGGAGGGTACGCGAATCTCCACGTCTTCCGGCAGCAGCAGCGAGGCCATGCCGCCGCCGTCGCGACCGGTCAATGCTACGACAATCATTTCGCGATCATGTGCGGCCTGGATCGCTTGAATAATATTCGCCGAGTTGCCGCTGGTGGAGATCGCCAGCAGCACATCGCCCGGCTGGCCCAGCGCGCGGATCTGCTTGGAGAAAATTTCGTTGAGATCGGAA
>CALAGF010000267.1 GCA_937892345.1 uncultured Rhodocyclaceae bacterium | reverse complement strand
AAAGTTCACCCGCAATTTCGAGCGACTTCTTCACGATCTCCTGCGCGGACAGATCGGTGTTGACCAGCAACGCCTTGGCCGCCGGGTACTCCGCCAACAGGTCCAGGCCAAACAGCTTCTCGCCCACGCCGCAGGCGAGGTTCAGGCTGTACATGAAATACAGATCGGCAATCGTGAAGCTCTCCCCCGCCACATACGGCGCGAACTTGCCGTGCCTGCCCAACGACCCGAAACCCAACAGCAACTCGGCCTTGGACTTCTCTTTGATCGCATCCGGCACCGGCAAACTTGTCAGGAAAATGCGCAGGCTGGCGACAAAATCAGGTGTCGCCATCGTGCTCAGCGGCAAAGGCAGAATCCATTGCGTAAGCGGCAGCGGAAATGAGACCAGCAAGGCCACACGCGCCACCATCGCCGGATTGAAGACATTTTGCCCAATACCGCCAAACACCTGTTTTCCGATCACGATGGCAATGAATCCTCCCAACACGGCAACCCACCAAGGCGCCCAAGGCGGCAAGGTCATGGCCAACAGCCAACCGGTCAAGGCGGCCGAGCCGTCAAACAGCGTCTGCCGGATGCGTGTGCAACCGGCCAACTTCAAGGAGAGCGCCTCAAAACCGAGACAGGCTGCGATCGTCAATCCCCATAAAAAGAAGGAAGGCCAGCCATAGAGCCAAAAGCCATAGAGCGTGGCCGGTGTCAGCGCCAGTTGAACGCGAAGCATGGTCCGGCCCACCGAATTGCCCCCATGTGCATGGGGCGAGGCGACCGGTTGAGCGAGCGATTGGGTTGTCATGCGCTTTCTCCCTGAACAAGCGGGTCGACCGCTGCCGTTTTTGCGGCCTCTGCAGCGGCTTTGGCTGCGGCAGCAGCCTCACGTTCGGCCTTGCGGCGGGCGGCAGCTTCGGCTTTTTCGCGCGCTTCGCGGTCCAGTCGTTCCTGACGCTGCTGCGCTAGTTTTTTCGTTGCGTCATTACGTAACCTGGCTCGATCCTGGGCGGCCAGTTCGCCCTTCGCATGTACAAAATATTGGACCAGGGGAATTCTGGACGGGCAAACGTAGGCGCAACAACCGCAGGCGATGCAGTCCTTGAGTCCGATATCAATCGCTTCGGCATAAGCTTCGCTACGAATCCGGGCACTCATTTCGAGCGGCAACAGACCCACTGGACAGGCCTTGACACAGGATGAACAGCGAATACACGGGGCCGGTTCACGTTCGGCAATTTCAGCGGCATCCAGCGCCAGAATGCCACTGCTCCCTTTGACCACCGACACGCGCCAGTGCGGAATCTGCATCCCCATCATCGGACCGCCCATGATGCGGCGCGCCAGCCCCAAGCCTTCGCCCTTGAGGCCACCAGCAAAGGCAATGACATCTTCGGCCAGCGTCCCGATACGTACCTCGATGTTGCCCGGATTTGCCGCGCAATGGCCGTTGACCGTCAACATCCGGGAAATCAGCGGTTTCCCCTCGCGCACGGCAGCCCGCACGGCCAAGGCTGTACCGACGTTATGGACAATGACCCCGATATCGGCCGGCCGGCCATCGGCCGGGACCTCTATCCCGGTCAACACCTGAATCATCTGTTTTTCGGACCCCATCGGATAGCGCGCCGGGATCGGGCAAACCTTGATTTCAGGAACAGCGCTTGCGACAGCCTGCATGGCCGCAATCGCTTCGGGCTTGTTGTCCTCGATACCGATCAGCGCACGCGCTGCGCCGGTGGCATGCAACATGATGCGTACCCCGTCGACAATCCCGGCGGCCTGATCGCGCATCAGGCGATCATCACAAGACAGATAGGGTTCGCACTCACCGCCGTTGATGATCAGCGTATTGACTTTGGCGCGGGAGGCGCCGATCAGTTTGACTGCGGACGGGAAGGCAGCGCCCCCCATGCCCACGACCCCCGCTGCCGCGACGCGTTTGCCGATTTCTGCCGGAGCCAGCGCAAATGGATCGTCGCATCCCTGCAACTCGCACCAGGCATCTTCACCATCTGACGCCAGAATAATCGCCGGCAGATTCAGGCCTGAAGGGTGCGGCGCCGTAATATCGCTCACAGCCACGATCGTGCCGGACGTCGGTGCATGGATCGGGGCCGATACCGCGCCCTGCGCTTCGGCTATCAAACTCCCCTTTTTCACCTTTTGACCAACCAGTACAACCGGTCGAGCCGCCCCCCCGAGGTGCTGCTGAAGCGGCAGATAGAGTTTGGCCGGTACCGGCATGACACGAACGGGCTGATCCGCAGCCGGCCGCTTGTGATCGTCCGGATGTACGCCCCAGTCGTCGCCAGCCAGGTGCTTGAAGAAATTCATGAATCCCATGTTGGCCCCGTATCGTGAATCAGACTGCCGCCGGACGCGGCATGACCCAGTGCTGCAAGGTCACCGGCACGGGCTTCATGCTGAGCGCTTCGGTCGGACATTTGTCGATGCAAGAAGAGCAGCCGGTGCATGCCTCGCGAAACACGTTATGAATCTGCTTGGCCGCCCCGATGATTGCGTCGGTCGGACACACCTTGCTGCATCGACAACATCCGATGCACAGCTCTTCGGCCACCATCGCAATCCTGGGACCCTCGTCCGCCATGGACGACAGATCCACCGAGATGCCCAAAGTCGCGGCAATCGCCGATGCAAGCACTTTCCCCCCCGGCGGGCAGCAGGTGACGGGGGCCGAGCCATCGACGATGGCAGATGCAGCACCGCTACACCCCGGGAAACCGCATTGACCGCAATTGGATCCGGGCATCATGGCGATCAAGGCTTCAACCACCGGATTGCCCTCAACCTTGAGGAGCTTGTTGGCAATTCCCAGGACGATACCCAAGCCCGCCCCCAGGAGCGTCATGCAGAGAATGGCGGCAATCATGCGAATCTCCTTAAACGTTCATGCCTGAGAAGCCCATGAAAGCAAGGGCCAGCAGGCTGATGGTGAGAAAAGCAACCGGTGCGCCACTGAAGGCAGCAGGGACTTTCGCCAGGGCAATGCGCTCTCGCAGGCCGGCGAAGATCAACATCACAATCGTGAAACCCAGTGCCGAGCCAAACCCGTAAAGCAGGCTTTTGAACAGGCTGTATTCCTGCTGGACATTCAACAGGGCCACCCCCAGCACAGCGCAATTCGTGGTGATCAGCGGCAGATAGATCCCCAAGGCCTGATACAAGCCGGGACTGGTCTTCTTGATGAACATCTCGGTAAATTGCACGACGGCAGCGATCACCAGAATGAATGCCAGAATCCGCAAATAGCCGAGATCCAGTGGCTGAAGCAGCCAGTTGTCGAGCATCCAGGACGCCGCGCTGGCCAACACGAGTACGAACGTCGTGGCCAATCCCATACCCAGCGCGCTATCCATGCTTTTTGAAACACCCATGGTCGCGCACAAGCCAAGAAACTTGATGAGCACTACGTTATTGACGAGTGCGGTGCTTAGCAGCAGTAACAGAATATCGCTCATGTCAGTCGCAGGTGAGTGGTGATGGAGCGAACTCAGCACAAGCCGTGCCATCCCTTGAGAAGCCAGCGCAAAGCCAAACTGGAGGGATTTTTTCCGGCGGCGCACCAGCCCGGTGCACAACAAAGATTGCAAATGTCGCGAATCCGACAAGGAATTCGTTGCCTTTCCTCCCAGAGCGCAAGATCGACCGCCCAACCCCGCGCCAAACTGTGCGGCACGAAACCTGCTTCAAGCGGGTGACGCCACGCTGAGGAACTTGCCATGTCGGCACAAGCACGCCCTGCCCCCCATTGCGACCACCCCACGGAAAGCCCTCTGCCGCCGGAGGTCTACCGACAGGCAGTCGATCAGGCTGACCTCGCCATCTCAATCACCGACCCGCAGGCCAATATCCTGTTTGCCAACGAAGCGTTCTCCCGAATCAGCGGCTACAGCGCCGACGAGATCATCGGGAAAAACGAGTCCGTGCTGTCCAATCACACGACACCGCCCGAAATCTATGGCTTGATGTGGGCGGAGCTTTCTGCCCAGCGTCCCTGGTCCGGGCGATTGTTGAACCGGCGCAAGGATGGCAGCCTGTATCTGGCGGAACTCTCGATCTCCCCCGTACTTGACGCACGCGGGCGCAGTACGCATTTTCTCGGGATGCACCGCGATGTCACCGAACTGCATCGACTGGAACGCGTGGTACGCAACCAAAAGCAGTTGATCGAGTCCGTCGTTGATGCAGCACCGATCGCCTTCGCCTTGCTCGACCCGGGTGGCCGCATCGTGCTGGATAACCAGGAATACAAAAAGCTGCTTACCGACCTGCGCCTGAGCGAGCCGGCCCACACCCTGCTCGACGGACTCTGCCCGAACTGGCGTGACTTACTATCCACGCAAATTGAAAAGTGCCGCTTCATCAACCGCGAAATGCGGATCGATCGACCGGGTGCAAGGCCCCGCTGGCTCTCGGTCACGGCACAAGCCATCACCATGCAAAGCGATTGTGCAGACAGCTACTTCTGCGCTGGCGGACAACCCGGTCTGCTCCTTGCAGTGTCCGACATCAGCAACCTGCGCGAAGAACAGGAGCGTTCGCGGGCAGCAGTGCTGCAAGCGGTTTTGGCTGAAGAAGAACGTACTGCCGCCATTCGCGAGGGCCTCTCGGCGACCCTCTTCCGACTGGAAGAACCGATGAACGTCATGAGCTCGGCCATCTCCGTCCTGCAGCGGCGCGACCCCGCAAGTGCGGCCATTCTCAAGGATGCGCTCAACGCCAGCCGCGAACACATGGACAGCTTGCGCCAGGTCATCCCGCAAAGTCCGCAGGAAATCATTGTTTCGGTCAATATCAACGAGATTCTGCGCGACGTATTGGAAATCTGTACGCCGCGCCTGTTGACCGCAGGCATCGTGGTGGATTGGCAGCCAGCCGCGACCTTGCCGGCCATCCCCGGCCGGCCCTTGCAATTGCGCATGCTGTTCAAGGCCTTGGTGGATAACGCAATCGAGGCAATGAACATCAAGGGCTGGAAGCGCCGGGAGTTAAGCCTGTCTTCAGCGGTCGACGGCGACAACATCGTGATTTCGGTTCTCGATTCCGGCCCCGGCATTCCCGAGGCATGGCGGCTCAAGGCATTCGAGCCCTTCTTCACGGCCAAGAACGGCAGCGGCAAGCATATCGGCACCGGTCTTTCCCGCGCCCAGCAAGTCGTCGCCGACCATGGCGGCATCATCGATCTTGATGAAAGCCCCAGCGGGGGCTGCGCGGTCATTGTCGAACTCCGGCTTGACGGCGACCCGATCTGAAAAACAACAACGAGAACAGCATGCACGATCCCCATCCCCTGCACCTTGCCGATGAGTGCCCGCCGCCGGGCGGCTACTGTCGCACCCATGAACTGAACCTCTTGCTGCTCGCGGCCTTGTACGCGGTGAGCCGGGTACTCAGCCGTTCACTGGCCTTCAACGATACCCTGCGCGATGTCCTGCGCGTACTCAGTGATGAAGCCGGACTGGTTCGCGGCATGATTGGCGTGGTCGATCCGGACAACGGCGCGCTGACGGTACACACCACCCACAACCCCGACGGCCCTGCCCTCAATGGCGAGCAATACCAGCCGGGTGAAGGCATGGTCGGGCTCATTCTGGAAAAACCTTACTCGATCAAGCTGGCCCGGGTGGGCGATGAGCCGCGTTTTCTGAACCGGCTCGGCATCTACGATCAGGAACTGCCCTTCATTGCCGTGCCGATCAAGGTCGGTGGCGATCTCAAGGGAATTCTCGCCGTTCAGCCAGAACGCCGCGAGGACGGTTTGCTGGAAGAACGCGCGCAATTCGTCGAAATGGTTGCCAATCTGATCGGCCAGAGCCTGAAACTGGCGCTTGACGTGCAGCAGGAAAAATCCAGCCTGCTGGAAGAGCGCGACTTGCTGAGGCGCACGGTGCGCCACCAGCACGGCTTCGACAGCATGGTCGGCCGCTCCGCCGTGATGCGCCGGGTCTTCGATCAGGCCCGCATGGTCGCCAAATGGAATACCACGGTGCTGATCCGCGGCGAAACCGGGACCGGCAAGGAATTGATCGCCAATGCCATCCATTACAACTCACCGCGCGCCCGCAACATGGTGGTCAAGCTGAATTGTGCGGCCTTGCCTGAAAACCTGCTCGAATCCGAACTTTTCGGCCACGAACGCGGGGCATTTACCGGTGCAGTCGAATCCCGCAAGGGACGCTTCGAACAAGCGCACGGCGGCACGCTGTTTCTCGATGAAATCGGTGAAGTCTCGGCCGCCTTCCAGGCCAAGCTGCTGCGCATCCTGCAGGAAGGCGAATTTGAGCGCGTTGGCGGCAGCAAAACCATCAAGGTCGATGTGCGTATCATCGCCGCCACCCATCGCGATCTGGAAACCGCCGTCGAAATGGGCGATTTCCGCGAGGATTTGTTTTATCGCCTGAACGTGATGCCACTTTTCCTGCCGCCACTGCGCGAACGCATCGAGGATATTCCCGAAATCGCCCGCCACCTGCTCACCAAGATCGGCAACGATCAGCGGCGCAAGCTGGTGCTGACCGACTCAGCCCAACGCCGGCTGGCCAATCACGATTGGCCGGGGAATGTGCGTGAACTGGAAAACTGTCTGGAACGGGCCGCGGTGCTCTCTGAAGATGGCCGCATTGATGTCGATCTGATCCGTTTTCCCAGCGCGCGTGACCATCACTCGGCACGACCCTTGAAAACCGTCGCCTCCGTCGCACATGCGAGCACACCTGCGCCCGGCATCGTCGAAATCGACATCAACGATCCCGCACTGTCCGAACGCGAACGGGTAATCGCAGCGCTGGAACAGGCGGGCTGGGTACAGGCCAAAGCGGCCCGCATATTGGGCATGACCCCGCGCCAGATCGCCTATCGCATTCAGACGCTGAACATCGAGGTCAAGCAGTTTTGACTCAGGCCAGCGCAGCGAGTGCGGCTGCGTAATCGGGCTCGTTTTTGATTTCGGCAACCCGCTCGCTGTGCAGTACGCGATCGTTTTCATCCAGCACGATCACGGCACGCGCCGTCACACCAGCCAGCGGACCGCTCTGGATGGCGACACCAAAGGCTTCATGAAACTCACGACCACGCAGCGTCGACAGGGTGCGGACATTATTCAGGCCTTCAGCGCCGCAAAAACGGTTCTGGGCAAACGGGAGGTCGGCCGAAATGCACAGCACGACGGTATTTGGCAGATCGGCAGCAGACTGGTTGAAGCGACGGACGGAGGTCGCGCAAGTCGGCGTGTCGATACTGGGAAAAATGTTCAAAACCTTGCGTTGACCGGCGAAACTTGCCAGCGTGACATCCGCCAGATCCTTGGCGACCAGCGAGAAACCGGGCACTTGTTCCCCAACGGCAGGAAAGTGCCCGCCAACCACAATCGGATTCCCGCCCAGCGTGACCTGATTCGACATCTGCAACTCCAGTAAATAGATTTAGGAAGCACTCTGACCCGTATCGAGAGAAATAATTCAATCGCGAGGATTTCCCATGCAAAATCCCGCATGTCCTTATTAAACCCCGTGTCATTCAAGGAGAACCCAGCGTGATCATCACCAATATTGAAACCATCCCCGGTAAAACCATCACCAAGCATCTGGGCATGGTCAGTGGCAACACGGTGCGCTCCAAGCACGTCGGACGCGACCTGATGGCCGGTCTGAAGAATATCTTTGGCGGCGAACTGCGCGGCTATACCGAATTGCTGACCGAATCCCGCGAGGAAGCCGTCAAGCGCATGACCGATCAGGCACGCGCCGTGGGCGCCAATGCTGTCGTCAATGTGCGTTTTTCTACCTCATCGGTCACCGCGGGTGCGGCCGAACTGTTTGCCTACGGTACCGCTGTTTTCGTGGAGTAAATCATGGACCTGATTGTCTTCCTGGTACTGCTGCTCCTCGGCTATGTCTTCGGTCAACTGGCAGAAAAGCGGCATTTCCGCTCGCTCATGCTGCGCGAACGCCAGTTCCGCCACATCCTGTGCTTTACCGAAAAGCGGATTCCCGAGCAAGGTCCGGTCGAAGCCTCGCTGGTCAGCGGCAACGTGGTGATCTCCATCGATTACTTCAAGCGCTTCGTCGCCGGGCTGCGCAACCTGATCGGCGGCCGGGTCAGTGCTTACGAGTCGCTGCTCGAACGCGCTCGCCGCGAGGCCATCCTGCGCATGAAGGAGGAAGCCCGCAAGCAGGGGGCTAAAAGCATCTGGAATATCCGCCTCGAAACCGCATCGATCTACAAAGGTAACGACAACCAGATCGGTTCGGTCGAAGTCCTGGCCTATGGCACCGCAATCCGTCCCGGCAATGCACATGAGTGAATACGAAAACCCGCCCATTCCTGAAGGCATCAATGTCTCACCAACGCATCCGCTAAAGGAGTTTGCCCTGTTGCTGGGCGGGGTTTCGGCGCTTTTGCTGGCCGTTGTGCTCTCACTCTCGCTGGCCGCCGGCTATCTTGTTCGCTTCATCCCCTTCAGTCAGGAACAGGCTTTGGCCAGCCGTATCGAACAGCAATGGCTGAAGCCGGGAAGCATTGCGCAACCGGAGCGTCAAGCCTATCTCCAGGACTTGGCAAACCGCTTGTCCAGCGCCATGAGCCTGCCGCCTGCCATGCCCATACAAGTCCATTACGTTGACAGCCCGACGGTTAATGCCATGGCTACACTGGGCGGTCATGTGGTCGTTTTTCAGGGGCTGATCGACATCCTGCCCAATGAAAATGCGCTCGCCATGGTCATGGCGCACGAAATCGCCCACGTCCGCCATCGTCACCCGATCATTGCCATGGGCCGCGGCTTTACGGTTGCACTCGCGCTGAGCAGCCTGGCAGGACTTGGCGATTCGGCCGTCCAGCAATGGCTGGGCAGCATGGGGATGCTTCCCCTGCTCTCCTTCAGCCGCGAGCAGGAAGCCCAGTCCGACGCGGATGCATTGAACGGCCTTTACCGACTCTACGGCCACGTGCGCGGCGCCGATGCGCTCTTTGCACATCTCGATGCGGCAGAGAAACTACCGCAACCACCGGCCTTCCTGAACACCCACCCCGGTCATCAGGACCGTCTGAAGCGCATCCAGCAATTCGCTGCAAACCACCCTGAACGCAACAACAATCCCGCAGTTCTGCTGCCAACAGCATTTCGACATGCCCCATCGACCGCCAAATAGTCGAAAATAAGGACTTGTCACCCTCATTGTGTACACCACGAACCCGATGCTGAAACTTCTGAAACAACTCGGACAACAATTTACCCGCTCACCGCAACGTGAAACCAGCTGGCGCGAGAACAACCGAACCCGTTATCCCGGCTTGTTGATCTTGACGCTGGGCTTGATGACCCTGGGTTTCACCGTGGTCCTGGGAAAATTCTCCGCTACCGGCGAAGCACTCCAGCATCAGGCTGCACTCGCCCCCGCAACGGCCATTCGCCCGGCAAACGCCCCCGCAGAACCGGCGCCCGCACCTCAGGCGATTGCCAACGCAGGAGAAGCTGCAGCGGCTGCACCCGGTGCATCCAAAGACCAAGCATTGCAAGGGCCCGCAGATCTGCCGGCCACCCCGATCACCGCTGCGCCTGCCGATGATGCGGCACAACAAGCGGATCGCAAGGCCAAATCCCGCGCCGCCTCACGCTACGCAGTGGCAGAAAGCACCTTCAACGCATGGCAACAGGCTTGGCGCGACCGTGATGTCGATACTTACCTGGGCTTCTATTCGGAAGCTTTCGTGCCTCCGGGCGGACTATCGCGTGCGGAATGGGTCAAACAGCGCCAGCAACGCCTGCCAAAACAGAGCGGCATGAAACTGGAGCTTTCGGGGGTGCAAATCACCCCCAATGGTGAGGACAGCTTCACCATCCAGTTCGCGCAGGATTTCACCACCCCGAGCTATTCCGAGTTCGGCACCCGCAAGGAACTTCACCTCAAGGATGAAGGCAGCAGCTGGAAAATCACTCAGGAAATCGTACTGACCCCGGGCACTCCGACACGCTAGAAAGGGCCCGGTGCGAGTTACTCGACGGTCTTGAAAATGAAGGTCGCTTTCTCGACATCGCAAACCCAAACCAGTCCGTCACCGAAATGGCCGGTTTGCGCCACCTTGGAGATGGCACCGTAAATTGCCGGTACCGCCTCATCGGGTGCAATGATCTCGATCCGGATCTTTGGCGAAAAATCGGTCAGTTCTTCCTTGATTGAATGGTGGGTGACATGCCGGCTTGGTGCGCTGCAGCCCTCCACGCGTGAAACCGTCATGCCCGGAAATTCGGGTAGGACAATCAGGGCTTCACGCAGGGCAGTCAGTTTATTGGGGCGGATAACGGCTTTGATTTCTTTCATGATCAGGCCTCGATACGTTCTTCATCAAACCAGCGATAAATGGCGGGCAGCATCACCAAGGTCAGCAGCGTGGAGGATATCAACCCGCCGATGACCACAATTGCCAGTGGGCGTTGCACCTCCGACCCTGGCCCGTTTGAAACGAGGAAGGGAATCAGCCCCAGCATGGCCACTGTCGCGGTCATCATCACGGGTCTGAAGCGCAAGGTTGCCCCTTCGACAATGGCCTCACGGACGCTTCGCCCTTCATCTCGCAAACTGCGGATGTAGGAGACAAGCACAACGCCATTGAGCACGGCAATCCCCCACAGGGCGATGAAACCGACCGAGGCGGGAACCGACAAGTACTCACCCGTCAGGAAGAGTCCGATCACGCCCCCGATTGATGCAAAGGGCAGAACCGTGATGATCAGCGTCGCATAACGCAAGGAATTGAAAAGCAGAAATAGCAGGAAGAAGATCGCGGCCACCGTGATTGGCACAATGATGGTCAAATGACCAAGCGCCCGTTCCATGTTCTGGAACTGCCCACCCCACTCAAGATAGTAGCCATCAGGCATCTTGATTTGCTGTTCAACTTTTTGCTGCAATTCAGCTACGAAGCTGCCAAGGTCCCTGTCCTTCACATTGACCCCGACAACGATGCGGCGTTTGCCCTGTTCCCGGGAAATCTGCGCCGGCCCCTCCTGCAACTGAATACGAGCCAGGTCCACCAAGCGGACTTGTGCCGCATTGGGTGAGGTGATGAGGAGATTGGAGATGGCGTCGATATTATTGCGGAAGTTTTCCGGCAGCCGGATGACACTGGGGAAGCGACGCTCGCCCTCGAAAATCTCGGTCGCCACCTTGCCACCGACTGCGGTTTCGATCAGGTCGTTGATGTCGGCCACATTCAAACCCAGCCGGGCGACGGCCTGCCGGTCAATTTCGATGCTCAGGTACTGTTGACCGCTGGTGCGTTCGATACGCAAATCCTGCGCACCCTGCAGGGTCTGAGCGATTTTTGCGACATCGCCTGCGACCTTTCGCAACTGCTCCAGATCATCACCAAACACCTTGACCGCAATATCGGAACGCACACCGGTCACCATTTCATCGACCCGGTCGGAGATGGGTTGCGCCATCACCACCTGAACACCGGGCAAGACCTTGAGCTTTTCGCGAATCTTTTCGGCAATGGTGTCCTGCGTCCAGCCATCCGGCCATTCACTGCGCGGCTTGAGACTGACAATCGGTGTCGATTCATTGCTGCCTTGCGGGTCGGCAGGCGATTCGCCACGACCAACACCGGAAACCGCACTTTTCACGCCGGGAACCTCCATCACCAGACGCATGGCCTCCTTTTCCATTTTGATGGATTCATCGAGCGCAATATTCGCAACCCGATTGATCCCCGGGACAATCGAGCCCTCCTTCATTTCCGGGATGAAAGCCGTCCCCAGAAAGGGAAGCAGCCCCAAGGCAAACACGAAGGCACCCAAGGCCATCGCGACCGTTTTACGCTCGTTGGCCAGCGCCCAGTGCAGCAACTTGAGGTAGCGCGCTTTCATGATCGCGATCAGACGCGTGTCGTGGTCGCCGCCATGCGCGGGCGGTTTTAGCAAATAGGTCGACAATACAGGCGTGAGGGTCAGCGAAAGCACCAGCGAGATACCCAGTGCGATGGCAATCGTATAGGCCAGTGGCGCAAACATCTTGCCTTCCATGCCTTGCAGCGTCATCAGCGGCAAGAACACCAGAATGATGATGCCAACTCCGAAAATGACCGGCGTTGCCACTTCAACCACGGCACGCAGGATGATGCGTAGCGCACTTTCACCGCTTCCGGCACGATTGCCCAACTGGAGATAGGCGTTTTCCACGACCACCACCGAACCATCGACCATCAAACCGATCGCAATGGCCAGTCCACCCAGCGACATGAGGTTGGCGGAGATGCCCAGCTGGTTCATGGCGACGAAGGTGAGCAAGGGCGTCAGGATCAGGGTAGCCACCACAATCACCGATGAGCGAACGTCCCCCAGGAACAGAAAGAGGACGACCACCACCAGTAAAACGCCTTCAAGCAGCACCTTGGTGACGGTCCACAACGCGGCATCCACCAATTCCGAACGATCATAATACGCTGCGATTTTCAGGCCATCGGGGAGCATGCCCTTCTGGTTGATTTCATCAACGCGAGCCTTGATGCGGCTGACAACTTCCTTGGCATTGCCGCTGGCAATCATGATCACGACGCCGCCGACGGCTTCGGTCACCCCATTTTTGATGACCGCACCCTGTCGGGTTTCATAACCGATTTCAATGCTGGCCAGATCGCGCAGATACACCGGCACCCCGTCGCGCTCGCGCAAAACGATCATGCCGATATCGTCGATGTTACGGATCAAGCCGATACCGCGAATGAGATATTGTTCGGCATAGTGGGGCAAGACGCCACCGCCTGCGTTGGCATTGTTGCGCCCGACCGCTTGATATACATCCTGAATGCTCAGGCCGTAATGGCGCAGTTTGTCCGGATTGACGAGCACCTGGTATTGCTTGGCGAACCCGCCCTGGGAGTTGATTTCAGCGACGCCGGGGATGGAGCGCAGCAGCGGACGCGCAACCCAGTCCTGAACAATACGGCGTTGCATGAGCTCTTGTTCCGAGAGCTCACGATTGCCATCATCCGGATGCTCCAGCGTGTATTGATACACTTCGCCCAAACCCGTTGCGACAGGACCCAGAACGGGGGTAATGCCTTCCGGCAAACGGGAGCCCACCTCTAGCAGCCGCTCCATGACGAGCTGGCGTGCAAAATACACATCGGTCTTGTCATTGAATACCAGGGTAATCAATGACAGGCCGGGTTTGTTCAATGAACGCATTTCTTCGAGACCCGGCAGCCCGGTCATGGCGACTTCCAGTGGCGCGGTGGCAAAACGCTCCACCTCTTCCGGAGAGCGACCCGGCGCTTCAGTGGCGATTTGTACCTGGATGTTGGTCACATCCGGAAAGGCATCCACCGAAAGTTTTCTGGCGGCATCCAGCCCGAAGAGCATCAGAATGGCAGCGACGACAGCAACGATCAGTCGCTGCTTGAGCGCCGAACGAATCAGGCTCTCGATCATGCATCACCTCCCTCGATTTGCCGGTTGCGCTCGTTGTTCAAATGAAAGGCGCCATCGACCACGATCCGCTCTCCTGCCTTGAGTCCGGACAGCAGTACCCGAAAACCCGACTGATCAATGCCGAGCTTCACCGGGCGCAACACAAAGCGGCCAGTGCTTTCTTCTACAAAAACGTGATCGCCTTCACCTTCTCTCACGATGGCTTTGGCCGGCACCACCAGTCGATCCTGTGGCCGTGCTTCAATCAGCATCGTGGCCAGCATCGCGGGTTTCAGCTGGCCATCCTGATTATCCAGCTCGGTCCTGACCAGCACAGTGCGAGTCTCGGGATTGACTGTTTGTCCGACATGAATCAGCTTGCCGACACGCTTTTCATTACCCAAAGCCGGAATTTCAATACTGACCGATTGCCCGACCTTGACCTGGCTGATTTGCTGTTCCGGCACCTGGGCAACAGCCCAAAGACGACTGAGGTCGGCAACGACAAAAAGCACGTCAGCCGGTTGCACCACCTGGCCGGAATTCAGGTTGCGCTCGACCACGATGCCTCGCAGTGAGGAGCTGACCGGCGTCACCGAATTGATCGTGCCGTTGTTGGCCAGTTTTTCGATGGCCGCCGGTGAAACACCCAGCAATTTCAGCTGATCGGCTGCCGCATGGGCTTCAGCTTGGGCAATTTGGTATTCCGCCTGCCGCCGTTGCAGTTCTGCCGCACTGATCACATCCGCATCGAACAGGGATTTGGCGCGCTCAGCATTTCGCCGATTCAAGTCGAGCTGTGAGCGCGCTTTCAGATAGGCAAGTTGCTGGCTCGATAGTTCGCTGCTATTGATTGTCGCCAGTACATTCCCTTTTTCTACTTGCGATCCCAGATTGGCGTCGATATCCATCACGCGACCGGTGATGCTTGCGCCAATGCGTGCCAAGCGGTTTTCATCAAAGCTGATTTGCCCCGCGACACGCAGCGTCTCGGATACCGGCTGGGTGCCTGCCGCAGCAATCTTGAGTTGGGGCAACAAGGTTTCTGCCGGTTCGATGACATAGGTATCGACCACGGCGGCAGGTGTGGTCTTCACTTCATCCTTGTTGCAAGCACTGAGAAATGTCAGGGCAATGAGTGCTGCCAGGGTTGTTTTCAACATGCTTATTCTCCGATTTGTGCGCGCAATTTTTCAAATTCGACCCAGGCTGCTGCGAGTTCATAGCTCGCAATCGTCAGTTCGGTTCTGGCGGCCCGATACACCCGCTGTGCATCAAGAACCTCAATGAACCCCCGTTCTCCAAAGCGATACGCAGACTCCGCCACTTTCAACGCTGCTTCTGCCTGCCGCAGAATGCCGGCCTCCAGGGCGGCCACTTGTGATCGCGCAATTTCGTACTGCTGGTAGGCCATCGCCAATGACTGGCGGAGTGCAAAGGTCTGATCTCTGAGCTGGTGATGCGCCTTGGTCAGTTGGGCGCTGGCTTCACCGATTCGGCCGCTGCGCCGATCCCATATCGGAATGCTGAGCACGATACCCCCCGTTGTGACACGGGTTTCTGGATCAGTGTTTTGCGTTGCCTTGAGTGCGAAACTGGGAAGCCGCTGTGCCTTCTCCAGTGCCAGTTGTTGCTCTGCACGTGAAACTTCGCTCTTCGCGCGCAGCAGCAAGGGATTGTTCTCTTCGATCAACGGTTCAACCGGATTGAGTGCTTGAATATCCGGAATGTCGGTCAGGTGACCAATCAAGGTGAAGTCATCCGGCAAATCCGGGCCAACGGCCTGCCTCAGTTGCAATCGTGAGTGGGTCACGCGTGCCGCCGCCGCCTGGGCATTTTTCTGGGCATTCAACAGCTCCGCTTCAGCCTTGATCAGCTCGAAGCGGGGGGATTCACCGGACTCGACGCGATGGCGAATTCTGGAGGTCAGGTTTTCAGTGAGCTTCAGATCTTCGCGGGCATTCAGTAACTCCGCTTCGCGGCGCAATAACTCAAAGTAGCGAAGACGAAGACGCGACAGCCACTCGGCTTCAACCAGGCGATCATTGGCCTGGGTGGCCGCCAGTGCGGCTTCTGCCGCTCCGATTCGAGCCGCGCGGATGCTGGGCAGTTCGAGTGCTTGCGTAATGCCTATCGAATCAGCATGGCCGTTGCCAGTACTACCGGTCCTCGGCTTGAATGTTCCTCGCTGGTATTCGATTTCAGGATTGGGGTAGGCACTGGCTGATCGAACCGCACTTTCGGCACCTTGAATATCGGTTCGCGAGGCCATCAGTGCGGGGCTGGTGCTTTTACCCAGGCGCTCAAGTGCGGCAAGGTCGTATCCTGTTTGCGCCTGGGCAAGCCCGGCCCATAGGCAAGCACCCAGAACGAGGGTGCATTGCATGTGGCGACTCAGGGCGCTGACCCCGCGGGACAAACTGCTGTTCGTGTGTGTCGGTTTCATAGCGTTTGAATGAAAATTTTGCGGCAATCATATTGCAGTGCAACATTGTCATGGAAGCGCGCTTGATCGGAGCAACAGTTCGGTTTTGCCGAACTTTTATCGATGAACTTTATATAAAAACCATTTTTAAATGCAGCCCGACAGCCCTGCAGGCTCACCGCCCCTGAACGGGGTGCAAGGCAGGGAGATTGATTCACGCAGCCAAGGGCTTACTGCGGTCAACCCGAAAAAACAGCGAAAATCAGCGGGGAAATTCTCCAGCCTTTCTTGAGGCCAGAACGGTGGAAACACGGCCTTCTCGGCTTGCCAGCACGAGACTTCTCAACAGGATTTTTGCCAAATCTTCCGGCACGTTATTGGCCAGTTGCCGGCTCGTCCCGCCCGTTGCGTTCGAAACGACAAGAATCATCCCGGCAACCCAGTAGTTGCCGGAAAAAATCTCGCCGTCAATTTCGCAACTGACAGGATGTCTTTCGTAGCGTCGGCAAGCTGACCCGATCGCATTGCCGCACGGATGTTGCATGTTGTCGTCAGTGCTTGGCACGGCTGAGGCTGATTTTCTGAAGCAAGGCGTACAACTCGTCCTTGATGCTCAGTTTTTTCTTCTTCAAAACCTCAATCTCATCGTGCGTTCCCGGCTCCAGCCGGGACTCCATGTTCTTGATCCGCTGATCGAGTGTGTTGTGCTTTTCGAACAGGGTCTGGAAATATCTGTCGCTCGTCTTCAATTCCGAAATCAGGTCACGATACTCGTGAAACATGGGAAGCTCCTTCGCTATTGAAGCGGTTTTAGATCACGCCCTGAGCGAGCATGGCGTCGGCTACCTTGACGAAGCCGGCAATGTTGGCGCCGTTCACATAGCTCACCTTGCCGTCCGCTCCTCGACCAAAGTTCAGGCAGGCCTCATGGATGTTGCACATGATTTCGTGCAGGCGGACATCGACCTCGTCGCGCTGCCATGAAATTCGCATGGCGTTCTGACTCATTTCCAGGCCTGAGGTAGCCACACCGCCGGCATTACTGGCCTTGCCCGGTGCATAGAGCACGCCCTGGCCTTCGAATATCTTCACGGCATCAGCGGTCGACGGCATGTTGGCCCCCTCGGCCACGCAGATCACGCCGTTTTTGACCAAGGTTCTGGCATCCTCGCCATCCAGTTCGTTCTGCGTTGCGCACGGCAGGGCGATGTCGACCGGTACATGCCACGGACGCAGGCCGGGATGGAAGGCAGCACCGACACGCTTGGCGTAATCGCTAACGCGGCCGTAGAGGTGGTTCTTCACCTCCATCAGTTCAGCCAGCTTTTCCGGCGTGAAGCCGCTTTCGTCGACCACCGTGCCGGACGAATCCGACACCGTGATGACCTTGGCACCCAGGGCCATGGCCTTCTCGACCGAATACTGGGCGACGTTGCCGGCGCCGGAGACGCTGACACGCAGACCGTCGAAGCTGCGGCCCTGCTGCTTGAGCATTTCCTCGGCGAAATAGACGGTGCCGTAGCCGGTGGCCTCCGGGCGGATCAGCGAACCGCCGAAGCTCAGGCCCT
>CALAGF010000266.1 GCA_937892345.1 uncultured Rhodocyclaceae bacterium | reverse complement strand
CTCGTCCGCGAAGTCAATGTTGCCAAGAATCGGGTCATTCTCGATACGGTATGCACCGTTGCTGGCAAGACCGTGATTGAAGGCGAATGCGTCATGATGCCGCCGGTTCGCCCCGCTGCCTGATTTTCAGCACCCATGAAAAACGCCGGTCTGGTTTGAACCAGCCGGCGTTTTTTGTTTCCGCTTGCGGTCGACCGCAACGCGCAGGCTAAAACGCTTCGTCAGCCCTCAGGAAACGCCACTGCCCCATCGGCAGATCGCCCAGACGCACGCGTCCGATGCGCACCCGCTTCAGGCCGACAACCTTGAGACCAACCAGTTCGCACATGCGGCGAATCTGACGTTTTTTGCCTTCCTTGAGAATGAAATGCAGCTGATCTTCGTTCAACTGCTTGATCCAGGCCGGCTTGAGTGGCTTGCCATCGAGTTCAAGACCGTGACGCAGTAAATCCAGGCCGCCTTCGATCAATTGGCCACTGACACGAACCAGATATTCCTTCTCGGCCAGACTGTCCTCACCGATCAGTTTTTTGGCGATCCGCCCATCACCGGTCAACACCAGCAAACCCGTGGAATCCACATCAAGACGACCGGCCGGCGCCAGACCGCGCATCATCCACGGCTTGAACTCCGGATCACCCGACTGAATCAACTGGTTTTCCGCGGTAATCAGTGTCACCGCTGGCGTACAACCCGGCTCCGGCTGGCCGGAAACATAGCCTACCGGCTTGTGCAGCAGGATGGTGACCTGCTTTGCCTGATCGCGCTGCGCTTCCTTTGAAATCACGATATCTGCCGCAGGATCGATACGCGACCCAAGTTCGCAGACCTGAACACCATCCACCAGCACCCAGCCGCGCTCGATCCACAGATCCGCTTCACGACGTGAACAGATGCCGCGCTCGGACATGACCTTGGACAGGCGCACACCGCTCGGCGCTTCACCGGCCGGCGGCATGGGTGCCACGCGCGCGGGCCGGGCCGACGCCGTTGGCGCCGACGCGTTTACCGGCGCAGCGTATGGCTTGCGAACGGGTGAACCGCCACGCAGGGGCTTGCGCTTACCGGCCGCCGGATCCACGGTGCGTGACTGCCGCAGTACGCCAAGGGTCCCTGCCGGCTTTTCTGCCGATACCGCAGCGGCGACTTCGGCAGGCGGGGCAACAGTTGCAGCAGGGGTTTCTTCAGGTTCGGGAAGGTCGACCGTAGCCGGCGCTGCCGGCTTGCGCCATTTGGCCCAGGGATCGTCAGGCTGGCTCATTGCACCTCGAGAAGTTCAACTTCGAATACCAGGGTTGCATTGGGCGGAATCACGCCACCGGCACCGCGTGCGCCATAGCCCAGTTGCGGCGGAATGGTCAGCTTGCGGGTGCCGCCGACTTTCATGCCTTGCACGCCTTCGTCCCAACCTGCGATCACGTGGCGCTGGCCCAGCGGAAACTGGAAGGGGTCGTTGCGATCCTTGCTCGAATCGAACTTGTTGCCGTTCGTCAGCCAACCGGTGTAATGCACGGTGACAAAAGCGCCGGCAGTGGCTTCGGCGCCTTCTCCGACAACGGTATCTTCATAAACCAGCCCGGAGGCGGTGGTCACATCTGCCATGGCGTTCTCCTTGAAAAGCCGTCAAGTTTAACACAAGCGCTCTCAAGGCTTTGACTTACTAGGATTTTTCCGTATAATGCGCGGTTCTTTCGTAGCACCTTTTTGTATTGTTTTGGAGTCCAACTCATGTATGCGGTCATAAAAACCGGCGGTAAGCAGTATCGCGTTACCAACGGTCTAAAACTTAAAGTAGAACAGATACCGGCAGACGTTGGCGCAGAAGTTACCCTTGACCAGATCCTGATGGTAGGCGAAGGCGAGTCGGTAAAGATCGGCGCTCCCTTCCTTGCTGGCGCCACCGTCAAATGCACCGTGATTTCCCACGGCCGCCACGACAAGGTCCGTATCTTCAAAATGCGCCGTCGCAAGCATTACCAGAAGCGTCAAGGCCACCGTCAGAACTACACCGAATTGCGCATCGACGCGATTGCGGCCTAAGTTCAAGGAGCTAATCAATGGCACACAAAAAAGCAGGCGGTAGTTCACGTAACGGCCGCGACTCACAAGCCCAGCGACTGGGCGTCAAGCGCTACGGCGGTCAATTCGTCCTGGCTGGCAACATCATCGTTCGCCAGCGCGGCACTGAATTCCACCCGGGCGAAAATGTCGGTTGCGGCAAGGATCACACCCTGTTCGCACTGAAGGACGGCGTTGTCCAGTTCGCCATCAAGGGCGAAAAGAAGCGTCGTACCGTCACCATCGTTCCGGCCGCTGAATAATTCAGCTTGGCGGAATCGAAAAGCCCTGTCCGCCGGATGGGGCTTTTTAGTTTGTAAGACCGGGTTGACCGGTACAACCCTCCCCAACGGAGCCCGAGGCGGAAAATGAAGTTTATCGACGAAGCCAAGATTTACGTAAAAGCCGGCGACGGCGGCAATGGCGCAGCGACCTTCCGCCGCGAAAAATATATTCCGATGGGCGGCCCGAATGGTGGCGATGGCGGCCGAGGCGGCAGCATCTATGCAATTGCCGACCGCAATATCAATACACTGGTCGACTATCGCTACACCCGAAAATTCATTGGCAAGCGTGGTGAAAATGGCGGCGGTGCGGATCAGTACGGTGCCGGCGGTGACGACATCATCCTGCGCATGCCCGTTGGCACGGTCATCTACGACGAGAGCACCGAAGAAATCGTTGCCGATCTTTCCGAGCACGATCAAAAGATCCTGATCGCCAAGGGTGGCAAAGGCGGTCTCGGCAATCTGCATTTCAAATCGTCCACCAACCGCGCGCCACGCCAGAAAACCAATGGAGAAACCGGCGAAGAGTTCGAGTTTCGCCTTGAATTGCGCGTGCTTGCCGATGTCGGCCTGCTCGGCCTGCCCAACGCTGGCAAGAGCACGCTGATTCGCGCCATCTCCTCGGCCCGCCCCAAGGTTGCCGATTATCCGTTCACCACCCTGCATCCCAACCTTGGCGTTGTGCGCGTGGATGACGAAAAAAGTTTTGTCGTTGCCGACGTCCCGGGCCTGATCGAAGGCGCCGCAGACGGTGCCGGCCTGGGCATCCGTTTTCTCAAGCACCTGCAACGCACACGCATTCTGCTGCACCTGGTCGATATCGCTCCGATTGATCCCGATGCCAATCCGGTCAAGGATGCCAAGGCCATCGTCGGCGAACTGGTCAAGCACGACCCGGCGCTGGCCGACAAACCGCGCTGGCTGATCCTGAACAAGCTCGATCTGATTCCCGAAGAAGACCGCGAAAAAGCGATCAAGGACTTCCTGAAAGCCTACAAAAAGGCCACCAAGTACGACGGCCCCGTCTTTCCAATTGCCGCCATCAACGGTGACGGCACCAAGCCCTTGATCTACGCTATCAGCGAAGCGCTTGAGCAAATGGCCAAACCGGAAATACCGGACGATGACGAATCAACGGATCTGAGCGTCGAATAATGCGAAACCATCTGGCCAACGCCAAGCGCCTCGTCATCAAGGTCGGCTCCGCGCTCGTTACCAACAATGGTAACGGCCTCGATCTTGAGGCCATTGGAGACTGGGCCAGACAAATTGCCGCCCTGCGTGCGAGCGGTAAGGAAATCGTCATGGTTTCCTCCGGTGCGGTCGCCTGTGGCGTACAACGCCTGGGCTGGGGACGCCGCCCCAAAACCGTCCACGAAAAGCAGGCGGCGGCAGCCGTCGGGCAAGCCGGCCTGGTTGAAGTCTATGAAGCCGCCTTCTCCCGTCATAGCCTGCACACCGCACAAATCCTGCTGACTCACGACGACCTCTCCGACCGCAAACGCTATCTCAACGCCCGCTCGACCCTCAACACCCTGCTCAATCTGGGGGTCGTCCCGATCATCAATGAAAACGACACCGTGATCACCGATGAAATCAAGTTCGGCGACAACGACACCCTGGGCGCACTGGTCGCCAACCTGATCGAGGCCGATGCACTGATCATCCTGACGGATCAGCAAGGTCTGTACACCGCCGATCCGCGCAAAGACCCGGCTGCAACGCTGATTCAGGAAGCCACCGCAGGCGATGTGGCACTCGAAGAAATGGCGGGCGGGGCGGGCACCCTGGTCGGTACCGGCGGCATGATCACCAAAGTTATCGCCGCCAAGCGTGCTGCAAAAAGCGGGGCACACACGGTGATCGCCAACGGCCGGGAAAATGACGCCATCCTCCGGCTCGCTCAAGGCGAAGCCGTGGGCACCCTACTGGTTTCCCATACCCAGCCGCTGACCGCCCGCAAACAATGGCTGGCGGACCATCTGCAACTCGCGGGACGCATCCAGCTCGACGATGGTGCGGTCAACGCACTGAAATCCGGAAAAAGCCTTCTGCCTATTGGGGTCTGCGGCATTGAAGGCGACTTCGAGCGGGGCGCTGCAGTCGCCTGTATTGCGCCGAATGGTGCCGAAGTTGCCCGCGGCCTGAGTAATTACGCCAGCAGCGAAGCCCGGCTGATCGCCCGAAAAAACACGATGGAAATTGAGCAGATTCTCGGCTACATCGACGAACCCGAGCTCATTCACCGGGACCATCTGATTCTGTCGCAGTAACACCGGAATCAGTAGACAGGTACCAGAAACCCGTCGATCAAAGCCCCTTCTCTTTAATGATTTTCACCACCAGCGGCTTCAACTGGGTGGCAAGCACGCCATAGCCTTTGGCGGTCAGGTGGAAATCCGTTGCCTGTTTTTTGGCAAAGTACTCCCCAGGTTGCACATGCTCATCATCCCGTGGAATTTTCAGATCGGAAGAGC
>CALAGF010000265.1 GCA_937892345.1 uncultured Rhodocyclaceae bacterium | reverse complement strand
ACAATTCTAGTGGGGGATTTCAGTTTTCGATCTCATTCATCATAGCAGCTGTAACTAAGGCTGGCGGCGACAATAATGGAGATATTCGGGGCTTACGTTGCATTTTGAGGTCGCAAGTGCATGTGCGTAAATTGAAGCAAATTGCAAGGTTATGCCCAATAGGTAGCTAGCTTATTAATTTAACAAAAGTGACGTGTGTCGTTCTGCAGGGCATGCTGTTCCCCAACCCTGGAAAACCTATCCTCTTTAACACGTCAAAGTCGATTGATAGGCTTGCTGCAACAGCTATCTGCCCGGTTGAAGTCGAAGATCGATGTATCTGTAGGGTTTGGAAATAAATGCGGGCGCCCACCGCACTCACGGCTCAGTTACCATTCTTTGTGCATCGCGGCCGCGCGGCTAGTTGGTAGCTGTTCTAAGCCTAGTCAGTGCCGCCCTTCGCCCCAAGCCCCATAGTCAGATTTGAGAAATGACAGTAGGCGATGCCGCAACGCGCTTCATCGACCTATGTAAAACGACTCCTTTATCGAAATAGTGCACTCATCGCTCTCCACGGCGATCCCTTCATCGCGAATTGCACCGCCCAAGACGATCTGCACTGAAATCAATACTTTCTGATGCCTCTTGATTAGAGATGCCAGCCATAATCATCTCATCGCCAACGCATACGGCGTTCGGCAGCCAACACACTCTCACTCACTACTGGAAGCTCAGACATGAAAACCATAGGCATTGAAAACTCGAAGTCCAGCGTACAGGCCCACTTAACGCTTGGAACCAAAACTATGGGGCTAGGTATCTATGGCGCGTACTTGGCTCTCGCTATTATTTACTTCTGGTTCGGCGGCATGAAATTTACCCACTACGAGGCCGAGGGCCTGGTTCCACTGGTGAGCAACAGCCCGCTTTTGGGATGGGTGTATAGCATTTTTTCGGTCGACATGTTCTCCAGCCTGCTCGGCATACTAGAGATTTCGATCGGCACTCTGATCGCAGGCCGCATGCTGTCGCCCAAACTATCCGTGGTAGGAGGCGCTCTGTCTGCAGGCCTGTTCTTCACAACCCTTAGCTTTATGTTTTCCACTCCGGGCGTCATTGAGCCTAGTTTAGGGTTTCCGGCGATTTCCGTTGCGCCAGGTCAGTTTCTGCTTAAAGACTTAGGGTTGCTTGCTGTTTCGATATTTGTGGCAGGCCATTCGCTGGTTGAACTGGAAAAACGTAAAATTAATGCATAATTTTTTCAATGGCTTAAGGCAGTAATGCCTTAGGCCTTTTTGCCATCATTTTCCCCCGCCAGATCTTTCAACCAGTCACGAGGGCTCAACCCCGTCTTGCGTCTAAATGCGCGAGACAGCGCCGAAGGACTTTCGTAGCCGACTTGAGCTGCAATCAGCGTAATCGAGCGCCCTTCTCGCATCAGCTTCTGAGCCAGGCTAACTCGCCAACTCAACAAATAATCAGCAGGCGTCTGTCCGATGACACTCTTGAAATGCACGGCATACGCAGCGCGTGACATATTTGACTCACTGGCCAGCTCTGCTATTGACCAGGCATGTTCCGGGGAGTTGTGCATCTGTAAAAGCGATCGGGCAAGCCGCATGTCGGCCAGTCCAGCCATCATTCCGGTGCGCAACTGGTGATGATCGAGCAGGTAACGGAGCAACAGAATGATTAGGAGCTCAAATAAGCGCTCAAGCGCGGCTTCCCTTCCACAATGCACATTTGCCGCCTCGGCAAACATCCACTCCAACGTGTCTGCCAGCATGGGCAGATCATCGAGTGCGAGCACCAAACAGTCCGGTAATGAAGCCGACAAAGGATTATCAATTCCGCCCTCAAACTCCATGGAAGCACACAACAACTTTGCGCCATCGGACTCACCCGCAAACAATTGATGCTTGGCGGGGCGTGGCATAAAAATCAAGCTAGGGCGAGTGAGCTGCAAATCCTTGCGATCGGGACCAAGCAACGTCACGCTGCCGGCCTGAAGCAGATGGATATAACCTCGCCGCTCGGCGCCATCGTAAGATGCAGAGCCGCATAGGTCGCCGTCATAGAACAGATTGGCCCGCACGCCGAACCGCGAGAGCAAATTAGACAAACGATCCATTGGCCGATCCTTGACGAGTCAGAACGCACAGACCATACCATCTGCGTTGTCGTTCAGTGCCTGTAGCGAACATGCCGGCGTAAATCAGCCAACGGATAAAGTGATCACTGAGCAGCTCAGCCTCCCTTTCCAGTTCGGCTGTTAAAAAAACAACACCGTTGTTTGAAAGCACCAGCAAATCAAGTGCTCACTCTTCTATTTTACGGGGTTGTACGCCGGAATCCCAGAAATTTCCGTCAGCCCAGCTCCAGTCCCGCCACGAGCGCATCCAGGTCGATGAACTTGCCGTCAGTCTGGAAGGTGTAATGCCCGTTCAGCAGGATGTGCCGCCAGGCCGCTGGCGACATCTGCGTGATCAACGCCAGCGCCTTGGCATTGCCAGCTGCCTCGTACTTCGTCAGCAGCAGGGACAGGATCGCCGAGTTGTAGAAGATGATCGCGTTGCCGATCAGCCTGGCGCACTGGTTGCTGATCTCGATTTCGATGTCGGTGCGGCCGGTCAATTCCTTCTTCCCACCGACTTGGGCGATGGTCGAGCGTAGCTGGTGATAGGACTCAATGCGGTTCTGCGAGCGGTGAACATTACGCTCCAGTTGCGGGTCGCGCAGGTAGCGCAGTGTGTAGATACTGCGGATGAGCTTGTCGAACTCGAAGATTGCGCGCCGCGTCGGGTTCGGCGCCGTATAGGTGCACAGCTTGCGGATCAGCGTGCCCTGCGTCATTTCCTTCAGGCCCAGTGTGGCGACGATTCGGTCGATGTTCGCCTTCTCACCGACGATGAGTTGCCGGTCGATCTGGCCAGCCGGCCGGATCAGGCATTTCTCGTACAATGCCAGATCATCGGCGCAATACAGCTCCTGCAACTGGTCGTCGAGGTCGGTGAAGCGCGGCTCGAAACGAAGTCCGAACCAGTGCAGGATGGCGAAGTTGGCCTTGTTGATGCTGTGCATGTCGCCGGTGATCGCGCTCGGCACGATGTCCGACGTGTTGCGGTACCAGATGTCGAACACGTGGTGAGCCTCGTACTCGTGTGCGCCTATCAGGTAGCCGTTCAACGGCACGTGATTGCACAGCAGCGTGTAGGCGACGACGCCCTTGCCGCGGCCGAAATATTTGCGCGAGTAGCGCGCCTTCACAGTTGGTCGCTCGACGCCGAATTTCTGCCCATCAACGGCACCGTACAACGAATCGAGGTCGAACGAGTAATGCGGGAAGATCGGCAGTGCGGCGATGGCGTTGCTGATGCAATCGTTGGCCACATGTAGCGTCGCCTGGCGCAGGTACTGCTGGTAGGTACTCTCCAGGACGTGGTACGGGATGTCGCTGGTACGTGCCATAACCTGGTTGCCGTGGTTCATGGCTTGGGCAATGATCACCGCCATCAGACTGTCGGCGTCGGCTACCTTCTTCGCATAGCGTGGCTGCAATGGTGTCAGCGCCGACAGGAACTGGCACTGGCCGTTGACGAAGCGAAACACGTCGGCGACATCGCAGTATGGCAGTTGCTCGTAGAGAGCTTGCTCGCGCGCCTTCTGGTTCTCCCCCTTGGGCTTGCGCCAGGTCAGTCTCTGCGTGTCCTTGTCGTATTCCAGGTGCGTCAGCTTGCCCTGTTTCAGCTCGCGATTGAACGCCACCCATTGCGCACGCAACTCGGTCGCCAGTGCATCGAGCTGGGCACTGACCGGCTGCCGCAGGAAGGGGATGTCCATCTGCGCGAGCACGGCGGCTTTCTCGTCCATCGAAACCAACTCGTCGGACAAATGCCGGTGCTGCAAGCTATCGTCAATGTAGAGCTCGCCCGCCTGGAAGCGTTTCCTGACCTGACGGTAAAGCCAGAATTCGTAACGATCGGCATGCAGGCCTGTCGGCGTGCCTTCGGCATCGAACATCAGCAGGTACGGACGCAAGCGTTTCGGCAGCGTTGCCGCCGGACATTCGTCGAGTGGCCGTTGTGATAGGCGCTGCTGCTTGGCGAACACGCTCTTGGCCCAAGTCAGCGCCGCGAGCCATGGGTTATCGGGGGCCGTGCCGGCGAAGTCGAGCGCGACGTACAGCGGCCGTAGATGGCGTCGAATGCGTTCGGCCAGGCCGTCCACCGCCTGCCAGTGCAGCGCCAGTTTGTTCAGTGGCTTGACGCTCATGCGCTGCGCCGTGTTTTGCAGCAATTCCCTGGACATGATTTTGTAGGCGCGTTGGCGCACCTCGCCGAACGGCGTCGGATCGGCCACGCTGTCGTCCACGTACAGCGACAGCAGGCGGCCAACCTGCGGCGTTTCCTGATGGCGTCGCAGCTGTTCGGCGACAAAGGACTGTTTCGCACCCGTGCGGCTCTCGTCCTCAAGTTTTTTCATGTGGAAGGCCATCGCGTCGACCAGGTTGTCGGTGAGCTGCCGGTAACGTACCCAGGCATAGCACAGCAGGTAGAGCCGGGTCTGCTCCGCCTTCAGGTGGCGCAGGTCATGGACGGTATAGAAGTTCGCCAGGCTCGCGTAGTACAGCAGGTTCTGCTGCGAGATGCCGAGCTTGGGCAGCAGCGCCTTGGCGATCCCGTGCAAGGACTTCAGCGTGGCGCGCTTCTCGCGCTCCCCTGCCATCTGACGCCAGCCGAAATCTTTAGCGTCCTGCTTGAGCGCTGCCAGTTGAGACAGGGTGTCGTCACGCACCAGGAGCTGGCCCAGCGCAGCTTTGGCCGATTCGTCCAACACTTCTGCCAGCAAGCCGCCCAAGCGCCTGCGTTCGGTGGACAGGGCTTCACTGACCAGCTCTTGTAAGGTGGTGTGGCCGGGCCGGATGATTTTGTGCTCGCTGAGCCAAACGATCAGTTCGGCGGCCACGAATCCTGGCATTACGTCGCGCCGCACGATCTGTTCAGCCTGCTGTGCCAGTTGCGGCAGGAAGCTAGCCGCCCACGACCGGTAGCCGAACAGTTCGGCGATCTGACCCCTCTGGCTGTAGTGCTCATGCTTGGTGATCGCCTTGCGTTCGAACGCTTCGCCGTGGAAATAGCGACTCAGCACGAAGGCGCAATCGTCCTCGACCTCATGCCAATCGAAGCGGAAGAAAGCATGCTTGGCCTTGAAGTAGCCGATCTGCAAGACGCAATAGACTTGGGCCTGCAGGCTAGGCCGGCTGCTGGCGAACGCCAGTTCAGATTCGGTCAACGCCAGGTATTCCAGCCGCTGAGCATCGTCGAAGTCCGGTAGGCCGTACAAGGCTTCCTGCTCTGCGTCAGAAAAGACGGTGAGTAGCTTATTCTTGTTGCTCATCGACCGTCCTTCCCGCACCACGCCAACCTGCTCGCGTCAATGTTTCGATCAACGTAGTGCGCTTGACATTGAAGTTGCGGCACACCGCCGCCTTAGACATGCCGCCATCGAGCGCGGCGACGATGGCGTCCAGCTTCTCACCAGTGATCGCCTGCGGCCGGCCGCCGATCCGGCCGCGTTTGCGTGCGGCGGCCAAGCCCGCGACGACGCGCTCCTGAATCAAGGCGCGCTCGTACTGCGCGAGCGCACCGAACACCTGGAACAGGAATTCGCCCGAGGGCGTCGTAGTGTCCAGGTTCTCTGTCAGCGAGCGGAACGCCACCCGCTTGTCCTTGAGCGAAGTCACAATGGCGAGCAGGTGCGACAGCGAGCGACCGAGCCGGTCGAGTTTCCACACCACCAGCACATCGCCGGCTCGAACGAACTCAAGCGCCCGCGCCAAGCCGGCACGGTCATCCTTCGCGCCAGAGGCACGATCCTCAAACAGGTGACGCGGATCGACGCCGGCGGCGAGCAGCGCGTCGCGCTGCAAGTCCGTGCTCTGGCGGTCGGAGTCCGACGACACGCGCATGTAGCCAACCAACATAGGCGGATAACCATCAAAAACAGGTTTCCGCATAATAGTGAATAGCGATAGAGTTTTCCGTACATTTTTGAGGGGGTGTTGCACAGGTAGCACAGCGGCGGCTGACAGCCTGTCGCAAAACAAATGTTTTACGACACCTCCTTGAGGTTGCCGCGTTTACATCATTACCTGAACAGGTATAAAATTCCGTCATGACAAACAAAGAAAAACCGCTCGAATGGATCGCGAGCAGCCACAAGGATTTGATGGCGTTGCCGTCCGACGTGCGTCGCCGTTTCGGTTACGCGCTCTCGTTGGCGCAGATAGGCGATCAGGATGACGCAGCAAAGGTGCTCAAGGGGTTCGGTGGTGCCGGCGTGCTGGAGGTCGTCGAAGACGATGCCGGCGGCACGTACCGGGCGGTCT
>CALAGF010000264.1 GCA_937892345.1 uncultured Rhodocyclaceae bacterium | reverse complement strand
AGCCAAAGTAATCCAAAAAGCGCTGGTTGCGAAAGTAAATATGGCGTGATTCATCCACCATGCACAGCGCCACCGGCATGGCGTGCAGGAGGTGCTGGAGCATGCGCTGCGCCTCTTCCAGCTCCATGGCCTGGTGTTTTTGCTCGGTAATGTCCTGGATATAGCCATGCCAGAGCACGGCCCCGCTCTCCAGTGGCTGCGGCCGGGCCACACCGCTGACCCAGCGCTCGCCCCGCTCAGGCAGGCACACCCGGTATTCCTGGCGCCACAGGGTGAGCTGTTGGGCCGACTCGACAATGGTTTTGGCCACGCGCAGCGCATCGTCTGGGTGAATCAGCACCGGGTTTTCCGGATGCAAGCCAAGCAAGCGTGTGGCGCCAATCGAGTAGGGGTTTTGCAGGGCCGATTTGTAGCTGACCAACTGGAGCGGCCATTGCTCGATGGGGTAGTGTTTGCGCATTGGCGTGCCATCGGCAAAAGCTGGCTCATGCCAACTGGCACAGCCAATATTGCGCTTGCCTGACAAACTGTTTTTCGAGGCACCCAGGTTTTCGTTCCAGAGGTGTGCCATCGCCTTCATGGGATTGCGCATCCAGCGGGGGTCTTCTTCGTCATAGGCATCCTTGCCCGGTTGATAGCGTCCTCCCCGGCTGAGCAGGAAGGCGACCTTGGCAACTTCCTCAGGCTTGAGCGTCCTTTCCAGCAGCGGCCGCAGCCGCTCGACGCCAGAAAGGATCATGTCCTCGTCGGTCGCATTCGCCACCGGTTCCTTGCCTAGCCAGGCGATGTTCGCACCACCACGCAGATACCAGTCTTCGGGCGTATTCAAGGGGTAGGCATTACCTTCGGGATCGCTGATGGCATTCTCGCCAAAGCCGGGCAATTGCATGGCCTTGGCCAGCGCGATGAAAAAGGTTTCCATGCCGATGGCGTGGCCTTTCGGCGTTTTTGCGGCCTGTGGTTCGATGACCGGCCAGCGGGCGCTCATCGCCTTGGTCGGCACGCCGTTCCAGGCAGCCACCCAGCCCCAGCTCTCATACATCAGCGAGTCTGGAACGATATAGTCGGCGAAGGCATTGCTTTCATTGATGAACGGATCCACCGAGACAATCAGCCCGATTTTCTTCGGATCGACCAGATCCTTGGCGATTTTGTTGTGCAGGCCGGCGATACCGTAGAGCGGATTGGATGACCACAGAATCAGTGCCTTCAGCGCATACGGGTAGCCATTCAGACCACCGGGCAATAATTCGGTGGTCAAACCCGGTGCGTTGGGGAACCACGGCGCCGAGGCAGGATAAGGCTTGTTTTCGGCCTTGCGGGCGGCAAACTCGGCCGTCTTCTCGTAAGGAACATTGCGCCCGAGTGGTGTACCGGCAGGTTTGACCATGCCGGCAAAGTTGTCGAGGTTATAGCGAGGCCCGTCGCCGTTGTCCTTGAAGCCGCCGCCATTGGCGACAAAGCCGCCTTTCCAGTTGATGTTGCCGAGCAGGGCATTGATGCTGAGCAGGGCATAGGCGTTATAGAAGCCGCTGCCGCTCATCATGCCGCCGTGGGCAATGACGGAAGCCTTCTTGCCGTGAGAAGCGAGCTCTTTCGCCAAGCCAGCCAGCGTCTCAGCCGGAATGCCGCAGGCTTCGGCATAAGCCGGCAGGTCAAGGCGCATGGCCTCTTCTTTAAGAAGCTGCAGTGATGATTTGACCCGAACCTCCTTGCCTCCGACCGTCAGAACGGTATCGACGAAGAGCTGGACCGGGCCGCTGGCCTGGTCATGAAAAACCGGCTTGCCCGACTGATCAAGGCAGACGAAGGCATCCGTTTCCTTGTAGCGAGCCTCTTCCGGCATATCGATACCGAGGTCGGAGGCGCGCAGCATCCGTTGTTCGCGCGGGTGCTTGGGTTCAACCACGACCAGATGGCTGGCGTTGGAGAAGGAAGGTTCACCGTTCTGTTTCGCCAATGCCGCGTTCGGGAAGCTCAGGAAATGGCTGTCGATGCGCTCGTTTTCAAATAGCCAGCGAATGATCGCCATGGCCAGTGCACCGTCGGTACCCGGCTTGATCGGCAGCCAGCGACCACGGTCACCGCTGGCCCGGTTGTCGGCGTGGGTCAGTACCGGATCGACCACAACATAGGACAGCTTGCCTTCAGTGCGCGCCTTGGCCACCAGAGTGCCCTGACGTTTGAAAGGATTTCCTGCCTGTCCCGGTGCTGTGCCGACGAAAAGCACGAATTCGGCGTTGGCGAAATCCGGCTTGCAATGTGGCATCGCTTTCATGTCGCCAAACAAGGCGCCCGAGCCCGAGCGGTAGGAACCGCCGCAGTAGGAGCCATGGCCGATGAAGTTGAGGGTGCCGTAGGATTGCTGGAAAAAGCGGCGTGCAAAGTTTTCGCGCCCGTCGTTGACGCTGGACAGCACGGCAACCTGATTGACCCGTGGGCCAAGGGCAGGCTGGCTGCCATCAATCGGGGTCTTCAGGTCGCGCAGGGTGCCGAGTCCCTCGACCTTGCCTTCGCCGAACAGATTGCCGCCAGCGACCACTTCCTTGACCAACTGTTCAAAGGAGATCGGCTCCCATTGGCCGCTGTTGCGCGGTCCGACTCGCTTCAGTGGTGTCAACACACGATAGGGGGAATCGATCTGCTGGGCAACGGCATTACCCCGTCCGCAGGCGGTTGAGCGACCGTCCAGGCCTTTGCCGTTGAGCGCGGAAATCGCGATGAAGCTCTCACGAACACTGGCTTTCATCGGCAGATGCGGGTCGGTCGAGAGCGGGCTGTAAGGATTGCCGCTGACACGCAAGACCTTGCCGCTGGCCCGGTCGATGCGGACACGGACACCGCACATGGTGGTGCAGCCGAGGCAGGTGGTGTAACTGACCTGCTGGGCTGTGTTGATTTCCAGCTTGCCCTCACGGTCGACCCGGAACTCGGGTGCCGGGGCTTCGCCAGCGGTTTTGTGTTTCGGCGCATCGTGGCCTAGGAGTTTGCCAAACATGCGGCCGGCGGTTTCGGAATAACCGGCGGCAAAGGCGGCGAGACCGCCGAGGGCGAGAACTTGACGACGTTTGCTGATTTTCATGGTCGATCTCCTCAGGCGTTTGCCTGGTCATCCCAAGGGATGAGGCTGGTCAGGATGATGTAAAGGGTGACGCACAAACCGGCCATGCCGACGATGCCGAGCAGGCTGTCCGGGGTCAGGGTCAGGTAGTAAGCGTGGCTGGCGGAGCCGATTTTGGGCAGACTTTGGCCACCGATAAAGACGATCCAGCGGATGAGCCAGGCACCATGCAAGGCGAGCAGGGCAGGCATGATCAATGAGCGCCGATCATTTTGTGCGAACCACAGGGTGAGCAGTGTCGAACCGAGCAACCAGCCACCGGTCACCTGCCAGCCAAACGAAGCGCGCATTGCGGCAAGTCCCTCGCTTGCTGCGGTCGACGCCCCGGAAAGGCCCAAAACCAGCCACGATACAAGCAGCACCAAGGTGACCCGGATGCCGCGTGCGAGCCATTGATTGAGTAGCGGTGCCGATTGCCGATTGCCGGTGAACGCTTCCATCAGTGCCGTCATGCCGATACCGCCGGTCATTGCCGTGACGGCGAAAATCAATGGGAGCAAGGGCGTGTTCCACAGTGCCCTGGCCTCAACAACCATCACTTCCATGCCGGTATAGAGCAGCACGAGTAGCGCACCCAAGGTGGCGACCCACGCTGCCGCCTTGATGGCAGATGGATTGTCGTGACCGCCATAGGCCAGTTTGCGATAGAGGCCGGCAAGTGGACCTGGACGATCAGCCAGTTCGGCCAGCAGGGGGCGCAGGCAGAGCCAGGCATAGCCGAGCAGTCCGAGGAGATAGAGCGGGATGAAGAATGAACCCCAGGCCATCCATGAACCCGGATTGGGGTGCAGGTAGAAATTCAGGAAGCGTCCGGGCTGGTGCAGGTCGGCGAGCAAGGCAACCGGCGCCGCCAAACCACAGACCAGCGCAGCCAGCAGCGCTCGACGCGAAACACCTTGCCAATCCGGATGGCGCCAGGCCAGGCCTGGCAGCGACAAAAAGAAGGCAGCGGTCGAGATGCCGATCAGGAAGAAATACTGCACGGCCCAAGGCAACCAGCCCGGTTCACGCGCAAAGCCCAGGACTTCAACGGTGGTGTTCATGATCATGCTCCCTGAGTGTCCGGACGCCACATCATGTCGGCGGTGGAATCACCGTCGACGCGGCCATCCAACTGCTGTTCCAGACCGATATAGAAGACGTGCGGCGTCGTGCCGGCTTCCGGCTTTAGGACGCGGATTTTGTCTGCTGCAGCGGCGAGGCGGCGACTGATCTCGCTTTGTGGATTATTGATGTCGCCAAAAATTCGCGCGCCGCCGACGCAGGTCTCGACGCAGGCAGGCAGCAACCCCGCTTCGACACGGTGACTGCAGAACGTGCATTTATCGGCCTTGCCGGTGTGGTGATTGACGAAGCGGGCATCGTAAGGACAGGCCTGTACGCAATAGGCACACCCAACGCAGCGATCGCCATCGACCAGCACGATGCCGTCCTTGCGCTTGAAGGTCGCGTCGACCGGGCAGACCGGTATGCAGGGCGGTTCTTCGCAGTGATTGCACAAGCGCGGCAGCACCGCCAAACCGGTCTTGCCGGAAGCTTCCGTGACGGCATAGGTCGCAACGACGGTCCGGAACTGGCCCTCTGGCGAGACGTTCTCCATTGAGCAGGCCATGGTGCAAGCCTGGCAGGCGATGCAGCGACGGGTATCGACCAGCATGGACCAGTGCGGGCTGGCTTGATCTGCCGCATGGGCCGGGATGGCCAGTCCGGCGCTCACTGCAGGCAGGGCAGTGAAGAAAGCACGCCGGGAAAGATCGGGTTGAGCGTTCATGCAGGGCTCCTCGTAATTGACGGAGCCAGCTTAGGTTTTTCTTTTATGGGCGAATATTGGAAGAAAGATCGATTGGCATAGGGAAAATTACCTAGCTGATGCCGGTCTGGCGCAATCAGGGCAGGGTGCCGTGGGCCGCATGTGAGAGATCAAGCCAGTCCTGCCAGGTTTGTAGCCGGTTTTTGTAGGCAGGTTCGATCACTTGCCATGCCATGCGGCCAAGCATGAGGCGCAGGGGCGGCTTTTCCATCGCCACGAGTTGCATGATGGGGTCACCCGTTGCTTGGGGATTGCCGCGCTCGAATTGCTGGGTTCTGGCCTTGAAGCGGGCTCTGACCGCATCGTAATCTGCGTGAGGTGCACTGCGAACGGCTGAAGCCTGCGCCCAGTCGGTCGTATAGGGTCCGGGTTCAAGCAGCGTGACTGAAACGCCGAAATCGGCAACTTCCTGGCTCAGTGATTCACACATGCCTTCCACAGCCCACTTTGAGGCGTGGTAAATGCCCAGATTCGGGAAGGCGATGACGCCGCCGATGCTGGAAACCTGAATGATGTGTCCCGATTTCTGGTGGCGCATGGCAGGCAGGACCGCCTGAATGATCCAGAGTGAGCCAAAGACATTGGTGTCCATCTGCTTACGTGCTTCGTCTTCGGTCAACTCCTCAATGCAGCCGAAATGCCCGTAGCCGGCATTCGATACCAGCACATCGATGCGGCCAAATCGGGCCAGGGCCAGTTCAACAGCCTTGAAGCAGGCCGCGCGATCAGTCACATCAAGCTTGATCGGCATCAGGCGATCGCCGAATTGCGCCACAAGCTCGCTGAAAACCTCCGGCTCGCGGGCCGTTGCGATAACACAATGCCCGTGCTTGAGCGCTGCTTCAGTCCATTGGCGGCCAAATCCCCTGGATGCGCCGGTAATCAAAATCACTTTGGACATCATTGCTCCCGTTCAAGATGGCGTGCCTTGAGTTCTGCTGCCCGCAACACACTGGCAGGGATGCCGCCTATGCCCCAGCGATCCGGATGAGCGTGCGCAATGTAGACGCGGATGCGTCCAGCATCGACCTCAAGCAGGCGGGCGGTGATGGCTGTCAGTTCGGCAATGACCCGGTGCAATTGCTCGACCGTCCGGCCCTCCATCAACACCATGCGGATAAAAGGCATCTCGGCATCGCGGCGCGGCATTTCCGCCAGCACTTCATCGGCGGGGAGGCCGTTGATGCCCCACAGTTCCGGATCGATTTCGGTGACCCAGACTTCCAGGCGATCCTTCGGGGCGGCGAGGATTTCGGACAGGGCGCTGGAGGTTTCACGTATCCACTGCTTCAGGTTTTCGCGCGGGTGGCCGTTGAGGACGTGCAGGTTGGCGACGGGCATGTTTTTCTCCGTGGTTTAAGGCAGGCCGCGCCGGCGACCGGCGTCGAGCATCAGACTGGAGCCGGTCATTGCATCGGCTTCGGGGGCGAGCAGCAGG
>CALAGF010000263.1 GCA_937892345.1 uncultured Rhodocyclaceae bacterium | reverse complement strand
TGACTGCCTTGGTCGGTATTCATGATCTCCTGCGCCCCGTACTTCAGTATGGCCTCCTCCAGTGCCTCGACACACGGGTCGGCGGTTAGCGTGTTGGAAAGCCGCCAGGCCAGAACGCGCCGCGTGGCCCAATCCAGAACGGCCGTCAGATAAACGAATCCGCGTTGCATCGGGATATACGTCGTGTCCATGGCCCAGACTTGATTCGGGCGGTCGATGGCGAGGTGACGCAGGAGGTACGGGTAGATCCGGTGCGCCTGGTTCCGACGGCTGGTGTTCGCCTTGCGGTAGAGCGCTTCGATGCCCATCTTCTTCATCAGTGTGCCGATGTGTCTGCGCCCGACTGCCATCTTCTCCAGCCGAAGCATGTCGCGCAGCATGCGCGCTCCGGCATAGGGATGGTCCAGGTGCAACTTGTCGATATCACGCATCAACCGCAGATCGCCTTCCGACGTCGACTGCGGCCGGTAGTACGCCGTCGATCGGGAGATGCCGAGCAGTTGGAATTGCCGGGTCACCGGTAATTCGTGCGCTCTGTCGATCATCTTTTTGCGCTCGCATCGTAAGCGTTTATCTATCGGCGTTATTGCCGGATGGTCAGCGATGAGATATCGGAGCGCAGGGGGTTTTCGCCGAAGTGCTGCTTCCACAGGCGCGGTGTGAGTTGCGCGACATCGGCCGCCGGGTGCCGGTCGACGCGTTGCAGGACGTCGACGAGATAGTCGTAGGGATCAACATCGTGAAGACGGCAGGTAGTGATCAGACTCTGGACGATGCCGACATGCCGGGCGCCGAGCTCTGTCCAGCAGAACATCCAGTTTTTTCGACCCTGGGGAATCGGACGGAGCGCCCGTTCGAGATGGTTGGTGTCGATCGGGACATCGGGATCGGCGAGGAAGACCTCAAGCGACACGCGTCGGTTTCGGGCGTAGGCCAGCGCCTGCGTGAGCGGGTTGCTCGGCAACAGACCCTGTTCCTCGAACTTGCGTTGAACCCAACGGAAGAAGGCGTCGACGATCGGCCGCGCATGGTCGTGCCGGTATTCGCGCTTGGCTTCGCCGCGCAGTTTCTTCTGTCGGATTTGCGCTTCGACCGCATAGAGCGCGCCGATCCGGTCAAGGGCCTCGGCCGCCAGCACCGGCTCGACGTTCTCGGCATTGATGAATTCGCGCCGGCAGTGCGTCCAGCAGTGTGCATGAATGATGCCGGTCTTTTTTGCGTACGCGTCGTAAGCGCCATAGCCGTCCGAAAGCAGCACGCCACGCTCGACGGGATCGAGCCCGAGCACGGTTTCCACGTGCGCGTGCGCACGGCTTGCGAAGAAGGGGAAGCAAACTTCATCGCGTTCGCCGTAGACCGGCCAGAAGTAACCGCCCTTCATCTTGCCCGTACCGGACCGGCCGGCCTTGATCGGGGTCTCGTCCATCGCCTTGATGCGCGAGGCACGAATCGACGCCAACTGCGCCTCGTAGATCGGATCGAGCAGCGCACAGCCCTTGGCGCCCAACTGCGTCAGCCACGCCCGGCTGACCCGGATGCCGGCATCCTCCAGACGCTGATGCTGCCGGTACAGCGGTAGATGCCACGCGAACTTGTCGAGCAATAGCCCGGCGATGAAGCTCACGTCGGCCCGGCTCCCTTCGATGACGCCGGCCGGCGCCGCCGGACAGTGGATCGTCTGCGTGTCGCGGCGTTTGATCACCGGTCGCACGTACTTGAGGATGACGTAGCTGCCCGGGCGTTGCGCCAGACGGTGGCTGACCTTCTCGCCGATCACCTCGTACGCGTCCGTCGCCAGCCCCTCGACCTCGGGGTTGGCGACGGCGATGGTTTCGACCGGCACGCGGGCTTCGTCGAAGAACAACGACGATTCGTCCTTGTCCTGCGCGAAGTCGGTACGCGGCAGGCGACGGGTGTGGCCGGCGACCTTCTGGCCGGGCGCGTCGGGGTGCGCTTCGGGAATCGGCAATTCGCCCAGGTGCATCTGGCCTGGCGGCGGGGGCGCAACGCGCTTCTCGCTCTTCTGCCCGAAGATCTGCCGCTTGAACCACTCAAGTTGCTGCTTGGCGGCCGCATGCGCCTGCGCCAGTTCGACGATCTGCCCGGGCGTCCAAGAGGTGGCTTCGGCGGGGGTCGGAATGCTCGTCAAATGCGTGGCGGCCATGCCCGTCATTTTACCGCAGAACCCTGTATTCATCAGGCTTTGCGGGCACATTCCGGCGATTTGAAGCGGCGTTTTTGCCGCCCCGGCTCGATGCCTTCGAGCAGCAGCTTGAGCCCGGTCCAGTCCATCGTCCGGGTCGTCACCGCCGACCAGTCCGACACGAAACGCCCTTGCTCGAGCCGCTTGGCCCAGACGCAGAAACCGCTGCGATCCCAGTAGAGCACCTTCATCTGCGTGCCGCGCCGGTTGATGAACACGTACAGCTCGCCCGACAGCGGATCGGCACCGAGTCGGTTGCGCGTCAGCGCATACAGCCCGTCGAAGGAACAACGCATGTCGACCGGCTGGCCGTAGACCTGGACGCGCACCACGCCTTCCGGGAAGAACATCAGCCGCGCACCACATGCAGAACCACGCCCCCACCCAGCTCAAGCTTGACTTCAATCCGTTCGTCACCGCTTAGGCCAATGCGCCCGGCGTCGACAAAGCCGGTACGCTCAACCGCCGTGGCCGTGCCCGTTACCTGCCCCGCATCGCCCAGCAAACTCCGCCAGCGCCCAAAACTCGAGTCGCTGATCCCTTCGCGCGCGCAGAACGCCCCGACCCCAAGACCGCTCGCCGCGAAGCGATCAAACACCGCTCGCCACTCCTCGCGGCTGCGCCTCTTGCCTTTCAGATTCTCTGCCATCGTCGCTACCCTTCATCGTCGTTCAACACGACAAGGATTGTTCTCCGACAGCAGCGGCACGAGAAGAATGCCGGTCAGTTAACGCTTACACTGATCTCGCACCTGTCGAGCCTGCGATCCTGCATTGCCGACCGCCAAGATCGAAGCAAAGCGCTCGCTGATATAGGCGCCCGCGCCACTGACAACGCCGAAAGACTGCTCGCCTCGCTCACCAACCTCTCACCGCCTCCAACCGGACGGCTGCGACAACTGGTTCGCAATTCGCAAGCCCTGTTACGTGCGCTGGCGGAGGATATTGCACCGATCACGGAACACACACCCGACAACCCCTCGCGTGATACTCAAGAGGTCGAGCAGGCCTTGGTTGTACTGCGCATGCGCGTTCTCGCCCAGCACCTACTGATCAGCGGTCTCACGGCAGCCCCCGCCGAAAATGGCATCTGGCTGCTGATGAATCACTTTCACCAGGATATTCGCCGGCAAGCTACCCACGCCAGATACTCCGATGCCGCACAAGCCACCTGCAGAAATATCTATTTCACAGCCATTCTTCTTGCGTGCGCGCAACCGGCCGCGTTCACCTCGCGTGAATCCCGGTTCCTTGGCCAATACCTCGCGCAGCACGTGGACTTGCTTCGCGTCTGCGACAATCCGGACGACGTTTCCAA
>CALAGF010000262.1 GCA_937892345.1 uncultured Rhodocyclaceae bacterium | reverse complement strand
AAGATCATGGCGGCATGTGCCGTCTGGGAGTCGAGGTGTATGGCGGTCCCCTGCTGGCCACCTTTGCCGACCGCGATCTCGGGCTGGCCGGCCGGGTTCACCTGAAAGCGGGACGAACCCACGAAAGCCGGCTGGTACATTTTGCCGAACCGCTCATCCGCCTGCCCAATCTGGCCATACACATGAACCGCGAGGTCAATGAGAAGGGCTTGAAATTCAACAAGCAGACCGAACTGCCTCTGCTGCTGGGCACCAGCGATGCCGCATTGCCGGCCGATGATCGCTTCCGGCAGTTGCTGGCCGAGCGCCTGGCGGTCAATGCCGACGATCTCCTGACCTGGGAACTGGCCGCCTGCGATACGCAAAAAGGCAGTTTCTGGGGTGTGGACCGTGAGTTTTTCGCCAACAGCCAGCTCGATAATCTGGCCTCCTGCCACGCAGGCCTGAGCGCCTTGATTGCGGCGGGAGAAACAACGCAGACCTGCGTGCTGGCGCTCTTTGACCATGAAGAAGTCGGTTCTGAAAGCGCTGTCGGTGCGGGCGGCAGCCTGCTTGGCGACCTGCTACAGCGCATCGCCGGCGCCTGTGGTCTCGATGCCGAAGACCAGCGCCGCATGTTGGCGCGCAGCTTTTTCATCAGTGCCGACATGGCGCATGCCTGGCATCCCAATTTCCCTGCCGCCTACGAGCCTTGTCACAAGGTAATGATCAATGCCGGCCCGGTGATCAAGCACAACGCCAATCAGCGTTACAGCACGGATGGTGCGAGCGCAGCCCGCTTCATGGCAATTTGTGAAAAGGCCGGTGTCCCGTGCCAGCAATATGCCCATCGCACCGATCTCGGCTGCGGCAGCACCATTGGTCCCATCCTGGCCGCCCGGCTTGGCATTGCGAGCGTCGATGTCGGTTCGCCGATGTGGGCCATGCACAGTGTGCGCGAGAGTGCCGGCGTCATCGACCATGCAGCCATGATCGCCGCGCTGACCACGGCATTCACGCAGCAATGATGGAAGGCCTTGCCTTTGTTGCCGGCAGTGCAGTGCTGCTCTGGCTATCGCGCAAGCCGCTACGCCAGCCCGGCAGCCACGGTTTTTATCGTTTCTTTGCCTGGGAATGCATCCTTGCACTGGTCGTGCGCAATCTCGCCGTCTGGGGCGACGATCCGTTCGCAGCGCACCAACTGCTCTCCTGGGTGCTGCTGGTGGCCAGTATCGTGCTGGTGATTGCCGGCATCCGCGCCCTGCGACAGAACGGAGAAGCCCGTGGCACACGGGATGATTCCTCGCTTTACGACTGGGAAAAAACGGAAGCACTGGTAACCCGCGGCATATTCGGCTGGATTCGCCACCCGATGTACGCCTCCCTGCTGGCGCTGACCTGGGGCGCCTATTTCAAGGACCCCGGGCTGGGCGGACTGCCCTTTGCCCTCATCGGCAGCCTGTGCCTGCTGGCCACCGCACTGGCAGACGAGCGTGAGTGTCTGGCCCATTTCGGTGACTCATACGCCGACTACATGCAGCGCAGTAAACGTTTCATTCCCTGGCTGTATTAGCTCCCGCAGTCGCCTGCGGCAAAGTGCCGCAGGCCGGTTCAGACTTCGCAGCGACCAAATCACGGATAATCGCAACATGCCTTTCACCTTCTGCATCGCGGACAATTCGGAACATCTCGACAACCTGCGCCGCCTGGTGATCAGCCGGTGGATTGTGTTGTCCCTGACTGCGCTGCTGGTGATGCTGGCGCCAGCCTTGCTCGACTTGCCCCTCCCGCAATGGCCGATGCTCGGCATCATCGTCGCCACCGGATTGCTGAATCTGCCGATTCACTGGCATCTGCACAAGGCAAAAGCTGCGAGTGCCGGAGAGTTGGCCAGTCAGTTGCTGCTTGATATCGCCGCGCTCTCTGCGCTGGTATTTTTCAGCGGCGGCGCGACCAATCCGCTGGTTTCCCTGCTCCTGCCACCAGTCGCCATCGCCGCACTCACCCTGCCCCGGTGCCATGTGCTGCTGGTGGGCACGACCGCGATTGCCGCGTATTCGCTGCTGATGGTGTATTACCTGCCGCTCTCGATTGCGGATGCCAGCCGCGCCACCCGCCTCCACCTGACCGGCATGTGGCTGACCTTTACGGTATCGGCACTGATGATCGGCTGGGTGATCCTGCATATGACCCAGATGATCCGCAAGCGCGACGCGGCGCTGGCAGAAGCGCGTGAACAGGCCATGCGCGACGAGCGGGTGATGGCGATGGGTACGCTGGCGGCGGGCGCCGCGCATGAATTGGGCACACCGCTGGCAACCATGGCGCTGGCTGCCGGAGAAATGGCCCGCGATGCCAGCCTGTCGGCAGAAAACCGGGCCGACATCGCGCTGATTCGCCAGCAGATCGGTATCTGCAAGGAAATTCTTACCAGCCTTACGCGCCGTGGCGGCAACGAGCGCCTCGAAAATCCGCTGATTCAGCCGGTCGACCGTTGGCTGGATGGGCTACGCCAGCACTGGCATGCTGTCAGGCCGCAGGCAGCAAGCCGCCTGATTCGTTGCAGCGACGGCAGTGCGCCGGAGATCATCATCGATCCACGGCTGGAGCAGGCCGTACTCAACCTGCTGAATAATGGCGCGAACGCCAGCCATTCGCCGCTGGAAATCCGACTGGCCTGGGGCAGCACCCAGATCGATATCGAAATTCACGATGCCGGTCCGGGTTTCCCGGAAGCGGTTCTCGCCATTGGCGGGCGCACCGCCCTGCCCGCCCACGAAAAAGGCAGCGGTGTCGGCCTGATGCTGACCCGCTCGGCCATTGAACAACTGGGCGGCCGCCTGCTCTTGCTCAACCCCGACGATGGCGGCGCGCTCGCCCGCATCGAACTACCGCTGAAGCCCGCATGAACGCACCCGCCATCGCCCCGATTCTGGTCATTGATGATGACTCGGCATTCAATGCCATCTTGGTACGGACGCTGGAACGCCGCGGCCATCCGGCCTGTGGCGCGTTGAACGGCGATGACGGCCTGCGCATGGCAGCCGAACGGGCTTGTGAGCGCATCGTGCTTGATCTGAATCTGGATGGCAGTTCCGGACTGGCGCTGATCCCGGAACTGCTGGCCATCAACCCGGATTGCCGGATTGTCGTATTGACTGGCTACGCCAGCATTGCCACCGCGGTAGAAGCGGTCAAGCGGGGGGCAACGCAATATCTGGCCAAACCGGTCGAAATCGAGGCCATTCTTGCGGCCTTTGACGACATGGCGAGCGAAACCGATGATGAGATGCCGGACGAGCCGCTTTCGGTCGACCGGCTGGAATGGGAACATATCCAGCGCATCCTCGCCGAGTACGACGGCAATATCTCGGCCACGGCCCGGGCGCTGAAGATGCATCGCCGCACCCTGCAGCGCAAATTGGCCAAACGCCCGGTACGCGGCTAAGCGTTTTCGCCGAGGGCTTCAGAGCACCTTGAAGGCAATCATGGCGATGGCCGTGGGCAGCAAGGCAGACATCAACAAGCCCAGCGGACTGATGGCCTCATCATCAAAGCAGGATTTCAAAATCGAGGCACCCGCCGGGTTCGGTGCATTGGCGATGATGGTCAGGCCCCCGCCGGTCACTGCACCCGCCACGATGGCATATTGAAATTCTGCCGACACCCCTTCAACCAGGGATGCCAGATAAGTCAGTGCTGCATTATCGGTAATGGCGGTCAGGGCTATCGCCAGAAAATAGAGCACATTCGGTTCCACACCGAGCAAGGCTGTCTGCAGCCACCATTGCTGCAAGCCACCCAGCACCACCAGTCCAGCCAGGAAGAAAGCCACCAGCAGTCCTTCACGCAGGATCAGGCGATCCTGATACGCCTTGTATGCTTCGGTAAACCCGAGAAAAAGGAGGAAAAGCCCCATGAAAATGGCAGCATGGTGTGCAAAGACCACCACGCCCACCAAAAAGGCCAGATGAATCGATGCCACACTCACAGGCATCTGGAACGCGCCCGTGCCGGCTTCAACCCGACCCTTTTCAGCAATTTCCTTGCGGAAGTACCAAGTCAGTACGATGGCGTTGAAAAAAACGGCAATCGCCGCCTTCCAGCCAAAATTGGAGAACATGAATACGCTGTCCCATTGCCACTTGGCTGCCACCATCAAAACCGGCGGCGCGGCATAGTGGGTGAGCGTGCCGCCGATTGAAATATTCACGAACAGCACGCCCAGTGTGGCGTACTTGAGGCGATTGGAAATCTGGTATTGAAAATAGCGGTCACGCAGCATCAAGGCAGCGAGCGTCATGGCTGCAGGTTCGGTAATAAATGAACCCAGGAGCGGCACCAGCGACAGGCAGAGAAAAAACACGGCAATCGAGCGGTTGACCGGAATCATGCCGGCAATCATCCGGACCAGATTGATCACGCTGTACAGGATGGGACGGCTGGCTGCGATCACCATGATCACGAACACAAACATCGGCTCGGTAAAATTTCGCCCTTCCATGTAGTCGACCGCAGCATCCTTGCCGGTCACGACCAGCAGTGCGGCAACCAGCACAAAAGCCCAGAAACCAAAAACCACTTCCACCTCAGCCAGCAAATGCCACAAGCCGGAATGACGGGGACTGATATGCGCCAGCTCGGCGAAATACTTGGTCGAGAAGGTATGCAGCAGGGCAATCAGGAAAATGACTGAGGCGAGAATCTCTGGGGTGGAGGCAGCGGCAAGCATGTTTTTTTAAGGGCTTCGGATCAACGGGGCTGGGAACGCAATTCGATGATAACAAAGCCCGCTCGAGCCATTGAACAAGTCAACGAAAAAGGCGACCCTGACTAACAGGGTCGCCTTGAACAGGGCAGCGGATGCAGAAGCGGAAACTCAGTGTGCGTGCTGCATCATCGGCATGTTGCCGGCCGGCACCTGGCGCACCACCTTGGCCTCCACCTGCTTGCTGCTACCGTCGTCAAAACCCAGGGTAATCGGCACGATCTCGCCTTCTTTGAGCGGCGCCTTCATGTCGATCAGCATTACGTGCAGGCCGCCCGGCTGGAGCACGGCCTGGCCTTTGGCCGGCACGTCAATGGCCGGCACCGGACGCATTTTCATGACACCATTTTCATTGGTATGGGTGTGCAGCTCAGTCACTCGCGAGGCCGGATTGTCAGCTTTCAGCACTTTTACATCGCTGCTGCCGGTGTTGCGAATGACCATGAAGGCACCGGTGGCCGGCGCGTTCGGTGGCGCCAGGCGAACATAGGGCTCCTGCACGACGATCTGATCGGCGGCACCGGCAAATACAGCGGTCGACAGGCTCAAGCCAGCAAAAATCAGGGAAAGACGCTTCATCGAGAACTCCTTCAGGGTTGGTTCAAATATTGCCGGATCAGGGCGGCGACCTTGTCCGGCGGGGTTGCATGGGCAATGCGTGCCAGCAACTGGCCGTCCTTGCCGATCAAATAGGTATCGGCTGAGTGGTCGACGACATAGCCGTCTCCGGCCGTCGCAACCGGCTGCTCCGAGTAGAAAACACCGTAACGCGCCGCCACTTCGGCAATCTCAGCCGAAGTACCGGTCATCCCGACGATCATCGGATCAAAAAACCTGGCGTACTCCTTGAGGCGCTCCGGGGTGTCGCGTTTGGGATCCACGGAGACGAAGAACATGGCAAGCCGGGCACGTTCTTCGGCACTCAGCATTTGCAGTCCCCCTGCCGTGGCCGTCAGCGAGGTCGGGCAGATGTCAGGACAGTAGGTGTAGCCAAAATAAACCAGCGTGAACTTCCCCCGGTAATCCGCCAGTGCAATACGGCCATCGGCGGAAGTCAGGGTGAAATCGCCACCGGGAGGCAAGGTGGCGACCGGCTGCTCGCTGAGCCTGTTGTCCGGTTGCCAGAAGAGGAAAACGCCAACCAGCAAGAGCGCCAGCAGCGCGGCAATGACTGCAAGAAGTCGTTCAGACATTCAGTGCGCCTCACCGGTCACAAAACGGAAAGGCAGCGCAATTCTTTGCCGGCCTTGTTCTATCAGGACAGTCGCCTGCCAGACCATGCGGCCGGTCACACAAACCGGCAGGGTCGCTTCGCCGGAAAACACACCGGGCGCCTGTTGTGCCAATTGCGGACGATTGAAGCCCATGCTCATGTCGACCCCGGAAAAATCAATCTCGACGCGATCCGTCACCACGCCCTGAAGGCGTACAGTCACCGGAAAAGCCTTGACCAGCGGCACCGGCAAGCTGCCGAAGGAAAGCTGCACTTCCCCGCCGCCAGGCAGGGCGACCGCACAGGGTTTTTGCTGCAGGTCGCAGGTGGCGTCTGGCGTCACGCTTACATCGCTTTTAGGCAGCAACAGCGGCGACAGCTTGTAGCCGATCACCACGATCAGCGCGATAAGCAGCAAGCCGATCAAGTCGATGAGTATCTTTTTATTCACGAAGATTCCAGAAGGGCAAAGGCCGCATTGTGATCCAGCAGTGTGGCCTCCGCCAATGAAAAGCATTGTTTCACACCCCGCTGAACGCTCCCTGCGACAAATTGTCGCAGACTGGACTGCACTCTTTTGACTGGATGCTAATATTCTCGCCATTCCAAGACTGGACATCACCGTGAAGCACCTATTCCGCAGCCTGATTTTTGCCCTTGTTTGCCTGTCGACCGCCCATGCCGACGCACCCGCTGATGCGCTGTTCGCCAGCACGCTGAGCAACCCGGACAACAAGCCGGTTGCCCTGTCGAGCTACAAGGGCAAACCACTGGTCGTGAACTTCTGGGCGCGCTGGTGCCCACCCTGCCGCGCCGAGATCCCGGAACTGGCCGCTTTCCGCAAAAAACACCAAGGCCGCATCGAAGTGCTGGGGATCGGGATTGAAGATGATGCCGACGCAGTACGCGACTTCGTCAAAGCCTACGAGATGACCTACCCGGTATTTCTGGCCCGGGAACAGGGTTTACCGTTGATGAAAGCCTTGGGCAACGCCCGGGGCGGCCTGCCTTTCACGGTGTTCATCGACAGCCACGGGAACATCATCGAGCAGAAACTCGGTCGCCTGCAGCAACGCGATCTTGACGCCGCCGCGGCCAATCTGCTGAAACGCTGAAGCTGTGCCTCAGGCGCGACGAACGCCGACGACGCCCTCAACGTCGTGAATCAACGTCAGCGTGCGTTGCAAATGTTGAAGATTTGAAATCTCGACGGTGAAACTCATGTGTGCCTTGCCCTGCTTGGACTGAGTGTTCACCCCGACCACGTTGAGGCGCTCGCGGGTAAAAACTTCCGAAATATCCCGCAGCAAGCCTTGCCGGTCGTGCGCATCCACAACGATATCGCAGGCAAAAACGCCCGTCGTCTGAACGCCCCAATCGGTCTCGATCACCCGCTCCGGATGCAGCGCCGCCAGATTGGAAAAGTTGGAACAATCCATGCGGTGGATGGAAATTCCCTTGCCGCGCGTGATGAAACCCTGAATCTCATCCGGTGGCGCCGGTTTGCAACAGCGAGCCAATTGGGTCAGCAATTTGTCGACACCCACAATCAGGATGCCTTGATTGCCTTCAACCGGCTTGCTCGGCCGAGCCACGACTTCATCCGGCGCCAGCGTTTCGGCCAGCAGATCGCCGCCGCGCGCCGTTGTCTGGAACTGGCGCAGATTGAGATCACCTCGCGCCGCCGCGATGTACATGTCGTCAGCCTTGGTAAAACCAAGTTTGTGCGACAGTTCCTCGATATTCGCACCCGTCTGTCCGGCACGCTGCAATTCCTTGACCACCAGCGCCCGCCCCTCGGAAAGCGTCTCCTCCAGGGCAAGATTGGCAAACCAGGTCCGCACCTTGACCCGTGCGCTCTTGGTATGAATATAGCCTTGGGCTGGATTCAGCCAGTCACGCGACGGCCCGCCCAACTTGGCTGTCAGCACTTCAACTTGCTGCCCGGTTTCGAGTTGGGTGTTGAGCGGCACCAGATGGCCGCCCACTTTGGCACCCCGGCAGCGGTGGCCAAGATCGTGGTGGGTCTGGACGACAACTTCCCTCCCATGGGCTTTCGCAACGAGAAAAACGAGCTGGTCGGCTTTGACATCGACATGGCCCGCGAAGCGGCCAAGCGCCTGGGTGTGGAAGTGGAGTTCAAGCCCATTGACTGGAGCGCCAAAGAGGCCGAACTCTCGGGCAA
>CALAGF010000261.1 GCA_937892345.1 uncultured Rhodocyclaceae bacterium | reverse complement strand
GATCTACACAGGCGAAGACACTCTTTCCCTACACGACGCTCTTCCGATCTCGATGACCGGTGCCGCAGAGGGCAAGCTAACCACGGGCGCGACCAGTTTCAGTGGTTTCGAGAGCCTGATCGGCAATGGTACGAATACGCTGAATGCCGGCAGCTTGTCGGTGAATTTGACGAGTGCCGGTGCCGGCAAACTAGCCGGAACGACCGATTTCAGCAGTTTCGGAAGCCTGACGGGTACAGGGTCGCTGACGGCCGGCGGCTTGAGCGCCGTCACGTTGTCGGACACAAGCACCGGCATCCTGACCGGCGGCGGCACGACCAGCATCAGCGGTTTTGCCAACATGACACTGACGGGTTCGGGCAGTACCGACACCTTGACGGTCAGCAAGGCCGCGGGTCTTGAAGTCTTCCTCTCGGCGACGGGCAACGGTTCGGTAGGCGGCAGCAACACAAAATTTGTCAGTTTCGAAACGCTGACCGGCTCGGGTACGGGTGACACGCTGACCAGCAGCGTCGATGCCACCTTTGATCTGAACGGCACGGCGGGTAGCGGCAGTGCGCTGGGGACTACCTTCAATACCTTTGAAAACCTCAAGGGCGGTGGCACGACCGACACCCTGACCTCGGCCAGCAATGCGCGTTATGCCTTGAGCGGTGCACAGAGCGGCACCGTCAGCATCGGTGGCACACAAATGGTCAGCTATACCGGGATAGAAAGCCTGTCCGGTGCAGCCGCTGCCGACACGCTGGCGGGGGTCTCCACCACGATGAGCGTGACGCTGAGCGGCAACGGCGCCGGTACGGCCACGGTGAGCAGTTCAGTGGTCGGCTTCTCGGGCATGGAAACCCTGATTGGCTCCAGCACCAACGACAGCCTGAATACCGGCAGCCTGAACCTGACACTGGACCTGTCCACGGGTAACCATCTGGCGGGCACCACCGGGTTCAGCAGCTTTGAAACCCTGAGTGGATCGGGTAGCGTCACGGCCAATAATTTGACCGGCGCGACTTTGGCCAGCACCGGACGCACCTTGAATGGCACCGGTACGGTGACACTGAACGGTACGCAGTACGGTAACAACGTCACGCTCAACGGCGCCAGTGGCAACCAGACGCTGACGGCCAGTGATAACGCAATCTTTACGCTTTCAGGCAGCAATGCGGGTGCTGCAGTGCTCAGCAGCACGACCTCGACTTACACAGGCTTCGAAACCCTGGCAGGCAATGGCGCCAGCGACGTGTTGACAACGGCAGCGGGCGGCTCAGCCATCTATACCCTGAGTGCAACCAAGGCGGGGGCCGTCAGCGGCGGCACCTACAGCAGCAGTTTCAGCGGCATCGAAAGCATTACCGGGGCGACCGGTAACGACCAATTGGCTGCGTCGGCTGCGGTGACGGTGGCCGTCAGTTCGGTAGCTGGCGGTGCATCAGGTACTGCCCTGTCGACCAGTTTCAGCGGCATTGAGTCGCTCACGGGTTCGGGAAGCACCGATACGCTGAGCGTTGATGCGGTCTCTGTGAGTTTGACGACTGCCAGCAGCGGCCTGCTGGGTGGTAGCGTCGGCTTCAGCAGTTTCGAGAGCCTGAGCGGCATGGTGGGCGGCGCAGACACGCTGAGTGCCACCGTGACGACTGCCAACCTGAACACCTTGGCAGTCAACTCCACGCTGGATATCGGGGCTTCAACGGTCTCGATGAAGGGGTTTGAAAACCTGACGCTGACCGCGGCAGGGGGCGCGTCCGATGCCTTGAACTTTGCCAGCACAGCCAGTATCACGATGACCAGCGCTGGCAGCGGTACGGCGAGCACCGGCAGCATGACCGTTGCCTTCAGCGGTTTCGACACGCTGGCAGGGAATTTCGCCTCGGGCGACAGTCTGACGGTCAACGCCGTCCAGAGTGCCAATTTGAGTGCCGGTTTCGCGGGGGCCGTCACGCTTGGCGGTGTGGCAACCCAGTTCTCCGGTATGGAAACCCTGGTGTTGAACTCTGCCAATGCGGCAACGGAAACCCTGACCGTGTCCGGTCTGAATCTGATCATGGCTTCGGCCACGCAAGGCACTTCCGGCGCGCTGACCTTCAACAACTTCGACAGTCTGGTTGGCAATGGCAGCGAATCGCTGAATGCGGGATCGTTGGCGGTTACGCTGGATCGCAATTCAGGCGGCACCAGCACAGTCAATGGCACGGTGACGATGAGCGGTTTTGAGACAGTGACCGGCAGCGGGGCGCTGACGGCCACCAATCTCTCTGCAGCTTCGCTGTCCGGTGGCAACAGCACGCTGTCGGGTAGTGCCGGCGATGTCACGGTCAGCACCTTCGCAACCCGCAACCTGACCGCGCTGGGCAGTGGTTCGCAGACCCTGACCGTCAGCAGTCTCGATGTGACGCTGGCGAGCGGCTCATCGACAGTGGGTGGCAATACCACATTCAGCGGCTTTGAAAGCTTGCTGGGTGCCGGGACCGAAACTTTGAACGTCAATGGATTGGCCGTTGATCTCAACATGGGTGCTGGTGGAGCGCGCACGGCAAATGCCGTTTCGATCAGCGGTTTTGAAACCATTGCCGGTAGCGGCGGGGCGACACTGACAGCCACCAATCTGTCGGCGGCAACGATCAGTTCGACCACTACAACCCTGACCGGCGCAGGTGGCACCCAGTCGGTGAGCGGCTTTGCGATGAATTTGTCCGCTGCGGGTGGCGCCAGTGATGCGCTGAACTTCTCTACTGCGGCAACGATCACCTTGAATACCGCCGGCACGGGTAGCGCTACAGGGCCTGCTGCAGTGACTTTCAGTGGTTTCGACACGCTCGTGGGCAATGCGGTATCGGGTGACAGTCTCACGGTCAACGCTGTCCAGAGTGCCAATTTGAGTTCGGTTTCTGCGGGCAATGTGACCATTGGCGGTGTGGCTACCCAGTTCTCCGGTATGGAAACCCTGGTGTTGAACGCTGCCAATGTGGCAACGGAAACCCTGACCGTGTCCGGTCTGAATCTGACCATGGCTTCGGCTACGCAAGGCACCTCCGGCGCGCTGACCTTCAACAACTTCGACAGTCTGGTGGGGGCCGGCAGCGAGTCCTTCAATGCCGGATCGCTGTCGGTTGCACTGAATATGGCGAGCGGCGGTGATCGTACAGTCAATGGCGCGATGACAATCAGCGGTTTCGAAACCGTGACGGGTTCGGGAACGCTGAGCGCAAGCAATCTGTCTGCGGCGTCGCTGACCAGCGGCAACAGCACGGTGACCGGTGCTGCGGGTAGCCAGACCTTCAGCAGTTTTGCCAATCGCAATCTGACGGGCCTTGGGTCAGGCACTCAGACATTGACGGTGAATAATCTGGCCATCAGCCTGGCAGCCGGTACGTATACGCTGGGTGGCAATACCACCTTCAGCGGTTTTGAAAGCCTCGTTGGCGCTGGCACCGAGGCGCTGAATGTGAATAATCTCGCCGTCAGTCTGGACATGGGTTCCGGTGGTACGAGAACGGCAGCAGGTATGTCGATCAGCGGCTTCGAAACGCTTTCGGGCAGTGCGGGTGCTACCTTGTCCAGCAGCAATCTGTCCACTGCTACCGTGAGTGCAGGTAACTCGACGCTGACTGGTGCCGAGACCCAACTGGTTAACGGCTTTGCCATGACGCTTGCCGGGGTGAGCAACAACAGCACCCTGAATGCCAGTGCAGTGAATGTGCTTCTGGATAGCGCAGGCAATACCGTCGGTACTCACAAGTTCAGCGGTTTCGACACCTTGCAAGGCAGCGGTGGCGCAACACTGGTCGCCAATGGGCTGACGGCGGCTTCGGCCAGCGCCTCCAGCCTGGTCGTGACCTTGTCGGGTGTGAGCTACGACCTGAGTGGGTTTGCGGGCTATACGCTCAATGGCAGTGGGGCAATCAACAGCTTTACGATCAACAATGTGTCGGTCAGTTTCTCGGGTAGCTATGCAGGCACGATTGGCGCTGCCATCAGCTTTACCAGTTTCGAAAACTTCATTGGTGCGGGTAGTGGCGATCTCCTGAGTTACGCAGGGCTGGGCAGCAGTCAGACCGTAGTATTCGCGGCCAACTCACTGAGCGATGGTCAGATGACCGGCGGTGTCAGCTTCAGCGGTATCGAGTCGATGACCGGCAGTGCCGGTGGGGCCGATCATCTCGACTTTAGTGCGTGGAATACCGCGCTGAACGTGGATTTGTCCAGCGGACGCTTCAGCGGTTTTGAGCAAATCACGGGCGGTAGCGGCAACGATCAGCTGCATGGTCTGGCCGGTGCAGAGACCTTGGCGGGTAATGGCGGTGACGACACCATTTACGGCAGTGCGGGCAATGACAACCTGTCGGGTGGCGCCAATGGCGGTACGGGAGATACGCTGGATTACAGCAGCGTCGGCGCCAGTACCTACAATCTGCTGACCGGTCAGACCAGCGGTGCGGCAGGTACCGACACCTTCTCCGGTTTCGAGCACCTTCAGGCTGGCAGTGGCAACGATACCTTCATTGTGGATGCCGCGACCTCCGGGCCGACCATCAACGGCGGCGCGGGAACCGACGAGGTGCAGTTGGGCCTGACCGGTGGAGCTACTTACGATATGCAGAATTTGGCCAGTTTTGCGGCCAATATCGAGAAAGTGACCATGTCGAATGGCAATGCTGGTGAAACCGTGGAAATCTCCAAGACAGACATTAATGCGCTGTTGAGCGGTAGCGGCAGTGCCTCGTTGAATCTGGCGATTAATAACGGTGATAACCTGACGATCAGCGATAGTCATTATTGGTCGACTGATGGAAGTATTTGGAATCAGGGCGCCGTGACCGGATTGACAGATGGACTGGATCTGCATATCAACGATACGCAGACGACCACAGGGGAAGCCCTGCTCCACGTAAATCTGATCTAGCCCTTCGCGATGGACGGGGTGTCAGGAGGACCGCAGGAAGGCATGCCTTCCTGCGGTCCTCCTGCTAATATTCGCCGACCATGACGAACGTTCTCTTCATTCACCAGAACTATCCGGGGCAGTATCGCCGGCTTTCCAATCATCTGCTGGGGCTACCCGATTTTCGTGTTGCAGCCATCGGTCAGAAACATGCCCCCGGCCTGCCGGGCGTGATGATGGCCAATTACAACTACGATGCGCCACAGGGAAAAAGCGAGAACCCCTTCATGCGGGAACTCGACAATGCCATGTTCAATGGCAAGGGCGCACTGGAGTCGCTGGCGCTGCTGCGCAAGAACGGGTTCGAGCCGGATATCGTCTTCGCGCATCCCGCCTGGGGGGAGTCGATCTTCATCAAGGATGCCTTGCCCAAGGTGCCATTGATCCACTTTTGCGAGTTTTTCTATCGCTACGAAGGCGCGGATTGCTGCTTTGATCCGGAATTTCCGCTCGGTTCCAGTGAAACCGAAACCCGGATGCGCGTTCGTCAGCGCAATGCCCTGCATCTACTCAACATCGATGCCTGCGATCTGGGGATTTCGCCGACCCGCTGGCAAAAGAGTGTTTTTCCGCAGGAGTATCACCCCAAGATCCGCGTGCTGCACGAAGGCATCGATGTCGAGACCCTGGCGCCGCCGGCAAAGCCGGAACTGAAATTGCCCGATGGCCGGGTGTTGACCGCAGAAGACGAGGTCATTACCTATGTCTCGCGCAACCTTGAACCCTATCGGGGATTCCACATTTTCATGCGGGCGGTGGCCGAAATTCAGCGCCGTCGTCCCAATGCGCATGTCGTGCTGGCCGGGGGCGATGATGTCAGCTACGGTCGCCGCTTGCCGCCGCCGGAAACCTGGCGTGAACGCATGCTCAAGGAAGTTGCGGTCGACCCGGCGCGAACCCATTTTCTTGGGGTCGTGCCCTACGCTACCTACAAATCGATTCTGCATGTTTCCAGTGCGCACGTGTATCTGACCTACCCCTTCGTCCTCTCGTGGTCGATGCTGGAGGCGATGGCGGCCGGTTGTCTGCTGATCGGCAGTGACACGGCACCGGTGCGGGAAGTGATCACCGATGGCAAGAACGGCCTGCTGGTGGATTTCTTCTCGGTCCAGGGCATTGCCGACCGGGTTGATGAAATATTTGCCCATCCGGACCGGATGGCGGCAATTCGCAAGGCGGCGCGTGAACACGTTGCCCATCGCTACGACGTGCGTGATTCGATTGCCGCATATCGTGCCCTGATTCACGAATTCGTGGTGTAAGCCGATGACGACAGAGACCGATATCCAGCCGAGTTTTGACGCCGCGCTGGCTTTGCACCGAACGGGGCAAACCGGACAGGCCGAGCAGGCCTATCGTGCCGTGCTCGCACGGCAGCCGGATCATGCCGATGCCCTGAACAACCTGGCCTTGCTGCTCAAGCAGCGCGGTGCCTTTGACGAAGCGGAAGAGGCCTACCACGAGTCGCTGGTGCACAAGCCGCAAGTGCCGGAAGTGTTGAGTAATCTGGGTGTCCTGATGCTGGAGCAGGGGCGGCTCAAGGAGGCCGAAACAGCATTGCGCGAGGCCTTGAAGCAGCGCCCGGACTATCTCGAAGCCTGGAACAATTTCGGCAATCTGATGCAGGCCATGCGCCAGCATGATGAGGCCGTTGATGCCTACCGCCGGATCATTGATGCCGCACCCCGTCGCCTCAATGCCCTGGGTGAGCGTATCAAGTCCTTGCTTGCCGAACCGGCATCGGTGCCGGACGCCAAGGCCGAAACGGCACGACTGCAGGGGGTGGGCAGGACAACCCGCGCCACCCTGCTCGAGGCTTACTGGAATCTCAGCCTGCTCCTGCTGCTCAAGGGTGATTACGTCAATGCCTGGCCGCTGCATGAGTCCCGCTATGATCCGGGCCGCGTTCGTCCGGTGCTATTGCCGCCCAAATTACCCATGCCCATGTGGCGAGGTGAAGCGCTCGCCGGCAAAGCCATCCTTGTCTGGTTCGAGCAAGGCTTGGGCGATGAAATCCAGTTTGCCCGCTATCTCGGCTGGCTTAAATCGATTGGCGCCAGTCGCGTCACGCTGGTCTGCAAGGCGCCTCTGGTGCCGCTGTTGAGCACAGTCGACGGCGTGGATGAAGTCCTGCCGGCCGAAGGCAAGCTGGTCATGGCGCGCCAGGATTACTGGACTTTCCCGATGAGCCTGCCCTTGCGCCACGGTACGACGCAGGCCTCGATACCGACAAAATTGCCCTATGTTGCGGTCGACCGTGAAAAAGCGGCATTTTGGGCTGAAAAACTCCCCAAACGGGGCAAGAAGACCAAGCTGGTGGTGGGGCTGGTCTGGGCGGGTAGTGCCAGCCACCGTAACGATGCACACCGTTCCCTGCCCTCTCTGGATCTGTTGGCGCCGCTCGCCGGGATTGAGGGCATTGCCTGGGTCAGCCTGCAGAAGGGGACACGCGAAGATGAGGCGAAATCGCCACCGGCAGGGATGTCCCTGATGCCGCTGGGTGGCCTGATTCAGGATTTTGCGGATACCGCGGCAATCGTCGACCAGCTTGATCTGGTGATTACGGTGGATACGGCAGTCGCCCATGTCGCCGGTGCGCTCGGTAAATCGTGCTGGATCATGCTGCCATGGCTGGGTACTGACTGGCGCTGGGGGCTGGAGGGCGAACATGCCGCCTGGTATCCCGGTTGCGTTCGCCTGTTCCGGCAGGACAAGGCACAGGATTGGTCGCGAGTGGTGTCGGAAATCGTGCGGCAAGCAAAAAAACTCTTGCCGAAGAAACGCCCTGCCAGCCGCAAGGCCGGGAAAGCCTGAGCATGCTGCTTGCCCGACAGGCGGTGCCTTACACCGTGGTTTTGCCCACCCGCTACGGGCAGATGCTGGTCAATCGTTACGATACCAATCAGGCCAACGCGCTGTTCAAGACCAGCGAAGCCTTTGATCGGGCGGAGGTTCAGCTCTTCATCGATCTGGCGAACCGCTTGCCGGAAGGGGCCACCTTTCTCGATATCGGTGCCAATTTCGGTGTCTTCAGCCTTGCTGTCGCCCAAGTACTTGCACAGCGCGGCGGCAAGGTTCATGCCTTCGAGGCGCAGCGGATCATCGCTTACATGCTGTGCGGTACCGTCGCATTGAACAGCCTGGAAAATCTGCATGTCCATCATTTGGCAGTGGGTGATCAGGGCAGTGGAGAAATCGATATTCCCGCCTTTGACTACCGCACCGTGTCGAGTTTCGGCAGCATCGAGTTTGGCGGTGAGCAGCGCGAATTCATCGGTCAGCCCGCACAAGGCGCTTCCGGCGACAAAGTCCCTTTGTGTCGCATCGACGATCTGGGCTTTGCGCGGGTTGGTTTGCTCAAGATCGACGTTGAAGGGATGGAAGAGGCGGTATTGCGGGGAGCGGCCAGGATGATCGAACGCGACCGGCCGTGGGCCTTGGTCGAGTGGATCAAGTCGGATCGCGCGGCCCTTGCCGGATTTTTTGAGGCGCTCAACTACAAGGTGTACCGACTCGGAGGCAATCTGTTGTGCGTGCCGCCCGATTCGCCGATCACGATCCAGCACGACATGCCAGACTGGCGGAGTTGACGATGAGTAGTGCATCCAGATTGCTGCATGTGGGTTGTGGCCCCAAACACATTGCCCAGACCACCCGCTTTTTCCGGGAGGGAAACTGGCAGGAAACCCGGCTCGATATTGATCCGGATGTCCGTCCTGACGTTATCGGCAGTCTGACCGACATGTCGGCTATTCCGTCGGGCAGCATGCAGGCCGTGTTTTCTTCGCACAACATCGAGCACCTGTATCCGCATGAGGTGCCCAAAGCCTTGGCTGAAATGCGCCGCGTGCTCGACGAAAGCGGCGTGCTGGTGCTGACTTGTCCCGATCTGCAGTCTGTGGCTCAGCTGGTTGCCGATGACAAATTGCTGGAGCCGGCATACCACGCGCCGGCCGGACCGATTGCGCCGCTGGACATCCTCTATGGGCATCGTCCGGCGATGGCAGCCGGCAACTTGTTCATGGCGCACCGCTGCGGTTTTACCCTGCGTGTCTTGATGGGCGTATTGCGGCAAGCCGGATTTGCCGGGCTGGCCGGATTGCGGCGCCCGGAAAGTTTTGATCTGTGGGTTGTAGCCAGCGTTGGTGTACGCACGGAAGATGAAATGAAAGCATTGCTGCTGGCCCAGTTTGTCCTGCCGCAAGCGGGAGGCGCACAGCATGGCTGAATGGCACGATGGTTACGTCACGGAATTGACCTACACCCAGGGCTATTACCGGGAGTTGAGTCCGCTGGCCATGCGGTTTGCATTGCAATGTGCCGGATTCAAGGCGCCGCCAGCGCAAGGCTTCAATTATTGCGAACTGGGTTTTGGTCAGGGCGTGAGCCTAAATGTCCATGCCGCAGCGCATCCGGATAGCCGGTTCTGGGGCAATGATTTCAATCCCGCGCATGCACGCCACGCCGGCGCCTTGGCGCAGGCCGCTGGTACAAATCTGAATGTGCTGGAAGCCAGCTTTGCCGAACTCTTGCAGCGAACGGATTTGCCACAGTTTGATTACATCGGCTTGCACGGTATCTGGAGCTGGGTCAGTGATGAAAACCGGGCGCACCTGGTTGAGTTTTGCCGGCGCTACCTGAAGTCCGGCGGCGTCCTGTATATCAGCTACAACTGCTTGCCGGGCTGGTCGCAGGCGGCGCCTTTGCGTCATTTGATGAACGAATACGCACAACGTCAGACGGCAGTTGGCGATGGCATGTCGCGCCGGCTGGATGCAGCGCTTGATTTTACCCGTCAGCTGGCAGGACTGAATCTGGGCTATTTTGCCGGGACCGGTGTGCTTCAGGAGAAACTCGAGGGCATGTCCCGCCAGAGCCGGAATTATCTGGCGCATGAGTACATGAATCAGGATTGGCGCCTGATGTATTTCTCGGAAGTTGCCGAGTGCCTCAAGGCCGCAAAACTCGATTTCGCAGCCTCGGCGGCAGTCAATGAACAGCTGGATGGCCTGCGGATTCCCGCCGCCGGCATGAACCTGCTGAACGGAATCAGTGATCCCGTGATGCGTCAGACCGTGCGCGATTACTTGCTCAACCAGCAATTCCGGCGCGATTTGTTCATCCGTGGCGGTGAGCGCATGACATCGGCTGAGCAGAAGCGCGTGCTGGACGAGTGGCGTTTCACGCTGCTGCGCCCGCTGGCGCAGTTGCTGGAAGAGAAGCCGCGTAGTGTGGTGGCGCCGGAAGTGCGCAAGGCGATTCTGGAAAAACTTGCTGAAGAGGGTGAGTGCTCGCTCTCGGATTTGTCCATTCATTGCGCGGCGCATCCTCTTTTGCTGGTTAGGCAAGTGCTGATGGTGATGGTGGGGGGCGGTGAGCTTGCTCTGTGTCAGCCGGCGGCAGTCGCTGCGGCCGCCGCGGCGGCTTGCCTGGCACTGAATCGCGTGTGGTGTGATCGGGCAGGCGAGGGGGGCGAAAGTGCCTATCTGGCCTCGCCCAGAACGGCGGGGGCAGTACAGCTGGGTGCCTTGCAACAGCTGATGCTGGGTGTGTACGAAAGCGCTTGTGCCAACGAAGCATCGGCGCTGGCTGCGCGTGCCTGGGAAAAGCTGGCGGCCTTGGGGCAGCGCGTGGTGACCGGCGGCAAAACCTGCGAGAGTCCGGAGGACAACATGGCGGCACTGACCCGGATTGCCGCTGAATTTCTGGCGCGGGATTTGCCCCTCATGCAGCGCCTTGGATGCTGCCGTACAAACGTTTCCTAGCCGTTTTTGAGGATATTCTGCCGTGGACCGTCGGCAACGATCTTGCCGCCATTCACCACGATCAGGCGGTCGCAGAGCAGATTGAGCAGAAGCGGACTGTGGGTCGCCAGAATCAGGGTGCGCCCCTGGCTCCAGGTATGCAGGTACTGGGCAACGGCTTGTTCGGTCGGAATGTCGAAGCCTGAGGTCGGCTCATCGAGAACGACGATGCGTGCGGTAGACAGCAAGGCTCGGGCGAGGGCAATGGCCTGACGCTGTCCCCCGGACAGATTGCTGCCGTAGGGGGCGATATCGTGCGACAAACTGAGTTCGCCGGTACGGATGGCTTCGCGCAGACCTGCGCCGGCCAGTGCCTGCATGACGGCCTCGGCACTGGCATTGCGATTGCCGGCGCGGACATTGTCCTCCAGCGTACCCGCGAACAATTGCGGTTCTTGCGGTTTGTAGACCAGCCAGTCGCTGCGTTCTTCGGGCAGGTAACGGTTGACCGGAATGCCGTCGACCAGCACGTCACCCGCTGATGGGTGGATGACCCCGGCGAGTGCGCGAACCAGCGTCGACTTGCCGGAACCCGGTCGGCCGACGATACCGATGCGTTCGCCCGGTTCAACGCCAAAGCTTGCATTTTCCAGCGCTGGCAGGCCTTCCTGGCGGAAGCGGTGCTGCAGGCCACGGACAAAAATTCGCCCGTCTACGGGCGTGGCGGGGATTTCACGCGCCTGCGTTTCGGCATGCAGATTGATCAGTTTGTTGAGTGATTCGTTGGCTTGGCGCAGATGCTGGAACTTGGCAATCAAGGCCACCGCCTGGGAAATATTGGCCAATGCGCGCGAAGAGAGCATGCTCGCGGCCACCAGCGCGCCGACGGTCATCCGTTGCGATTCGATCATGTAGACACCGATCACCATCGTCGATACATAGGTGATCGTGCTGCTGCTCATGGTCACGGCGCTACCCATCGAATTCCAGAAACGGCTTTTCCCCTGGCTGACGCATTGTTGTTCGCTCAGGCCTTTCCAGCGCAGGCGGAAAGCGGTGCCCAGCTTGCTGGAAGCAAAGACTTCGGCGGTGCTCAGCAATTCGGTGAGCTGGCCCAGTTTGCTCGCTTCTGCATGGCGGGAAATCTTCTGGTAATCCTTGGCCGGCATCGCCAGCAGTCCCTGAACGATCACCACTGCAGCGCCGACCAGCAGGGGCGACAAGACAATCGGTCCGCCGACAATCATCAACATGATCAGGAACACCACGGTAAAGGGCAGGTCGGCGAGCACCATCAGGGTTTGCGCCGAGAGAAAATCCCGGGCTCCCGTCAACTCGCGGTAAGCCGCCAGCGCTGCACCCACCGGCGGCACCTTGCCGATGTCGCCGAGCATCAGTCGGCCAACCAGCATTTCGTCAAGCGCGATGTCGGAGCGGATCGCGATCTGTTCGACGTAGTAGGCACGAATCGCCCGCAATACGAAGTCGAGCAGCGAAAACAAGAGCATGCCGATCGCCAGCGCCCACAGGGTTTGCGTGATGCTGTTCCCGATCACCTTGTCGAAGACCAGCATCGAGAATACCGGGGTAGCCAGCATGAAAAGGTTGACGATCAGGCTTGAGATGCCGATTTCCACATACCGCCCCCAGTAGGCGCGCAAGGGCATCAGGTATTTCGGTTCCAGCGACGAGAGAGGCGAAAATTTCATGGACTGGCGGTCGGGGGTGGGCTAGACCCCGGACTTATATCATTTTTCTGCAGGCTGAGGCGGTCCACCGCGAGCCTCAAGGCATCACGGTCTGCGGGTGAAAGTGCGGCAATGCGTCCGCGCAGCATCAGTCGCTCCACCCGCCAGCGCGCCAGTGCCTTGGCAAGTCGATCGATCACGCCGGACCAGGTTTCGCCCGGTCCTTGGCGGAACAGGCGCAGGCAGCCGGGATACCAGACCGAATCTTCCGCATGCTCCAGCCAGCGCCAGTCGCATCCGTGCCAAGGCAGCATGACCCAGGCGGGACGGGCGAGGGCGCCGGCAAGATGGACAATGGCGGTGTCGACTGAAATCAGCAAATCCAGTTGCTGAAGGATGGCGGCACTATCGAGGAAATCGTCGATTTCCGGGCCGAGATGGCTCAATGGCTGGCCGATTGGCGGCAGCCTGGCTTGTTGTTCGGCCGGGTCGTCAGCTGCCTGCTTGTGCAGGCAGTAGAAGTCGATATCCGGGATTTGCCAAAGCGGCGCCAGCAGCGCGAGATCGGGCAGGGAGCGATGGCGGTCATTCTTGTGCCAGCGGCTGCCCGACCAGACCAGGCCGACGCGTAGCCGCCCGTTTGCAGGCAGTCGCTGCTGCCAGCGCGCCTGGATCTCTGCCGGTACATCGAGATAAGGCAGTTGATCCGGAATGCTGCCCGGCATGCAATCAAACCGTCCCGGCAGGCTGCCCGGCAGCGTCCAGCAATCGTGGGCGGGAATGCGGGCGCCCAGCGGCAGGCAGTGGTCTACGCCGGGAATCCGCCTGAGCAGGCGTTGCAGCGGTGACTTGCAAAACAGCGTGATCCGGTCGACGGCAAATCGGGCGCGTAATTGGGGAATGAAGCGCGCAAACTGGATTTCGTCGCCCATCCCCTGTTCATGCCAGATCAGCAGATGCTTGCCGGCAAGCGATTCGCCCCGCCACATCGGTGTGTTGACCGGCGGCAGAAAAACCTCTGCGGTTTGCCGACGGGGATCGTGGCGCGATTCATACAACGGCCAGCCGTTTCGGTAGTCGCCCCGCTGCAGATGAAGTAAGGCAAGATTCCAGCGCGCGTCGGGATGTTCAGGCTGAAGTTGCAGCACTTTGCGATAGGCCGCCAGCGCTTGCTGCGGTCGACGCAAATCCTTGTGCAAATTGCCCAGATTATTCAGGGCTTCGATATGCCCGGCGTGACAGCGCAGCGCTTTGTGCAAGGCGGCTTCAGCGCCGGCGTAATCCAGCGCATCATGCAAAGCGACGCCCAGATTGTTCTGGATATCCGCTTGCTCGGGCCAGGCGGCGACGGCCGCACGCAAATGGGCAATTCCTTCCTCGAGATGGCCTTGTTGCCTGAGCAGGTTGCCCAGATTATTCAAGGCCACGGCAAAGTTCGGGCGTCTGGCGATGGCATCGCGATAGCAGGTTTCGGCAGCCGCTACTTTGCCTGCGGCTTTGAGCACATTACCTAGATCGTTCAGCGCCTCGACATCGTCCGGCGCACTTGCCAGACGTGCGCGCAGGTCCGCTTCAGCAGCCTCGGGCGACGGACTGCTTGTGGCGCGTGCAGCATGCGGCTGCGGGTTTTCGGCCTGATGGGTGCTGGATGGCATGGGAGATGAAGGGCAAAGCTGTGCGCCTGCCGGCCGGCAAGGCTAGAATCGCCGCATTCTCCAGTATTCCCCGCATGGAAACAATGACTCCTCCCCGCAGCGGAAACGATGCCGTCGATCCGCTCGCCGAATGGCTAGCTGCGTATCGTCAGGGCCGATACGGGGATATCCTCGCCCGCTTCGATGCCCTGCCGGCATCTGCCCAAACAGCGGATTTGTGCAATCTGGCCGGACTGTCGGCTCGTCAGTTGGGCTTGCCTGCGCGCGCCGAAGCCTGCTATCGCGCGGCCCTGCTGCTGGACGGGGAGCATGCGGCCAGCCTGAACAATCTGGCAATCCTGCTGCAAGCCAGCGGTGCCGTTGATGAGGCGCGGACCCTGTACGAGAAGCTGCTGGCCCGGATGCCTGACGATCCCCTGCCCCGGCTCAATCTGGGGAATCTGCATCTGGCGGCGGGGAATGCCGCGGATGCGCGTGATGCCTACCTGCTGGCTTTGCGCAGTCAGCCACGCTGGCCGGCTGCCTTGCGTGGTCTGGCCGAAGCGCACCACGCGCTCGGCGAGCAGGCAGAGGCCGTCGCGAGCATGCGCGCAGCCCTGCAAAACACGGCGGACGATTTCGACATGCTGTTACGCCTGGCTGAATGGCGGCGGTCGCAATCGGCTGATGACCGCAGCGCGCTCGACGATGCCCTGAGCTGCTTGTCCCGCGCGCGCCAATGGCAACCCCTGCACGCGCGGGCCGGTTGCATGCAGGGGGAGGTCTTGCAGGCGCTGAAGCGTTTCGACGAAGCGGAGGCGGCTTTTCGCAGCATCCTCGATGTCGAGCCGGAAAATCCGGATGCCCTGAACAGCTTCGGCATCCTGCTCAACGAGGCCAAGCGTTACGCCGAATCCGAAGCTGCCTATCGGCGCACATTGGCGCTGCGGCCGGATTTTCCCGAGGCGCATAACAACCTGGCCGTCCTGCTGCAAAAGCTGAAGCGTTTTGCCGAGGCTCTGCCGCATTACCGGCGTGCGCTTGAATTGCAGCCGGATTACGCCGCTGCCCGTTGCAACTATGGTTTGTGGCATCTCGCCCAGGGGATGTTTGCCGAAGGCTGGAAACATTACGAGGCGCGCTATGCGCCAGACCGAACCGTGGCCTTTCCCCGGTTGAAGCGCCCGCAATGGCAAGGTGAGGCCTTGGCCGGCAAAGGCATCCTGATCTGGAATGAACAGGGATTGGGCGACGAAATCCAGTTTGCCCGTTACGCGGCTCAGCTCAAGGCGCTGGGTGCTCGCCATGTGGGGTTGATTTGCCGTCAGCCGCTGGCGGCACTGTTTCGCACCCTGCCCGGCGTCGACAGCCTGCACGTGGAAGGCGAAAAATTTTCACTGCAGCCCTACGATTACTGGGCCTTCCCCCAAAGTATTCCGCGCTGGTTGTGTCCGACACCGGCGGACATTCCTGCGGTCAACGCCTATTTAAAGGCAGATTCCGAACGGATGCAGGCGTGGCGGCCGCGTCTCGGGCCGGGCATACGGGTTGGTCTGGTCTGGCGCGGGCGGGCTGAATACACCAATGATGCCAATCGTTCGGTGCCGGATCTGCGTCTGCTTGCACCGCTATGGACGGTCCCCGGACTGAGTTTTCACAGTCTGCAAAAAGGCGAAGGTGAGCAGGAAGCCGCGGCGCCACCGCCCGGTCAGCCGATGATTGATCTGGGCTCGGCGTTTGCCGATTTTTCCGACACGGCGGCGGTGGTCGCCCAGATGGATGTGGTGATCTGCGTCGACACCGCCATCGCCCACCTGTGCGGCGCACTGGGCGTGCGTTGCTGGGTGATGTTGCCCTATGTCGGTACGGATTGGCGCTGGCAGTTGGGGCGCAGCGATTCGCCCTGGTATCCCAGTCTGCGGCTGTTCCGTCAGCCGGCACCTGACGCCTGGGATGCGGTGGTGCAGTCGCTGCATCGGGCTTTGAGCGAACGTTGGGGGCCGGAAAATCTGCCCTTGCCTGAGGGCTTGCCGGCAGATGCCGGGGTAATCGAATTGTGGCGCAAGCTGCAGCAACTGCCGCTGCCGATACGTGGGCAACTGGAGACGCGGGTAGATCGTCGGGTGGCCGGCACGGACCCTCATGGCAGCATGATCCGCTGGGCGCAGCAGGCGCTGGATCATCAGTCGGCGGGGCGCCTCGAAGCGGCCGAGCAAGCCTATCGCCAGGCGCTGACCCTGGCGCCGGGAGCCGCGCCCTTGTGGCATAACTTTGGCGCCCTGATGCGCAGCCTCGGGCGGGTTGATGAGGCGCTGGCAGCCTACGCCAGCGCCATCGCCTTGCAGGGGCCTTATGCCGAGGCGTTTTACAACCGCGGCAATGTCCATGAAGGCCGGGGCGATTTTTCGGCGGCAGTGGCCGATTACCGGGAGGCCATCGCGCTGCGGCCGGGCTATGCCGAAGCCTGGTACAACCTGGGGGTCGCCTTGAAGGCACAAGGAGAGATCGCGGAAGCCGCGGATGCCTATCGGCGGGCCATTGCCTTGCGTGCTGGTTACAGCGAGGCGCACAACAATCTGGGCATGCTGATTCATGAAAGCGGTGGTGACCCGAAAGCCGCCGAGGCCGCTTATCGCGAAGCCCTCAGCGGACGTCCGCGCTATGCCGAAGCCCATAACAATCTGGGGGTGGTGCTTCAGGAACGCCAGCAGTTTCTCGATGCCGAGTGCGAATTCCGCGAAGCTTTGCGTATTCGCCCGGACTATCCCGACGCCGGCTGGAATCTTGCCCTGATGCTGATGGTGACAGGCCGTTTTACCGATGCCTGGGCGTGGTTTGAGCAGCGTCGGGCAATTACCCGTTGTCAGACATTCGCCCCGCCGGTGCCCTTTCCCGAGTGGCGGGGCGAGCCGTTGCATGGTCGGCGGATTGTGGTTTGGCCGGAGCAGGGCTTTGGTGACGAAATCCAGTTCAGCCGCTATTTCTCCCTGCTCAAGGCGCGTGGCGCGGGGCAGGTACTGGTGGCGTGCAAGCCGCCGCTGCGCCGGCTGTTCGAAACCCTGTCCGACGTTGATGCCTGCATCGAGGTGGAAACCGGCACCGTGCATCTGCCGCCCTGCGATTTGTGGGTACTCTCGATGAGTCTGCCTCGACTCTTTGGCAGCACCCTGGAAAACCTCCCCGACAAATTGCCCTATCTATCGGTCGACCGTGAAAAAGCCCGGAAATTCGCCAAGCGGCTGGGTCAGCGTCATGCCGGGAAGGCGAGGGTGGGGCTGTTGTGGCGGGGGAGCCCGGAACATCCCAATGATCGCAAACGGTCGTTGCTGCAATCCGACTTGCTTGCGCCGCTGGCGGTACTGGACAGCGTGGAATGGATCGATCTGCATTTGACGGAATCCGGGCAGTTGCCGGGTTTGCAGCTGGCGCCACTGGGGCGCGAGATTCGCGATTTCGCCGACAGCGCGGCGCTGATCAGTCAGCTGGATCTGGTGATTACCGTCGATACGGCCATGGCGCATCTGGCCGGGGCGCTGGCCTGTCCGATCTGGGTCATGCTGCCGCATGCCGGCCTTGATTGGCGCTGGCTGTGCGAACGCGAAGACAGTCCCTGGTATCCCGGTGTGATGCGACTGTTCCGGCAAACCGCCGAAGGCGGATGGCCGGGTGTGATCGAGGGTCTCCTGTCCGCATTGCGTGTGTGGCTGGACGATCCTTCCCGGCTGACGGATGATCGCAGTTTAGCGTCCGCCGCCACGGAGCCTTTGTGAATACAAACCCAGCCATTCGTTCGCCGGCAGTCGCCGGCAGCTTTTATCCGCAGGTACCGGCGGCACTGCGCCAGCAACTGCTCGCGCTGCTGGGCGAGGCGCCGGCCCCGGATCTGCCGGGACTGAAAGTTGTCCTGGTGCCGCATGCCGGCTATGTGTATTCCGGCTCGACCGCGGCGCGGCTCTATGCCAGTCTGATCAGCCAGCGTCAGCGGATCCGGCGCGTCATCTTGCTCGGGCCGGCGCATCGGGTTGCCCTGGAGGGGATGGCGGTACCGCAAGCAACGCATTGGGCGTCGCCATTGGGCATTTCACCGGTCGACCGCGAGTTGGCGCTGAAATTGCAATCCGCCGGCCTGGCTGTCCTTGATGATGCGCCGCATGCGGCAGAACACGCGCTTGAAGTGCAGCTGCCCTTTTTGCAGACGGTCTTGCAGCCCGGTACGCCCATCCTCCCGGTTGCCGTCGGCCGGACCGCGCCAGCGCAAGTTGCAGCCTTGCTCGATGCGTGTTGGGGGGATAGTGAAACGCTGATTGTTTTGAGTACCGATCTTTCCCATTACCTGCCTTACGCTCAAGCCGGTACGATGGATCAGGCGACAGTGGCGCAGCTGCTGGCGTTCAATGCCGGACTGAACGGAAAACAGGCCTGTGGCGCCTTCCCGCTCAATGGTTTTCTCGAGGTGGCCGTGCGCCGGGGGCTGCACTCCCGGCTGATTGACCTGCGCAATTCCGGCGATACCGCAGGCAGCAAGGACCGTGTGGTGGGCTATGCCGCCATTGCGTATCAGGATGCTCAGGCAGCGCTGGGGGAGGTGTTGTTGCGCATCGCTCGCGGCATCATCGAGGCCCGATTTGGCGCGCCTGCGCCCAGCGTCCCCGATTTGCCGGCCCTGCATGAAACCGCCGCCTGTTTTGTGACGCTGACCAAAGCAGGGCGTTTGCGGGGGTGTATCGGCAGTTTGCAAGCACATCGCCGTCTGGTGGATGACGTGATTCACAATGCGCAGGCGGCGGCATTCAACGATCCGCGTTTCCCGGCGCTGAGTGCCGGAGAGCTGGATACCTTGCGGGTCGAAGTTTCCTTGCTCACGCCGCCGGAACCCATACACTTTGCCGATGAAGCCGAAGCGCTGGCGGTGCTGCGTCCCGGCATCGATGGCGTCATCCTGGAAGAGGGGCGGCATCGCTCGACCTACTTGCCTCAGGTGTGGGAACAGTTGCCGACGCCCGCCGTGTTTCTCTCCGCCTTGAAGGAAAAGGCCGGGCTGCCCGCGGATTACTGGAGTGCGACACTGCGTTTGCAACGCTATGCTGCACTCAAATGGAAAGAGGCGATGTGAGTCCTTCCTCCGCCATGGCTGCAACAGGCTCTGTGTATAATCAGGCGACATCAACAGGTGTAAATCGCGATTCCCGGGGAAATGATGCATAACAAGAAACGACTTGTTCCAGCGCTGCTTGCTGCGCTCTTGGTAGTGGCCATGCCAGTGGCAGCTTTGCAAGAAGCAGAGCAGGCCAAAATAGTGGCCCTGATGCAGGCGGGACAGGCGGAAGCCGCAAGCAAGGCACTTGATGAAGCCTTGGCGAAAACACCTGAAGATTTCCAGTTGCGTTACCTCAAGGCACTCTCGATGATGGATCGCAATCTGTTTGCCGAGGCGGCTGCCCATCTCGACAAGATGATTGCCAGTTTTCCGGGTGTTGCCGCCCTGCACAACAATCGGGGGGTCGCGCGCACCCGGCTGTCGCAATACACGGCCGCTGCCCAGGACTTTGAAGAAGCCCTGCGGCTTGAACCGACTTACGCAATGGCCAGCGAAAATCTGGGCATGGTTTACGCCAATCTCGCTGATCTGGCGATGTCCAGTGCCTTGAAGCTGGATCCGGGTAATGCCCGTCTGGCACAACGCCATTCCCTGTTGCGCGCTGTGGTGACCGGTGAGTCACCTGCGCCGGTGCCGACTCCTGCGGCCAAGGGTGAGGCCCCTGCCATCAAGGAAACGGTTGCGAAACCTCCCCTAGCATCGTCTGTTGTCGCCAGTGCTGCCCCCGTCGAGGCGCCACCCGTCATGCAGGCACTGCCCTCTGTCGCGCCCGAGCTCGCAGTTGCCGCCGGTGTTGCCGCAGCAGCGATTGCCCCGGCGGCAGCTCAAGCGCTGGAACAGCCGCCAGCCGTAACCGATGCGACACCTCCGTCGCTGCCGGTCAAAGAACCTGCACCGAAAACACCGGAAAAGGCGCCTGAAATCTCCTTGCCGGCCGTAGAAGCCTCGGCGCAAACAACGGCTGCACCCGCTGCGCAGGTGCCGATGGCTGACAGCGGTGATACCGCGCAGGCGGAGGCCGTGCTGAAGGTTCTCGAAAGCTGGCGCACTGCGTGGGTTGCCAAGGATATGAAGACCTACATGGCGACCTATTCGCCAACTTTCAAACCGCGTGCCTCTTACAAGGATGTGGCCGAGTGGCGTGCGGACCGCGAGAAAAATATCGCCGGCCGCAAGTTGCCGATCGAGATCAAGGTGGAAAATCCGGTCGTGTTGTTCACCCCGGAAGGCATGGCCGATGTGCGATTTGATCAGCACTATCGCTCGGGTCCCGTGGTTGAGAGCAATCGCAAGTACTTCCTGATGTCCTCGCAAGGGGGACGCTGGTTCATCGAAGCTGAAAAAATGCTCACAGATCCTTTGGTGGGTGGGCCGGGCGTTGCCACTGCTACACCGCCGAAGAGCAAGCCGGCAGTTGCGCCGGTGGTTGAAAAAACCACTCCTCCAGCGGCGAAGCCCGCAGCAAAGCCGGTTGAAAAATCTGCTGAAAAAGCAGTCGCACCCAGTCTGGCTCCTGCGCCCAAAGGAGAGGAAGCCGCTGTGATGGCAACCATGGAAGCATGGCGCAAGGCTTGGACTGCCAAGGATATGCCGGCTTATTTCGCGACCTACTCGCCGACTTTCAAGCCGCGTACCGGTTTGAAGGATATCGCCGAATGGAAGCAGGATCGTGAAGCGAATATCGCCGGTCGCAAACTGCCGACAGGCATTACGCTTGAGAATCCTTCCCTCCATTTCAACGAGGAAGGTTTTGCCGAGCTTGAGGTGGTGCAGGTGTTCAAATCCTTGAGCGTGACTGATCGTAGCCGCAAGATTTTTGTGCTTTCCAAGCAGGGTGATCGTTGGCTGATCGAGTCGGAAACCCGTCTGAAGTCGGCGGACTGACGCCTGCCGGGATGGGTGGAGGGCCGGAGGCCGGCGTTTATCGTGGCCGTTTTGCGCCCTCGCCAAGCGGCGCCTTGCATTTCGGTTCCCTGATTGCCGCGCTGGGTAGTTATCTTGAGGCCCGCGTCAACGGCGGGCAGTGGCTGGTTCGCATGGAAGATGTGGACATTCCCCGCAATCAGCCCGGGGCTGCAGACGACATTCTGCGGGTGCTGGAGGCACATGGTTTTGCCTGGGATGGTCCTGTGCTGTACCAGAGCCGGCGAACCGATGCGTACCGTGAGGCCCTTGAGTACTTGAAAGCGCAGGGGCTGGCCTATGCCTGTGCCTGTTCGCGCAGGGAAATCGCTGACTCGGCCAATGTGCAGGCCATCGACGGCGGCATGGTGTATGCCGGTTCCTGTCGTGCCGGCCTGCCGCCAGGGCGAGTCGCCAGGGCCTGGCGCTTTCGCGTCCCTTCCGGTGAAACCGGTTTTGTCGATGCGCTACAGGGAAAAGTGAGCCAGACACTGGACCGTGATGTGGGAGATTTCGTTTTGCTCCGCGCTGACGGCCTGTTCGCCTATCAGTTGGCGGTTACGGTCGACGATGCCTTTCAGGGGATTACCGCGGTGGTGCGCGGCGCGGATTTGCTGGCGTCGACACCGCGCCAGATCGCGTTGCAAGAGCGTCTCGGCGTCGCCGTGCCGGCCTACGCGCACTTGCCGGTCGCGGCCAACGCGCGCGGCGAGAAATGGTCGAAACAAACGCGGGCGCCAGCACTGGACTCAAGGTCTGCCGCCCGCAATCTTCATGCCGCGCTGGCGTTTCTCGGACAGTCTCCGCCCGCAGCGTTGGCACAGATGGCGGTGGCTGATGTCTGGGCGTGGGCGCTGAGCGACTGGTCGCTGGCGCGGGTGCCGGCGCAGCAATTGATTGCTGCGCCAGCGGTCATTCGTTGAGTTGATCCGTTTCAGACTGGCGCGGGCCACCGTAGCCGGCCAGCCCGATCAGCAGGCGGACGAGGGCGTAGCTTCCCCAGCGGAGCAGGTGGACATACCAGGATTGCCGGACCAGATCGTCGGTCAGAACTTCCCGTGCGCCTTCACGCATGGCATCGTGCAGGCTGGCGTGGAGTTCGCCGGCAAATTGCCGGTCATGCACGAAGAGGTTGGCCTCCTTGGCCAGCAGCAGGCTGAAGGGGTCGATGTTGGACGATCCGACCGTGGCCCATTCGCCGTCGATCACCGCCACTTTGGCGTGCATGAAGCTCTTTTCGTACTCAAAAATCCGGATGCCGGCATCCAGCCCGGCGGCGTAGAGAGTTTGCGTTGCCGAGCGCAGCAAGAGATGGTCGGTTTTGCCCTGCAGCAAGATGGTGACCCGGACCCCGCGCTGGGCGGCATTGCGCAAGGCACGACCAAAACGAATGCCGGGCAGAAAGTAGGCATTGGCAATCAGAATCTCGTCTTGTGCGGCGTTGATGGCATTGATGTAAGCGTGCTGGATGTCGTTGCGATGACGGATATTGTCGCGAATGCGCAGCATGGCGGCTTGCATGCCAGCGGGCTGGCAGCAGGGTGTGCTCAGCGGCTTGAGGCGGAAGCGGCGCTTGAAATTCACCCAGGTCACAATTTCCCACATCCGCCGTGCTGCCTGATGCATCTGCTCAAGGACAGGCCCTTCCACCTTGACCGCATAGTCGTAGTGAGGACGCATCTCGGCTGGCGCGTTGTTGTCGTCGAGGATATTGATGCCGCCGATAAAGGCGATCCGTCCGTCGATCACCACCAGTTTGCGGTGCAGGCGCCGCAGCCGGCTGCGGCGTAAGTGGAAGGGGCCGATTTCCGGCCGGTAGAACAAGGTGCGGACCCCCGCCGCAGAGAGGCGGGGACGGAAATCGCTGGCGAAATTTCGTGCGCCGAAGCCGTCGACCGTCACATTGACCGTGACGCCGCGCTCGGCAGCTGCGCACAGCGCGCTGCAGACTTCGTGGCCGATCGGGTCGTCGGCAAAGATGTAGCTTTCGAGATAGATTTCGTGCTGCGCCTGAGCAATTGAGGCAAGCAGCGCCGGAAAGTATTGATGGCCGGAATTGAGCAGCGTGAGCCGGTTGCCCGGCACAAATCCCTCAACGTGCATGGGGCGTCAAGTAGGCCGAAAGCGCCGCATGGTCGGAAATTGCCGACCAGGGCGCACCGTGATGGATGGCCGTTCGGGCAACGGCAAAGCCGCGGATGTAGATGCGATCCAGCCGGAACATCGGCATTGCGGCCGGGAAGCTGCGCGCCGGGGCATGTCCGGGGGCGGGGCTGAAGGCTTCTTGCAGCCCGAGGCGACGGGCGAGATGCTCGGCGGCATGATTGCGCCAGTCGTTGAAGTCGCCGGCGACGATCAGCGGCGCATTGGGCTCGTCGAGGTGTTCGAGATAATCGGCCAGCGCATCCATCTGCTTGCGCCGTGAGCGCCCGAAAAGCGAGAGGTGGGCGCAGACGCAATGCGCCGCCGGGCCTTCAGGCAAGGCAATCCGGCAGTGCAGCAGGCCGCGCTTTTCGAACTGCAAATGGGTTACATCCTGATTGTGGGCGTGCAGGATGGGGAAGCGCGACAAAATCGCATTGCCGTGGTGGCCGTGGTCGTAAATCATGTTGCGACCGTAAGCCGATTCCCAGATGTCGTCAGCCAGAAATTCATGTTGCGGTCGACCGGGCCAATCGGCATGTTTTTCGGCATGCCCAAGGTGCAGCCCCTGCACTTCCTGCAGGAAAATGATGTCCGGGTTCAGGCTGTGCAGGCGTTCACGTAGCTCATGCACCATCATCCGCCGGTTGAACTGCGAGAAACCCTTGTGGATGTTGTAGGTGGCAATATGCAGCAAGGGTTGGCTCATGAGGGGCTCAGGAGATGTCGAGCATGCGGTCCAGCGCGAGGCGGGCAAATTTCACTTCGTGCTCGGGTACCTTGATCTGGTTGACGACCTTGCCTTCGACCAGGCTCTCCAGAACCCAGGCCAGATGTTGCGGGTCGATGCGCTGCATCGTTGAACACATGCAGACCGTGGTGGCCATGAACTGGACGATCTTGTTCTGGGGCAAGACCTCCCGGGCCAGACGGTCGACCAGGTTGAGCTCGGTGCCAACCAGCCAGCGCGTGCCTTCGGGGGCTTCCTTGATCGTCTTGACGATGTGTTCGGTCGATCCCACATAGTCTGAGGCAGCGCAGACCTCGAAATTGCATTCTGGGTGCGCGATCACCAAACCGTCGGGGTACTTGGCACGGAAGGCGTCGATGTGCGATTTCTGGAACATCTGATGGACCGAGCAATGGCCTTTCCAGAGCAGGATTTTTGCCTGTTTGATCTGGTCGACCGTGAGACCGCCCATTTCCAGGTCCGGGTCCCAGACGACCATCTCTTCCATCGGGAAACCCATCTGGTGTCCAGTCCAGCGGCCCAGGTGCTGGTCCGGGAAGAACAGGACCTTGGGGCGGCGTTCGAAAGCCCATTTGGCGATGGTGGCGGCGTTGGATGAGGTGCAGACGATGCCGCCGTGTTCGCCACAGAAGGCTTTCAGGTCAGCGGCGGAGTTGATATAGGTGACCGGCGTGATTTCTTCTTCGGCGTTCAGTACCTGGCTCAGTTCGCGCCAGCAACGCGCCACCTTGGCAAGATTGGCCATGTCGGCCATCGAACAACCGGCGGCAAGGTCGGGAAGAATCGCGATCTGGTTCGGTGCGGTCATGATGTCGGCGACTTCGGCCATGAAATGCACACCACAGAAGATGACGTATTCGGAATCCGTCTGCGAGGCCAGTTTCGAGAGCTTGAGCGAGTCACCTGTCAGGTCGGCGTGCTGATAGACATCGGCGCGCTGGTAGTGGTGGCCGAGGATCACTGCGCGCTTGCCGAGCTTGGCGCGGGCTGCGCGGATGCGTTCCTGGCAGGCGGCATCGGAAAGGGTGTTGAACGAATCGAAGGAAATGGTTGCGGTTTGCATGCTGATTCCGAAAATGTTGCGGTCGACGCGTAAAAAAGAAGAATTATCCCTGATGCCAGGGGAGTCCGGCGTGTCGCCAGCCACCGACCTTGTTGCGGTGACCGTTGGCATCCTTGTCACCCTCGAAGCCTTCGAGAATGTTGTAGCAATTGGTGAACCCGGCTTCGATGGCGGCAGTCGCCGCACCGATGGAGCGGACGCCGCTGCGGCAGAGGAACATCACTAATGCCTCGGAATCGACCTGCCGGCGAAGTTCTGCGGCGAAGTTCGGATTGCGCACGCCGCCGGGGTATTGGTTCCATTCAATCTCGACCGCGCCCGGGACGCGGCCAACCCAGTCCCATTCGGCACGCGTGCGCACATCGACCAGCTTGGCGCCCGGTGCAGCCTGCAGCAGCGCATAGGCCTCATGCGGCAACAACTCACCCTGATAGGGGCGACCAAGGGCTTGTCCGCGCGTATGTGCGACTTCCAGTATTTCTCTGAGCTTTCCCATTTGGTGCACTGATAAAATCGAGGCCCTACAGTATATGGCACAGCACATGGCACACGAGCACGTCCAGCAGGTTTCAATCACCGCGGCCGACCGGTCCCGCGAGGCACAAAGGGCGACCTGGGTGAGCGTGCTGGTCAATCTGCTGCTGACCGTGGCGCAGCTGATCGTGGGCTGGTTTGCGCATTCCCAGTCACTGATCGCGCATGGCTTGCACTCATTTTCCGATCTGCTGTCTGATTTTCTGGTGATCTGGGCCAGCCACCAAAGTGCGGTGCCGGCAGATCGGGCCCACCCTTACGGGCACGCACGGGTCGAAACGGCAGCCACACTGGCATTGGGGGGCTCGCTGACCCTGATTGGTGCCGGTATTCTCTGGGAGTCCGGCAAGCATTTGCACGCTATGGACGCGCTGCCTTCGGTCGAGTTGTCCGCCTTGTGGATCGCGATTCTGACGGTGGTGTCCAAGGAGGGCTTGTATCGCTACCTGATTCATGTCGCCGAGAAATTGCGCTCCCAGCTGATGACGGCAAATGCACTGCATACGCGGGCCGATGCCGCTTCGGCGCTGGTGGTCGTGGTCGGTATCGGCGGGGCCTTGATGGGCTGGCAATTTCTGGATGCGCTGGCTGCTGTCGTGATGGGATTCATGATTCTGCGCATGGGGGGCAGTCTGGCGTGGGGGGCGATCATGGAGTTGATCGATACCGCGCTGGATGAATCTCAGGTCGAGCAAATTCGCGCCACCTTGTTGTCCACGCCGGGGGTTTGTGGTCTGCATGAGTTGCGGACGCGACGGATGGCGCATCAGGCCCTGGTTGACGCGCATATTCAGGTGGATGCGAGGATTTCCGTGTCTGAGGGGCACCGGATTGCCGAATCCGCGCGTGCTCGCGTACTGCGTGCTCATCCGGAGGTCCTCGATGTGCTGGTTCATGTCGATCCCGAGGATGATTTGCAGCCTGATGCGTCGGCGGTGAAATTGCCGGGCCGGGAAGCCTTGATGGCTGAGTTGCAAGGCTTGATACCTGATCCTGCGCTGCTTCGCAGGGTGGTCCTGCATTACGTCGGCGGCAAGGTTGAGGTTGAGTTGACGGTCGATGCTGCGGATTTTCCCGAGCGCGAGGTTTTGTCGCGACTGGCGCAAGAACTTGCCGTGGTGGCGGAAGCGATGCCGGCGGTAGTGGAGATACGCCTGAATTATCGAATTGCACCAAACTAGTGCGCAGCCCTGCTTTTGCGCACTCTGATGGTGCGCCTTGTTTCCTGTGTGTTTCCCTATACCCTTGTGGCAAAATACTAATTGCTGCTGACAACGGATGGCATGCTTTCTGCTCAGCCGTTTCTGCCGAGATTTTTTGATTGGTGCCGGACAGACCGGCAACGTGTTTTCTTAGGAGACTGACGCTTATGGCAACCCCGCAAGACGTGATCAACATGATCAAGGAAAACGACGCAAAGTTCGTCGATTTCCGCTTTACCGATACCCGTGGCAAAGAACAGCACGTCACCGTGCCGGTCTCCGCCTTCAGCGAAGACAAGTTCGAAAACGGTCACGCTTTCGACGGTTCCTCCATTGCTGGCTGGAAGGGTATTCAGGCTTCCGACATGCAACTGAATCCGGATCCGGCTACCGCTTACATCGATCCGTTCTTCGACGAAACCACTGTCGTTCTGACCTGTGACGTGATCGACCCGACCGACGGCCGTGGCTATGACCGCGATCCGCGCTCCATCGCCAAGCGCGCTGAAGCCTATCTGAAGTCTTCCGGCATTGGCGATACCGCCTACTTCGGTCCGGAACCCGAATTCTTCATCTTTGACGGCGTTGAGTGGAATGTCGACATGTCCGGCTGCTCCCTGAAGATCCATTCCGCTGAAGCGGCTTGGGGTTCTGGTGAGAAGAGCGATGGCAACGGTTCCACCGGCCACCGTCCGACCGTCAAGGGCGGCTACTTCCCGGTTCCCCCGGTTGACAGCCTGCACGACATCCGTTCGGCCATGGTGCTGACCCTGGAAGCCCTTGGCTGCCCGGTTGAAGTTCATCACCACGAAGTCGCTACTGCCGGTCAGTGCGAAATCGGTACCGTGTTCAACACCCTGGTCAAGCGTGCTGACCAGACCCAGATCCTGAAGTACGTGGTGCACAATGTTGCTCACCAGTACGGCAAGACCGCCACCTTCATGCCGAAGCCCATCGTTGGCGACAACGGTTCCGGCATGCACGTTCACCAGTCCATCTGGAAGGACGGCAAGAACCTGTTCGCCGGTGACGGCTATGCTGGTCTGTCTGAAACCGCCCTGTTCTACATCGGCGGCATCATCAAGCACGCCAAGGCCCTGAACGCCATCACCAATCCGGGTACCAACTCCTACAAGCGTCTGGTTCCGCACTACGAAGCACCGGTCAAGCTGGCTTACTCCGCCAAGAACCGTTCTGCTTCCATCCGCATTCCGTACGTTGCCTCCACCAAGGCTCGTCGTATCGAGACCCGCTTCCCGGATCCGATCGCCAATCCGTACCTGTGCTTCGCCGCCCTGCTGATGGCCGGCCTGGATGGTATCCAGAACAAGATCCACCCGGGCGATCCGGCTTCCAAGAACCTGTACGATCTGCCGCCGGAAGAAGATGCAGCGATCCCGACCGTCTGTGCTTCTCTCGAAGAAGCCCTGGCTGCTCTGGATGCTGACCATGAGTTCCTCACCCGTGGCGGTGTCTTCTCCAACGACTGGATCGATTCCTATATCGCCCTGAAGATGGATGAAGTGAACAAGGTTCGCATGACGACTCACCCGGTTGAGTTCGATCTGTACTACAGCTGCTAATCTGCGATAGTCAGTGAAAGGGCGGGGTGACCCGCCCTTTTTTACGTTTACATTCTGATTGCAAGGATGGCTTGTCCGGTAAACTTCGCGGATCAAAAGGATAGACGATGATGAAACACGGATTGTTTGCCATGCTCCTGGCCTTTGGTGCTGCGCCGGCCTTTGCCCAGAGCATCTATAAATGCATTGATGCCAATGGCGGTACCCTGATTTCAAGTGCCAGGGTCGACAAGAATTGCAAGGCAATTGTCAGTGCGCCCGAGAATCCCGCGCCGGCAACGGCAGCCTCTTCCGGCAGCACCAGGGCACGGGTGCTCAGCACGACACCATCGCCTGCAGGTTTCCCCAGGGTCAGTGAAGGCACGCAGCGGACTCGGGATGGTGACCGTCGCCACATCCTTGAACAGGAGTTGGCAACCGAACAGCAGGGGATGGAGCGTGCGCGGCGTGATCTGGCCGAACAGGAGTCGATCAAGGCACCGCAAGGTTCGGCGGATCGTTTGGCGCCCTACCGGGATCGCGTGGCCCAGCATGAACGCAATATTCAGGCGCTGCAGAAAGAGTTGGCGAGTTTGCGCTAGCCGGTTTGGCCAAGCTTGTTCCAGGCAGCGTAGAGCGCTGGCAAAAAGAGCAAGGTTAATGCGGTTGCAACCAGCAGGCCACCCATGATGGCGACCGCCATCGGACCGAAGAAATCATTGCGTGATAGCGGAATCATGGCCAGAACCGCAGCCGCTGCGGTCAGTACAATCGGGCGGAAGCGGCGAACCGTCGATTCCACAATGGCTTGCCGGCGGGGTTTGCCGCTGGCCAGATCCTGTTCGATCTGGTCGACCAGGATGATCGAGTTACGCATGATCATGCCAAACAGCGCGATCGTCCCGAGTAGCGCCATGAAGCCGAAGGGCTGATTGAAGACCAGCAGGAAGAGCGAGATGCCTATCATGCCCAAAGGAGCGGTCATGAGTACCATCACCACGCGAGAGACATTCTGAAGCTGAATCATCAGGATGGTGATGACCACCAGCAGGAAGACAGGGATGCCTGCCGCAACCGAGGCCGAGCCTTTGCCCGATTCTTCTACCGAGCCACCGGTCGCAATTTTGGTGCCGGCAGGCAAGGCCGCCTGGAGCGCAGCAATTTGCGGCGCTAGGCGACTGACGACGGTTGCCGGCTGAATTGTGCCGTAGAGGTTGGCGCGCACGGTGATGGTCGGAACACGATCACGGCGCCAGATCATGCCGGGCTCAAAACCATGTTCAAGTCGGGCAATCTGCGACAGGGGGACGCTTTTTCCGGCGCGGGTAGGGACCGTGATTTCCGCAAGGGCGGCGACGTTCTCGCGATCCGAGCGGTCGCCGCGCAATACGATGTCGATCTGCTTGCTGCCTTCACGCAGCACACTCACATTTTGTCCGTTCAGTGCCAGGTTGAGGCTGCGGGCAATATCGCTATCCGTAATGCCAAGCAGGCGGATTTTCTCCTGATCGATGTCGATGCGGACCGCCTTGGATAATGCGAACCAGTCGAAATTGACGTTGCTCAGCGCGGGATCGCTGCGCATGAGGCTGGCAATCGCTTCGGCACTCTTGCGTAGCTGCTCGACGTTCTCTCCGCTGACGCGATACTGCACGGGATAACCGACTGGCGGGCCATTTTCGATGCGGGCGATATTGGCGCGAACGTCGTCGTGGCGGTTTTCGTAATACGCGATCAGTCGACCGCGCAAGGCTTCGCGCGCGGCAACATTACGGGTTTCAATGACCAGCTGGCCGACGTTGCTGGCAGGCAGTTGTTGGTCCAGGCTGAGGAAATACCGGGGCGCTCCGCTGCCGATATAAGACATGAAGTGGCTGACGTCCGGCTGTTGTTGCTGGTCGGCGAGCAGCCAGTTTTCCAGGCTTGCCACTTCGTGTTCGATTGCTGGCAGGGAAGCGCCTTCTGGCAGGCGCAGCTCGACGTTGAGTTCAAGGCGGGTGGAATTGGGAAAGAACTGTTTCTGGACCTTGCTCATGCCGACAATCGACAAAATGAAGAGCATCAGGGTGACTGCGATCGTCAGCCAGCGATGATCGACGCAGAATCCAACCGCTTTGCCAAAGCGCTCATAAAAAGGCGTTGCGTAGACATCCTGGTCGCTGTCGTGACGCTTTGCCTGTTGCCGTTGATGCCACGCTTCCAGCCCCGGCAGGCGTGCCAGGAGAGCGGGTAGCGTGCGTGGCGCACGCGGATCGGGCAGGAGCTTGTAGCCCAGCCATGGAATGGCCACGACAGCGGCCAGCCAGGAAATGATGAGGGCGATGGCGTTGATCTGGAAAAAAGCGAAGGCATATTCGCCGGTCGAGGATTTGGCCAGTGCGATCGGCAGGAAACCGGCTACGGTGACCAGCGTACCGGACAGCATCGGGCCGGCGGTGCTGGTGTAGGCGAAGGACGCAGCCCGGGTACGCTCCCAGCCTTGTTCCATCTTCACCCACATCATTTCAACGGCGATGATTGCGTCGTCGACCAACAGGCCCAGCGCCAGCACCAGTGCGCCGAGCGAAACCTTGTGCAAGCCAACGCCAAAGGCATTCATGGCGAGGAAGCAGGCGGCCAGTACCAGTGGAATGGAAACGGCGACCACCATGCCGGTGCGCATGCCCAAGCTGATAAAAGTCACCAGCAGGACGACTGCCACCGCTTCCGCCAGTGCCTGCACGAATGCGTTAACCGAGCGCTTGACTGCGTCCGGTTGACTGGTTGCCGCGGAAATTTCGACCCCAACGGGCAGCGTTGTGCGCAATTGGGCGAAATGGGCTTCAAGATGTTTGCCGAGCTGGATGATGTCGCCGCCGGCTGTCATCGAGACGGCGATGCCCAGTGCGGGATGGCCGCCAAAGCGCACGCGCGGGTTGGGTGGGTCGATGTGGCCGCGATGGATTTCAGCGATATCGCCCAGTCGTATGCTGCGGCCGTTGAGGCGAATCAGGACGTCGGCAATGGCTTCGGGGCGGTCAAATGCACCGCTGGGGCGAATCTGGATGCGCTGGCTTGCGGTCTCGTAGTAACCCGCGCCGAGCACGGCATTTTGTTGGGCAATCGCCTGAGCGATACTGGCTGGGTCGATGCCCAGGCTGGCCAGCCGTTTTCCCGAGAGGTCGATGAACAGCTTTTCATCTTGGACGCCGAGTAAATCCACTTTGCTGACATCGGGGATGCGCAAAAGATCATCGCGAATGCGCTCGGCCATATCCTTTAGCTGGGCTTCGTCCAGGCCTTCTGCGGTCAACGCATAGATATTGCCGAAAACGTCGCCGAACTCGTCATTGAAATACGGGCCTTGAATGCCTTCAGGCAGGCTCTGGCGAATGTCTCCGATCTTTTTTCGCACCTGATAAAAGACATTGGGCATCTCCTTGGGCGGCGTGCTGTCCTTGGCAAAGAACATGACGGTCGACTCGCCGGGGCGGGAATAACTCGAAATCCGGTCGATATGCGGCGTTTCCTGCAGCTTTTTCTCGATGCGCTCGGTCAGTTGTTGCGCAACCTGCTGCGCGGTGGCGCCTGGCCAGAAGGTGCGGACAACCATCAGCTTGAAGGTGAACGGCGGGTCTTCCGCCTGGCTCAGTTGCCCGTAGGCGAAGACGCCCATCAGGGCAATGGCGAACAGAAAGTAACCGACCAGCGTGCGGTGATGGAGCGTCCAGTCCGACAGGTTGAAGCGGGAATTCATTTCAGCGCTGTTCTGCGGGGGTGACCAGCGTTTCGGTCAGTACCGATTCACCTTCAGTCAGCCTGCCGACGCCCGCGGCAACCACAACATCTCCGACCTTCAAGCCCTTGCGGATGAGGGCCTCTTTGCCCGAAAACCCCGCGACTTCGACTGGCGTCCGAACGACCTGTCCACCAACGATGGTCCATACAAACGGCCCTTGTCCCTGATCGCTGACGGCGGCCAGCGCGACGCTCACGGTGCCGTCCTGGTCTCCGGCGACGCTGGCTCGGGCGCTCATGCCCAGTTGCAGGCTGGCTGGTGGATCAATCAGACGGATGCGTGCCGGATAAGTCCGGGTTGCCGGATCGGCGACCGGCGAGAGTTCGCGGAGTGTGCCTCGAATCGCGATTTTTGGCTCCGCCCAGGTGTTGACCGTGAACTCGCGTGCTGCCCGGAATTCGCCGAGGCGACTTTCGGGAACCGCGATCAGAATTTCCTTCTCTTCCGGTCGGGCAATGCGCACGACGGGCTGCCCGGCAGCAACGACTTGTCCAGGCTCGGCGAGTACCGCGCTGACCACGCCGGCAAAGTCGCTGCTGAGTGTGCCGTAATTCCCTTGATGTGTGCTGATCTGATGTTGGCTGCGTGCCTGTTCAAGTCGCCCGCGTGCGGCTTGCAAGGCATTTTCCTTCAGTTCAAAGGCTGTTTGGCTAATGAATTTTCGCGCCAGCAATTCGGCCTGACGGTTGCGTTCCGCCAAGGCGGTACGTGCGTCGCTTTCTGCCGCGGACAGTTGGGCGGCCGCTGCTTGTGTGGCCAGGCGAAGATCGGCCGGATCAAGTGCGGCGAGCGGCTGTCCCGGTTTGATGATGGTGCCGGGATCGACCCATCGCGACTGGATTTTTCCACTCACGCGGAAGGCAAGATCTGTTTCGTGGCGTGCGCGAATTTCGCCTGGATAGCTGCTGCCCTGGTTTTGTGCGCCAGTGGCTGTTTGCACCAGAACGGTGCGCTTTTGGGAGGGGTTAGTGTCCGGTTCGCGACAGCCGCCAACGAGTATGGTGCAGAGAATCAGGCCCGGCAGGGCAAGGGGCGGGAAGCGCATGGCATCTTTGAGGCAGAGTGATCCACGGATCATAATGAAGCGCAGGGCTGAAGGGCAAGTTGCATGTCGATTTTTACACCGAGTCGTTACAATGCAGCGCATGAACGTGACCCATGCCAATTTTGCCGGACTGGATTTGCTGGCTTCCGCCGTGCTGCTGATTGATGAGAGTGAGCAGATCCGTTACCTCAATCCTTCGGGCGAGAACCTTCTGGCCGTGAGCAGTCGCGCCGTTCTCGGCCGACGTCTGGTCGATATCTGCACCTGCTCGAGTACCCTGCAAGCGGCCTTGGACAACGGCTTGAACAACAACTGGGGGTACACCGGCCAGAATATCGCGCTGGTACGCAGTGACGGTGAGACCTTGCACCTGAACTGCACGGTGACGCCCTTGCGTCCCGAGATTGCCGCCGGTATGCGTCTGCTGCTTGAGTTGCAGCCGATACAGCACCATCTTGCTGCAACCCGTGAAGAACGCCTGCTTGAGCAGCAGCAAGCAAGCCGTGAGCTGATCCGCAATCTTGCGCACGAAATCAAGAATCCGCTCGGCGGTATTCGGGGAGCTGCGCAGTTGCTTGAGCACGAACTGAGCAATGCGTCGCTCAAGGAGTACACCCAGGTCATCATCAAGGAGGCCGACCGCCTGCAGGATTTGATGCAGCGTTTATTGACGCCGCATCGCCCGATGTTGCCGGCAACCGTCAATATTCACGAAATCCTCGAGCGGGTGCGCAGCCTCTTGCGGGCAGAGTTTCCGGGTTCGCTCGCGGTGCAGCGAGATTACGATACCAGCCTGCCGGAACTGGTGGGCGACCGTGAGCAGCTGATTCAGGCGGTGCTCAATATTGCCCGCAATGCCGCGCAGGCCATGCTCGGTGAAGGTGAGATCATTTTGCGTACGCGTGCCTTGCGCCAGGTGACGCTGGCCAAGAAACGCTACCGGCTGGCAATGGAAATCAAGGTCATCGATAACGGTCCGGGGATTCCGGACACCATCCGTGAGCGCATGTTCTATCCCTTGGTCTCCGGCCGCGAGGGCGGAAGCGGGCTGGGCTTGACCATTGCCCAGAACTTTATCCAGCATCACCACGGCACCATCGATTGCGCCAGTCATCCGGGAAATACCGTCTTTACTTTGCGCCTTCCAGTAGAAGGTGAATGATTTACACATCAGGCCTGAGTTTTGCTTGATGTGAGGCATTCAAACGACAAGATGAGACCGGAACACATGAAACCTGTCTGGATCGTAGATGACGATCGCTCCATTCGCTGGGTGCTGGAAAAGACCCTGTCGCGCGAGGGCATCCCTTTCAAGAGCTATGCCTCGGCCAGCGAAGCCATTTCCCAGCTGGAACAGGGTATCGAGCCCCCGCAGGTGCTGTTGTCCGATATTCGCATGCCCGGCCAGTCCGGCCTTGAGTTGTTGCAGGAGGTCAAAACCCGTTTTCCGTCGGTGCCGGTCATTATCATGACGGCCTATTCCGATCTGGAAAGTGCGGTTGCTGCATTCCAGGGGGGGGCCTTTGAGTACCTGCCCAAACCGTTTGACGTCGATCAGGCGGTTGAACTGATCCGGCGGGCTATTGATGAGTCAATGCACCAGAGTGGTGCGTTGGAGGAAGAGGGGCTGGTTCCGGAAATTCTCGGGCAGGCGCCGGCCATGCAGGAGGTGTTCCGGGCAATCGGCCGTCTGGCACTGTCGCATGCTACCGTGCTGATTACTGGCGAGTCCGGTTCGGGCAAGGAGCTGGTCGCAAGAGCTTTGCATCGTCACAGCCCGCGTGCTGACAAATCCTTTATTGCGATCAATACGGCGGCGATTCCCAAGGATTTGCTGGAGTCCGAACTTTTCGGCCATGAGCGGGGTGCCTTTACCGGCGCACAAGCTCAACGTCGCGGACGCTTTGAGCAGGCCGAGGGCGGTACCTTGTTTCTCGATGAAATCGGCGACATGCCTTCGGAACTGCAAACCCGCCTGTTGCGCGTGCTTTCCGATGGCCACTTCTACCGGGTTGGCGGACATTCGCCGATCAAGGCCAACGTTCGCGTCATCGCGGCGACCCACCAGAATCTCGAAACGCGGGTCAAGGACGGTTTGTTCCGCGAAGATCTTTTTCACCGGCTGAATGTGATTCGTATCCGTTTGCCGGCGCTGCGTGAGCGTCGCGAAGATATTCCCTTGCTGGCTCGGCATTTTCTGCAAAAAAGTGCTCGTGAGTTGAGCGTGGAAACCAAGCGTCTGTCCGATGCCGCGCTCAAGTATCTGACGGCGCTGGAGTTTCAGGGCAACGTCCGACAACTCGAAAATCTGTGTCACTGGCTGACCGTGATGGCGCCGGGTCAGCAGGTGGAAGTGGGCGATTTGCCGGGTGAGTTGCGGGACGCGGCACCCATGGCTGTGGCGACGAATTGGGAAAATGCGCTCGAGGGTGAGGTTGACCGGATGCTTGCGCAGGCTGTGCCTGATGTCCACGGCGTTCTGTCGCAGGTTTTTGAGCGCATTCTCATCGCCCGCGCGCTGACGCATACGGGTGGCCGCCGGATCGAAGCGGCGCAGGCGCTGGGCATTGGGCGTAATACCATCACCCGCAAGATTGCAGAGCTGGGTATCGATGGCGGCAAGGAGCACGCGGGAGAGTAGAATCTCTCTCCATGCCCCTGATTGATCCACTGCTCCTGAAGAAACTGCTCGGCCCGCTGGCCGGGCGCTTTGACGTGGATGCCCTCGTTGAATGTGATTCGACGAACAGCGAGTTGATGCGTCGTGCCGCCCAGGGTGCGCCTTCGGGTGCAGTCATCGTGGCCGATCAGCAAAGTGCCGGGCGGGGCCGTCGGGGGCGCAGCTGGTTGTCCAGTCCGGATGACAGCCTGATGTTTTCCTTGCTCTGGCGGCATACCGGCGATCCTGCGCGAATTGGCGGTCTTTCACTTGCCGTAGGTGTGGCCCTGGCCGAAGCCTTGGGCGCGCTGGGGGCCCAAGGCGTTTGCCTGAAGTGGCCGAACGACGTGCTGCTGAGGCAAGGCCAGAGCTTCGCCAAACTGGCCGGCATCCTGATTGAACTCTCATCGGATCGTCGTGGCCTGCAGGTGGTGATCGGGATCGGACTGAATCTGTACAAGCCTGCACAGGCTCTCCCGCAGGCGAGTGCCGGACTCAGCGAGGCGCTGATGCCATTGCCGGATCGGCATGCACTGCTGGCCGCGATTCTCGCTTCGCTTGTCGTCGTACTGGATGATTTTGCGGTCGACGGCTTCTGTGGCCTGAAAACCCGCTGGGAGCGCTGTCATGCCTGGCAGGGCAGGCAGGTCGACCTGAGCGGGGGCGAAGGCGAGGCAGTGCTGTCCGGGCGATGTGCCGGGGTGGATCAGGATGGTGCCTTGTTGCTGGAAACGGCGCAGGGCGTTCAGCGTATTCTGGCCGGTGATTTGAGTTTGAGGCTGGCATGATGCTCTGTCTCGACAGCGGCAACAGCCGCATCAAATGGGCTTTCCTGACCAACGGGGCGTGGCAGGGGGCGGGGACCACGGTGCAGGGCGATTTTTCTGCCCTGCAGGCCTTGGCCGCTCGTGATCCGGCACCAGAGCGAATCGTGTTGTCCAATGTTGCCGGACCGGCGGTGGAGGCTGAAATTCGTGCGGCGCTGGCAGCGTGGGGCGTGGCACTGGAAGTTGTGGCGGCTACTGCCGCAGCACACGGCGTGATCAATGGCTACGAAAATCCGGCCCGTCTGGGCGTTGACCGCTGGTGTGCGCTGATTGGCGCACGCGCGCTGTCGCCATCTGCCACGCTGGTGGTCATGGCAGGAACAGCCACAACCGTCGACTCACTGGACGCCGAGGGGCGTTTTCTCGGCGGCTTGATTCTACCCGGTCAGCATTTGATGCTGAATTCCCTGGCTCGGGATACTGCCGCCCTGCCGTTTGCGAGAGGGGTTTACCGGCGCTTTCCGGCGTGTACCGAAGATGCCATAGTCAGTGGTGCCATTGAGGCCCAGGCGGGTGCAATCGAGCGCGCATGGGCACGCTTGCCGGGGCTGGAGAGGTCCTGTCTGATTTCCGGCGGTCATGCCGCCTTGCTTGCAGAGCGCTTGGCCATGCCTTGTCGCTTGGTCGATAACCTGCCGTTGGAGGGCATGCGAGTCATGCTCGAGTCCGGGAGGCATTGAGGGGCGATGGAAATCATTCCAGCCAAAGATCTCAAGCTCGGCATGTTCGTTGCAGAGCCAGATTGCCCATGGATGGAACTGCCCTTTCTCTTGCAGGGGTTCGTGGTCAGTGAGATGGATGAGCTCGAAGTGTTTCGCAAGCATTGCAAATTCGTCCAGATCGATCGCAGCCGCTCTCTCGAGGCGCATTACCGTGCGCCCGATGTTGTTGCGGAAACGCACACAGGAAAGCCGCAGGAGAAAACCCCGGTTATCGAGATGGAGGAAATTCGCAAGCCGCATCCCGATTTGCTGCATATTGCTTCCATCCCGAGAAACGAGCGACGGCGGCGTTTTCTCGATTTTCTCTGCGGTGTCGAAGGGGATGATGCCGATGGCGAACTCGCCGGTGAGCTGACACATATCGAGCCACGTTTCGATGCGCTGACCAAGGACCTGAAACGGACTTTCGAGCATATGCGGGCCGAACGGTCGTTTGACCTCGAGAATGTCAGAGAGGGTGTCGGCGAGGTTACCGAAAGCTTGCAGCGCAATCCGGATGCCGTGATGTGGCTGCTTCGTCTGAAAAATGTCGATCAGTACAGCTTCGATCACGCCATGGATGTGTCGGTGAACTTGCTGCTCTTTGGCACCCACATCGGCTTTCGCGGGCAGCGGCTGCTGGATCTGGGTGTTGCCGGCATGCTTCAGGATGTGGGCAAGACGCAGCTGTCCTCGGAAGTGCTGGCAAAAACCGGGGATCTGACTCCGGAAGAGCAGCATCAGGTACGTTCACATGTCGCCAGTTCGCTGGAAATACTGATGCTGCAGCAGAGTTTGTCGCGTGAAATTCTCTACGTCGTTGCACGTCACCACGAGCGCTGGGACGGTAGCGGTTATCCGCACGGGCTGGCCATGGACCAGATTGGCGTGGCGGCGGAAATGGCGGGACTCGTAGACTCCTTTTGTGCAATGTTGCGCAACAAGCCTTATCGATCAGCCGTAGGGCACCAGCAGGCGCTGGAGGAACTGTTTCACTTGCGCGGTACAAAATTCAATCCGGTCCTGATGGAGCAGTTTGTCCAGTGTGTCGGTCTGTACCCGATCGGTACGCTGGTCGAGATGGCGTCAGGGGAGGTTGGTGTCGTCATCCAGCAAAACCGGGTGCAGCGTTCGCGGCCAAAGCTGTTACTGATGCTGGACGCTGACAAAGCCTTGATCCACGGCTACAAGATTCTCGATCTGCGCTCTCCGTCGGCTGCCAAGCAACGTATCGCACGGGCTCTCCCTCATGATGCCTACGGGCTGGCTGCTTATGATTACTACCTCGACTAAGCTGACCGGTTACATCGATTTTCCGGCTTTCGGCTTGAGTGAAGATGACTTGCGTTCACTGCCTGCGATTGTCGACTCCTGGGTGGAGGCATTGCGGGCACTGGCCGAAACACAGCGCAGTGATTCCGGCATGAGAGACTTGCTGAAGCTCAGTGAGGCCTTGCCCGTGCGCGTTGGCGAGTTGTCGTGGCAGAAAGCTTGGCTGCGCCAATGGCATGACCTGAGCGGGCGTGGCTATTCGCATACCGAGCTTTTTCAGGTATTCCTCGACGGCGTCATGCGCTGTGAGCGAGCCCTGTGCGATGAACAGGCACGGATCGGCAGGCTCACCCTGAAGCTGCTTGCTTGTCTGCGAAGTGCTGTGGTTGCGACAATTGCTTGCGCACTCGAACTTGATGAAGAGGCTCGCAGCGACGAAACGGGGCAGCCCGGTGAGTTGTCCGCTTTGCATTTTCTTCGCTTGCTGCAGCAGGCCGGTCGGCAGGCGGCAGTGCTTTCGCTGTCGGTGGTTAACAAGGATTCATTCGCCTACCTCTCTGCTGGCGAACTGCAACGCTTGCCATCGATGTTGACCCACCGCATGGCCTCCTTGCTGCGGCGCGAAGACAGGGTGTTCACCGGTCGGGAAGGTGAGTGGCTGATCATACTGCCCGATGTTCACTCGATGAGCCAACCTGGCCTGGCAGCAGCCCAGTTACAACATGCCTTGTCGACGCCGATTGAGTTGTTCAGCGGGCGCCGGATGTTGGTACGGTCAACGGTGGGTGCAGCATTGATTCCAGAACATGCGACCGATGCCGAGGCAGCGGTGCATGCGGCCCGCCTCGCACGCTGGCAGGCCAATGCCGCCGGAGAGGGTTTTGGCTGGTTCGAGACCGGACTGAATACCGATTGGCAGCATCAGTACGAGCTGGCTGAGGAGCTCTTGCTGGCACTGGAGCACGAAAAACTCTCACTGTATCTGCAGCCCCAGGTTCAACTGGATGGTGGCTACTGCTTTGGTGCCGAACTCTTGCTCCGCTGGCAACGCAGTAATGGCGAACACGTGCCACCACCGCTGATCATTCAGTTGATCGAGGAAAACGGCTGGCGTGAAAGCTTTCTCGATTGGCTGTTGCGCGCATCAATGCGCATGCAGGTTGATCTGCGGGATGCGGGCGTCGATATCTGTCTGTCGATCAACCTGACGGCTGCCGATGTACTGGATGACCAGTTGCCGGAGTTGTTTTCCCAATGCCTGCAGACCTGGCAACTGCCCGGCTCGTGTTTTACGCTGGAACTGACTGAGTCCGCCTTGATGGCCGACCGCGAGCGGGGTTTGGCCGTGATGTACGGTTTGCGCGATCTGGGCTGCCGGCTGGCGCTCGACGATTTCGGCACCGGTTATTCATCACTCAGCTATCTGGTCAGCCTGCCGATCAATGAAATCAAACTCGACCGCTCCTTCGTGGTGGCGATGTTCGACTCCATCGACAGCCTGCGAGTTGTCCGTACCATCATCGATCTCAGTCGCGATCTCGACATGCTGCCGCTGGCCGAAGGTGTCGAAGACGAAGCCCAGCGAGAGCAGTTGCTTGCCCTGGGTTGCGCTGCCGCCCAGGGTTACTTCTATGGCAAGCCGATGCCGCTGGGCACCTTCGTTGAGTGGTATCGCGAGTATCAGCAATCGCGTGCTGCCTGAGCCGCCTCCAGGCCGCTCAGTGCCTCAGGTCACGTCGAAACACAGGTACTTCACTTCCAGGTATTCCTCGATCCCGTATTTGGAGCCTTCGCGGCCAATACCTGATTGCTTGATGCCGCCAAAGGGGGCGACTTCGTTGGAAATCATGCCGGTGTTGATCCCCACCATGCCGTATTCCAGGGCTTCGCCAACACGCCATGCCCGGCCGATGTCGCGGGTATAGAAATACGCGGCCAGTCCGAATTCGGTATCGTTGGCTTGTGCGATGGCGTCAGCCTCGTGCTCGAAGCGGAAAACGGGGGCCAGTGGGCCGAAAGTTTCCTCGCGTGCCACGCGCATCTCGGTCGTGACATCCGCCAGCACCGTCGGCTGGAAAAAATTGCCCCCGAGTGCATGACGATGACCACCACAGAGGACGCGCGCGCCCTTGTCGATGGCATCCTTGACGTGAGCTTCCACCTTGGCGACCCCCGCACCGTTGATCAAGGGCCCCTGAGTGATGCCTTGCTCCGTTCCCTTGCCCACCTTCAAGGCGGCAGTCTTGTCAGCCAGGCGGGTGACAAATGCATCGTAAATGCCTGCCTGGACCAGAAAGCGGTTGGCGCAGACGCAGGTTTGACCAGCGTTGCGGTATTTTGCCGCCATTGCGCCGTCGACCGCTGCATCCACATCGGCGTCGTCGAAAACGATGAAGGGCGCATTGCCCCCAAGTTCCAGAGAAAGTTTTTTGACGGATGGCGCACATTGCGCCATCAACTTGCGTCCGACGGCCGTCGAGCCAGTGAACGACAGTTTCCGCACCGCCGGATTGGCGCACAGTTCCTCGCCGATTTCTGCCGGGTTGCCAGTGATGACATTGAACACGCCAGCAGGAAAGCCTGCTTGCTCGGCCAGTACGGCGAGCGCCAGCGCTGTGAGCGGCGTGGATTCGGCAGGTTTGACCACCACCGGGCAACCGGCAGCCAGTGCCGGCGCCACCTTGCGGGTGATCATCGCCAGCGGAAAATTCCACGGGGTGATCGCTGCGCAGACGCCGATGGGTTGTTTGATGACCAGCAATCGGGTGTGGGGCGCAGGGCTGGGAATGCTCTCGCCGTAGGTTCGTTTGCCTTCTTCGGCAAACCATTCGACAAACGATGCGCCATAGATGACTTCCCCTCTGGCTTCGAGCAGCGGCTTGCCGCACTCGGCGGTGATCAGCTTGGCGAGATCGTCGGCATGCTCCAGGATCAGGGTATTCCAGGCTTGCAGCAATTGCGCACGGCGGCGGGCCGTGAGCGCCTTCCATGCCGGCCATGCGCTTTCAGCGGCGGCGATGGCCCGCCGCGTTTCATTGGCACCGCAGCGAGGAACTTCGCCGATGAGCACCCCGTCGGCCGGGTTGATGACCGGGAGCGTCAGGGCGCTGTCGGCCGAAATCCATTTTCCTGCAACCAGATTGGTTGACCGCAACAGTTCGCTGTTCTGCAAGTTCATGGTCTTGAATAATCCTGTGAAAACGTTAAGTTGACGCAAACCATCATCAAGTGAGCGTTTGATGCGGAAGTTCCTCCTGCCGGCAATGATCCTGCTTGCCAACCTGCTGGTGGCCTGTGGCACGGCACCGCATTCCAGCGTCGGGACGGAAACTATAGCGCAAGCCTCGCGCAAGGGCAGCGCCCGGAGCGGGGAGGTCGTGATCTACGCAATGAGCCTGATCGATACGGGCTATCGCTTTGGCGGCAAAAACCCGGAGGCGGGTCTGGATTGCAGCGGAATGGTCAGTTACATCTACCGTCAGTCCGCCGGACTGAACCTGACCGGCAGCGCTGCCGATATTGCCCGTCAGGGACGGAGCGTGGCACCGGCCGAGATCGTGCCGGGGGACCTGGTGTTCTTCAACACCTTGAATCGCCCGTTTTCGCATGTCGGTATTTATGTTGGAGAGCAGCGCTTCATTCATGCCCCTTCGAGCCGGGGCAAAGTGCGTATCGAACGTCTGGATAACCCATATTTCGCGAGCCGTTTCGAGGCGGTGCGCAGATTGCTCGATTAACCCTCAGTCGGTTCAGGCTTCGAATGCTTCCTGTACACACGCGCTCAGTTCATCGAGATCGTCATCGCTCAGGCCTAAATGGGTGAGCGCCTGGGCGAAGAGCGTGGCACCGACTTCGCTGTCTGCATCCTGGTGAAGTGTTGCCAACAAATGCTCGGCAACATGGGTGACGGCAATCAACGACAGTCCCTCGCTGGCCAAGACCGTATCCGGCAGGCGATACAGCGCCTCGTCATGGTGCAGCCGGATGGCTTGATTCAGGTATTTCGGCAAGCCCCAGCTGCGGACCAGCAGGGCGCCGACTACCGGATGGGTGCAGGGATAACGTCGGCACTCCTCCTGATAAAGGAAGAGGGATTCCGCATGACACTTCTCGATCAAATCAGCATAGTCCGGAAAGCGTTTGATCATGAGCGGAATCGCTGCATCGTGGAACAAGGCGTAGTGGTAGGCACTATCGGCCTGGATGCCGAATTGTTTGCGTGCGATCAGGCTGGCAGCAAGGGCGAGCTGACTGCTGCGTTGCCAGAAGGTTTGCAACCAGGCATCGGGAATGCCGGTCATGCAGCTACGCAGGGCGGAAGAAACGATCACGCAGACTACGAGGCGCGTCCCCAGTCGCTCGACCGCTTTGCGTACATTGCTTACAGCCCCTGCATTGCCATACAGGGCCGAGTTGGCCAGTTTGAGCATGCTGGCAGTCATACTGCCGTCCGCTGAAACGATCGCTGCGAGTTCGGCCAGATCGGGATCGTCCTTTTGCGCAGCCTTCATGGCGCGGGCAACGACTTCGGGACATGGCGGAATATCAATCGTCGCCATGATCTTCTGCAAGGCTTCTGGCGAAGGTTCGTCCATCTGTAGGGCAAGGGCGCTGTTCATGGTTGTCCGATTGGATGCTTGTTCAGAGTCGAGAACAGCATATGCCATAGGGGATGCTTGATGCAATAAGGATAGGGGGTCGTTTTCCTGAGTGTGCTTGCAGGGAAGTGCGATTGCTTTTGGCGTGTATTTCGCGATATCCTCCGCCCCTCTCGCGCGGATGTAGCTCAGTTGGATAGAGTGCCACCCTCCGAAGGTGGAAGTCGCACGTTCGAATCGTGTCATCCGCGCCACGCGAATTTTTAGAAAGGCACTTCCCCGGAAGTGCCTTTTGCGTATACGCCCAAGTGTCTTTACAAACACTTACTTGGGCCTAACGACCCTTAACCGGGGTTGAATCGATACTGCATCCATGCCGCAAACACGACGGAACATGGATATGAAGGATACGCAGACCATTGACAGGCGAGGTCTTACGGTTTTTTTGCATATACCGAAGACAGCGGGTACGACACTCAATTCGATTTTTGCCCATCATTTGTCCGAAGGAGAGCGCTACAAGCTGATGATGCGCGGCATGTCATTCGTTCGCCCGCGTTTCTGCTTGCTGCCGCCGCGACTGATCTCACGTTCAAATCTTCGCCGCTTCCGCGAAGCCCTGGCCCGGCCGGGGCAATTGAAAATTGTGGACGGACATTTCGATATGTCGATAGCGAGCCATATGCCTGCCGATGCCTGCTGGGTCACCTTGCTTCGCGACCCTGTCGCACGCGCAATATCCCATCACCAGCACTATCGGAAGCTGAGTGCTGATCCCGTGCATCGACTGGCGCAGGAAAGCAGTCTCGTGGATTGGGTGGCGACTCGCGGGTTGGTCGAAATGGACAATGGTCAGACGCGTCGACTTGCCGGAGAAATGGGTCGTCCGATTGGTCGTGTTGACGCAAGCGTTCTGGCCAAAGCCAAGGCGAATCTGACCCGTTTCCATCTGGTTGGCCTTTCGGAACGATTCGAGGAGTTTCAGGTGCTCCTCAATGCAGCGATGGCTTGGCCTTGCTTGCGCTACCCTGCACAGAATGTAGGGCAAAGATCCTCGACCCACAGATTGTTATCAGCAAGTGAGCGCTCGCTCATCGAGTCATTGAACGCTTTCGATGTCGAGCTGTATCACTTTGCAAACAGCTTGTTCGAGAACTCAATCAGGCATTTGGATATGTCTGCCGAATTAATGCGGCTGCGTGCCGCTCCTGAGTCTGCCTGCAAGTCCTCGTGTCTGCTGTGAAACGTACGCGCTTGCTTGATTCAAAGGGGGTTGAAATGGGCCATACCATCTGGATGACAGGTCTTTCCGGTGCAGGTAAGTCAACGTTGGCGAAAGCCTTGATGACGCAGCTGCAGCAGCAAGGAACAAGGGTGCGGATAATTGATGGAGATGATTTGCGCACCGGCTTGTGCGCCAATCTCGGCTTCAGTCGCGAGGATAGGCGTGAAAACGTTCGCCGCGCAGCCGAGGTTTGCCGCTTATTAAATGAAGCAGGGGTGACGGTGATTGCCGCATTGGTCTCTCCTTATCGAGAAGACCGCATGCGGGCAGGAGAAATTATCGGGTATCACGCATTTCGCGAAGTCTGGATTTCCACCTCGCTGAGCGTCTGTGAACAGCGCGATCCCAAAGGGCTTTATCACAAGGCCAGGTGTCATCAGATTCCAGGGTTTACGGGGATCAGCGATCCCTACGAGCGACCTTTGGCGCCGGCACTTAAACTCGATACAGCGGTGCTTTCGGTGGATCGATGCGTATTACGACTGGCAGAGTTGTTGCCGCGAAGCGGTGCAGAAAATTTGTCAAAAAGACTGGCCTTTGTAGCGTAAATCCTTATAATGCGCGTCTTCTGTTGCGCGCCCGTAGCTCAGTTGGATAGAGTATCTGGCTACGAACCAGAGGGTCGGGCGTTCGAATCGCTCCGGGCGCGCCAATCAGAACAAGCAGACAGGTCAATCTTCGGATTGGCCTTTTTGCTTTTTACTGGGGATTTTTTGGGGGCGTTTCCTGTCCATCATTGACATCTGTCGGTAACAAGGCGGGTTCATACTGGGGTCTTTCCCGGAGGTGATGATGGACTTGTTGTTGTGGCGGCATGCCGAGGCCGAGGATGGTGAAGATGATCTGAAACGGCGTCTGACCGAGCGTGGAGAACGTCAGGCCAAACTGATGGGCGCCTGGATACGCGAACATCAGCCGAAGGATATGCGCATCATTGTCAGTCCCTCGATTCGCACTCAGCAAACCGCCCAGGCGCTCAAGCTGCCTTTTGAAACACATCGCAAGATCGGGCCGGATGCCTGTGTTTCCGAATTGATCGCTGCCGCTGGCTGGCCTGATGCCCCGGGTTCGGTGCTGGTGATTGGCCATCAACCCTCTCTGGGGCGCCTCGCTTCGCTGCTGCTTGCCGGGCAGGAATCCGAATGGAGCGTCAAAAAAGGCGCTTTGTGGTGGTTGAGCAATCGATTGCGCCGAGGTGAAACGCAAACCGTATTGCGCACCATGCTTCCGGTAGAGCTTCTCGGCTAGACAAGCCCGGCACTTAGGTGTGAAATGAACCCTTTGCCACAGTGAAGCAAAGGGGACGAGATGGTGACAGCCAAAAAAACAACAGCAGTACCGCCGGCAACCGGTGTCAGGAAAACAACGCGTGCGCCGCGCCAGCGGCTGGCAGAGAAGGGTGATGTGCCACCCGTCATGACCGACGGTGCCATCGAAAGCTTTTCCGTGCATGCTGCGGTCGACGCGGCGCAGGAAAAGAAAATGGCCGCACTTCGCGATATTCTGGGCAATTCTCCGCCCGAAGAATCCTTGGCTTTGCTCAAAAGTTTAGTCAAGCAGCAGCGCATCGTCGCCGACGACCTGATCGTAAATCCGGACGAGGAGTTAACCAAAGGCTGGCGCGAAGGCGGTTATCCCTACAAAAATCTGATGCAAAGGCGCAATTACGAGCGTCAGAAATATCGTTTGCAGGTCGAGTTGCTCAAGCTTCAGGCTTGGGTCAAGGAAACCGGTCAGAAGGTGGTGATCCTGTTCGAAGGGCGTGATGCCGCCGGTAAGGGGGGCACGATCAAGCGTTTCATGGAACACCTGAATCCGCGGGGTGCGCGTGTGGTGGCGCTGGAGAAGCCCTCAGAAACCGAGCGCGGCCAGTGGTACTTCCAGCGTTATGTGCAGCATCTGCCGACCAATGGCGAGATCGTGCTGTTCGACCGTTCCTGGTACAACCGGGCAGGCGTCGAGCGGGTGATGGGTTTCTGCTCGGATCAGGAGTACGCAGAATTCGTGCGTCAGTGCCCGGAATTCGAGCGCATGCTGGTGCGCAATGGCATTCACCTGATCAAGTTCTGGTTCTCGGTCAGTCAGGAGGAGCAACGCCGCCGCTTCCGCGAGCGCAAGTTCCATCCGCTGAAACAGTGGAAACTTTCCCCTATCGACATGGCTTCACTCGACAAATGGGACGATTACACCCGCGCCAAGGAAGCGATGTTCTTCCACACCGATACCGCCGATGCGCCGTGGACGGTCATCAAGTCCAATTGCAAGAAGCGGGCGCGGCTCAATGCCTTGCGCTACATCCTGCACAAACTGCCCTATGCCAACAAGGACACGCAGCGTATTGGCAACCTGGACCCGCTCATTGTCGGTCGCGCCAACGTGGTGTACGAGCGCGGCGAGCACCAGGGGGTGCCGATCCTCTGATCAGCTGACGACGTAGGAGGCGCAGCCGGTGGCGATGAGTTGGCCGGTTTCATTCTCCAGCGTCATCTGTACCGAGGCGATACGGCCGCCGAGTCGGGTTACCCGACCGGTGGCCGTAAATTTTTTGCCGATACCCTGGCTCAGGTAGTCGGTGCGCAGGTCGATGGTGCCAATGCGGCCGAAGCGGTGGCCGACCTGTTCGGTCGTTTCGCTGTTGAATTTTTCGGCGATGGCAACCGTCGCGGCCAGGCCGCCGACCGTATCGAGCACCGTGGCGATGACGCCGCCGTGCAGGCGGCCGTGCAGAAAGTGGCCGATCAGGTCCTTGCGCATGGCAAAGCTGATCTTCGGTTCGAGCGGGTCGAGCGACTCGACCTTGAAGCCGAGCAATTCGTTGAAACAGAGTTTGTGCTCGAAGACTTCGCGCAAGGTGGCTTCGAGGCGGGCTTGCTCTTCGGCGGAGCGGCGGGGGAGGGGCGTGCTTTGGATCATGGTGGCGCGGTTTTAGCATAAAAAATGGGCGACGGGGTTAGCCGTCGCCCAAACCGAACGCTAAAAATTTAGCGTAACGCAGAGGACTTTACTTCTTGCGCGGTGGCGGAACGTCCGTGCAAGAACCGTGGGCGACTTCGGCGGCCATGCCGACGGTTTCGCCCAAGGTGGGATGGGGATGGATGGTTTTGCCGATGTCGACCGCGTCACAACCCATCTCGATGGCCAGACAGACTTCGCCGATCATGTCGCCGGCCGACGGACCGACGATGGCCCCGCCGATGACGCGGTGCGTTTCGGCATCGAAGATCAGCTTGGTGAAGCCGTAGTCGGCACCGTTGGCAATGGCGCGGCCGCTGGCTGCCCACGGGAATTTGGCGGTTTCGACCTTGCGGCCTTCCTTCTTGGCCTGGTCTTCGGTGTAGCCAACCCAAGCCACTTCCGGATGGGTGTAGGCGACGCCAGGGATCACCTGGGCATCGAAGGCGGCCTTGTGGCCGGCGGCGACTTCAGCTGCCACATGCGCTTCATGCACCGCCTTGTGGGCGAGCATGGGCTGGCCGACGAGGTCGCCGATCGCGAAAATGTGCGGCACATTGGTGCGCATCTGGGCATCGACCGGAATGAAGCCGCGGTCGGTGACGATCACGCCGGCCTTGTCGGCAGCGATCTTGCCGCCGTTCGGCGCGCGGCCGGCAGCCTGCAGGATCATGTCGTAGCGGACGGCCTCGGTCGGGGCGCCCGAATTTGCGTCTGCTCCTTCGAACTTGACGTATAGACCGTCGTCCTTGGCGTCGACCGCAACCGTTTTGGTCTTCAGCATGATCTTGTCGAAGCGGTGCAGATTCTGCTTTTCCCAGACCTTGACCAGATCGCGATCCGGACCCTGCATCAGGGCATCGGCCATTTCGACGACATCGACCTTGGCGCCCAGCGTGGAGTACACGGTGGCCATTTCCAGCCCGATGATGCCGCCGCCGATGACCAGCATCTTCTGCGGCACAAAACGCAGTTCTAGTGCGCCGGTCGAATCGACGATGCGCGGGTCACGCGGAATGAAGGGCAGATGCACGGCAGCCGAACCGGCGGCGATGATGCACTTCTGGAACTTGATGACCTTCTTGGCGCCGGTCTTGTCCTGCCCCGTGCCTTCGGTGACTTCCACCTCGATGTGGTTCGGGTCGAGGAAGTGGCCGTAACCGCGCACGATGTCGACCTTGCGGCCCTTGGCCATGCCGGCCAGACCGCCGGTCAGCTTGCCGACGACCTTTTCCTTGTGGCTGCGCAGCTTGTCGATGTCGACCTGCGGCGCTGCGAAGGAAACGCCGAGATCATTGGCGTGGCTGGCTTCGTCGATGATTTCGGTGACGTGCAGCAGCGCCTTGGACGGGATGCAGCCAACGTTCAGACACACGCCGCCGAGCGTGGCATAGCGTTCGACGATGATCGTCTTCATGCCCAGATCGGCCGAGCGGAAAGCGGCCGAGTAGCCGCCGGGGCCGGCGCCAAGCACGAGCATCTCGCATTCCATGTCGGCTGTGCCGCCATGGCTGCCGGCTGCCGGGGCAGCGACCGGGGCCGCTGCTGCGGTCGACGGGCTGGCCGGGGCAGAAACCGGCGCGGCAGCGGCTGCCGCTGCGCCTGCTTCGACCTTGATCAGCACGGCGCCTTCGCTGACGCGCGAACCGAGCTGGACCAAAACTTCCTTGATCACGCCGTTGACCGTAGACGGCACATCCATCGTCGCCTTGTCGGATTCCAGCGTGGCGATGGCGTCATCCACCTTGATCGTATCGCCGACCTTGACGAACAGGTCGATGACCGGCACGTCGGAAAAATCGCCGATATCGGGAACCTTTACTTCAACCAGATTGCTCATGGTCCTTCTCCCTTAGACGATCATGCGGCGCATGTCGGCCAGCAGTTCGGCGACATAGACGTTGAAGCGGGTGGCCAGCGCGCCGTCGATCACGCGGTGGTCGGCGGTCAGCGACAGCGGCAGGGTCAGGCGCGGCACGAAAGCCTTGCCGTCCCAGACCGGCTTCATGGCCGACTTGTTGACGCCGAGGATGGCGACTTCCGGCGCATTGACGATCGGTGCGAAGTAGGTGCCGCCGATGCCGCCCAGGCTGGAGATGGTGAAGCAGGCGCCGGACATGTCGGCCGGCTTCAGCTTGCCGTCGCGGGCCTGCTTGGCCAGTTCGCCGGATTCCTTGGCAATCTCGAAAACGCCCTTCTTGTCGGCGTTCTTGATCACCGGGACGACCAGTCCGTTCGGCGTGTCGGCGGCGAAACCGATGTTGAAGTACTTCTTCAGCACCAGGTTGTCGCCGTCGAGCGAAGCGTTGAATTCCGGGAAGCGCTGCATGGCCTTGACGCAAGCCTTGATCAGGAAGGCGAGCATGGTCAGCTTGTTGCCGGACTTCTCGTTTTCCTTGTTCAGCTGAACGCGGAAGGCTTCCAGATCGGTGATGTCGGCATCTTCGTGATAGGTCACGGCCGGGATCATCACCCAGTTGCGCGACAGGTTCTGGCCGGAAATCTTCTTGATGCGCGACAGCGGCTTGACTTCGATTTCACCGAACTTGCTGAAATCGACCTTCGGCCAGGGCAGCAGGTCGAGTACGCCGCCACCGGTGACACCACCGGTCGACGCGGCAACCGGGCCGGAAATGGCGCCGGACATCACGCCCTTGACGTACTTGGTCAGGTCTTCCTTGACGATGCGGTTCTTCGGGCCGGTGGCCGGGACCTTGGCCAGATCAACGCCGAGTTCGCGGGCATAGGCGCGGACGGAGGGCGAGGCATGTACCTTGGAACCGACAGGCAGGGCCGGCGCGAGCGCGGCGGGGGCCGCTGCTGCGGTCGACGCTGTTGCGGGGGCAGAAACCGGGGCAACTGCAGCCGGCGCCTGTGCGACGGCAGGGGCGGCAGCGACCGGGGCCGCCGCGGCAGCACCGCTTTCCACCTTGATCAGGACCGTACCTTCGCTCACCTTGGAACCGAGCTGAATCAGCACTTCCTTGACCACGCCGCTGACCGTACTTGGCACGTCCATCGTGGCCTTGTCAGATTCGAGCGTGGCAATCGCGTCGTCGACCTTGATGTTGTCACCAACCTTGACGAACAGATCAATGACCGGCACTTCGTCGAAATCGCCGATATCCGGCACCTTGACTTCGACCACGCCACCACCGGCAGCGGGGGCGGCTGCCACCGGCGCAGCAACCGGCGCCGGCGCAGCGGCAGGAGCGGCTGCAGCCGGGGCAGCAACGGCTGCGGTGCCACCGGTTTCGACCTTGATCAGCAGTGCGCCTTCGGCGACCTTGCTGCCGAGTGCGACCAGCACTTCCGTGACCACACCGGCGACCGTACTCGGCACATCCATGGTGGCCTTGTCGGATTCGAGGGTGACGATGGCGTCGTCGACCTTGATGCTGTCGCCAACTTTGACAAACAGCTCGATGACCGGGACTTCGTCGAAATCGCCGATATCGGGAACTTTGACTTCAATGATTTGGCTCATGTCGTCTCTCCCGGATTAAACCGACATCGGATTCGGCTTGGCCGGATCCAGGTTGTACTTGACCAGTGCGGCAGCGACCTTTTCGCGCCCGATCTTGCCTTCATCGGCCAGGCCCTTGAGTGCGGCCAGCGTGACCCAGTGGCGGTCAACCTCGAAATGGTGGCGCAATTTCTCACGGGTGTCGGAGCGGCCAAAACCGTCAGTGCCGAGGGTGATGTAGCTGCCCTTGACGAAGGGACGGATCTGCTCGGCGAACAGCTTGATGTAGTCGGTTGCGGCAACCACCGGGCCTTCGGTGCCAGCGAGCTTTTGCTCGACGTGCGATAGCCGGGGGGCTTCCAGCGGGTGCAGCAGGTTCCAGCGGGCGCTGTCCTGACCATCGCGGGCCAACTCGTTGAAGCTCGGGCAACCCCAGATGTCGGCCTCGACACCCCAGTCGGCCTTGAGCAGGTCGGCGGCGGCAATGACTTCGCGGAAGATGGTGCCGGAACCGAGCAGCTGGACGCGCAGCGCGCCTTCGCCGCCCTTCTTGAAAGCGTACATGCCCTTGATGATGTCGGCTTCCGCGCCCACCGGCATTTCCGGGTGCTCGTAGTTTTCGTTCATCACGGTCAGGTAATAGAACACGTCTTCCTGTTCGGCAAACATGCGGCGCATGCCGTCCTGCGTGATGACGGCGACTTCGTACTGGAAGGTTGGGTCGTAGGAAATGCAGTTGGGGATCAGGTTGGACAGGATCAGGCTGTGGCCGTCTTCGTGCTGCAGGCCTTCGCCGTTCAGCGTCGTGCGACCGGCGGTGCCGCCGATCAGGAAGCCACGGGCGCGTTGGTCACCGGCCGCCCAGCACAGGTCAAGCGTGCGTTGCAGACCGAACATCGAGTAGCAGATGTAGAAGGGAATGGTCTGCACGTTATGTA
>CALAGF010000260.1 GCA_937892345.1 uncultured Rhodocyclaceae bacterium | reverse complement strand
CCCCATAACAAGCCCGATTTCCTGCTTGCAGTAAATCTCGTCTGCGAAAAAATCCCTGCCGAACATAGAAACCTCGCCGCAGTCGGGGCTTACAAGGCCGAGCATGGATTTGACCCGGGCGAGCAGGTCCTTGGTCGAAAAAGGCTTGGTGACGTAGGCATCGGCACCGATGGCTAATCCCTTGGCCACCTCGGTATCACGCCCTTTGGCTGTCAGCATCACGATGATCAGGCCGGCACGTGCCAGATCGGCGCGCAAAGCTTCGCAAACCTCGAATCCGGACTTTTTCGGCATCATCACATCAAGCAACATCAGATCCGGGTTAAAGCTTGCCACCTTGGCCATGGCTTCGTCGCCGTCGGCAGCCACCGCGACTTCAAAACCTTCCTTCTTCATCAGAAATTCAAGCGAAATGACGATATTCGGTTCGTCGTCGACAATCAGAATTTTTTTGGACATCGGTTTTTGTCTCCCTGCGTTATGCTTCCGGCACCGGCAAGGGCACCGTGAAAATGAAAGTTGCTCCCGCACCCGGGGCGCTTTCTACCCAAAGCTTACCACCAAAATACTCGACAATCTGACGGCTGATCGGCAAGCCGAGACCGGTACCTTGAGGCTTGTCGGTCATGGTATTTCCGCCCTGCCGGAACTTCTCGAAAATGACATCGCATTCTTCGGCAGTCAGCCCCGGTCCGTTATCTGCTACAGCGACCCGGATCGCACCTGCTTCGCACAGCACAGACACCGCGACCCTGCCTTGCCCGGCCGGCACAAACTTCACCGCATTCGAGAGCAGATTGACGATGACCTGGGTCAGCCGGTCCTGATCTGCCTGAACAATCGGCAAATCCGGCGCGATATCACCCGAGAGGACGACCCCCTTGTCCCGGTAAAGCGGCTCCATGCAAGCCATCGCATCAGCAATGACCCCGCCGACATCAACATCCGAGCTATTCCATTCTGCCCGGCCGGACTCGAGTTTGGCCATGTCCAGAATCTGGTTGATCAAACGGGTCAGGCGCTCCGCTTCGCTGACGATAATGCCGAGAAAACGAGCGCGTTCCGCCAGATCAATTCGCGGGTCATCGAACAGCATTTCGGATAACGCCCGAATCGAGGTGAGCGGCGTGCGCAATTCGTGGGTCACGGTCGAAATGAAGTCATCCTTCATCCGATCCAGCTCACGCAAACGGGTATTCGCCTCACGCAGTTCCGCCGTCGCCGCTTCGAGTGCGAGCTGCTTGGCTTCCAGTTCCCGGCTGTAGGCACGGACCTGGCTGGCCTCATCGAGGATGTCGAGCACTTCATCAAGATGCAGATCCTCTTCCCGAGTTGCATTGGCGACCATCACCCGCGCACTGGCGGAACCGATTGCTGCCGCCAATTCACTTTCGGCGAAATGGACAAAATTTGCGTCCGGCACCAATGCTTGCCATTGCCGGCCATCGAGCCGCATCGCGTACTGGGCCAATAGCCGCTCGGCACGCGGTCGACCGAGGAAGCGTACCAGCAGATTGACCAACTCATCCAGCGACGCCTTGCCCCGCCACAAACGGGCGTCAGGCACCCGCACCCCATGGCGAAAAACGTCGACAAAACGCTCGGCTTGCCCAGCCTCCACCGCGTCCGGCACAGTCAACAGGGAAACGCTCACATAGGCGCCGATATTCGCCAGCAAACTCCACCACAGGCTATGCGAAATTTCGTCCATGCCGCTCATGCCGAACAATGACTGCGCCCGTAACCACTCGATGCCCCACGGCCCTTGCTCGAGAAATCCTTGGGCAATCCACCCCGATTTGGCGAAAGATGGCAGCAGCAAGGTATAAAACCACACGGCAAAACCCGCCAGCAAACCGGCCAGCGCACCGCTTCGCGTCGCCTGTTTCCAATACATGCCACCCAGCAGCACGGGGGCAAACTGGGCGACCGCAGCAAAGGAAATCAAGCCGATCGCAACCAGCGCATAGGCTTCGCCGGCTGCACGAAAATATTCATAGCCCAGCAACAGGATCAGCACGATGGCGACACGCCGGATCATCAGCAGCAGGCGCGAAATGTCGCCGCGTTTTTCGGTATTCAACCAGGTCGACCGCAGCAACAGCGGCATGACCAGATCGTTGCAAACCATGGTCGACAAGGCGATGGTTTCGACAACCACCATCCCCGTCGCCGCCGACAAGCCGCCAATGAAAGCCAGAAGCGCCAGCGCATTGGCACCGTGAGCCAATGGCAGCGTCAATACGAAGGTTTCCGGGTTGCTTCCCCCCGGCCCGAAATGCAGAATCCCCCCCAAAGCCAATGGCAATACAAACAGATTGATCAGCAACAGATACAGGGGAAACATCCAGACTGCACGCTTGAGATGCGATTCATCCACATTCTCGACCACAATGATCTGGAACTGGCGCGGCAAAAAAATGATCGCCAGACCAGACAATAAAATCAGCGCTCCCCAGTTGCCGGAGCGGCCGGCATCGAACTGAAGCAAGGGTGCGAGGTCGGGATGGTCGGCCGCGCGCCGGAACAAATCACCGAAGCCATCGTACAAGCCATAAGTCACGAAGACACCAACAGCCACAAATGCGAGCAGTTTGACGACCGACTCGAAGGCAATGGCAAAAACCATCCCCTCGTGGCGCTCGGTTGCATCCAGATGGCGGGTACCAAAGAGAATGGTAAAAGCCGCCAGCGCAGCAGCAATCACGAGCGTCGAATCAACCCCCCACAGGCTGACCGTATCACCAGGCTGGTCGAACAGCACTTCCAGTGCCGCAGCAACCGCTTTCAACTGGAGCGCAATATAGGGAACGATGCCGATCACCGCGATGATGGTCACCAACCCGGCCAATAACTGGCTTTTGCCATAGCGGGCAGCAATGAAATCAGCGATTGAGGTAATCCGCTGCGACTTGGCGATGCGGATCATCTTTATGAGCACGCCGACGCACAACAACATCAAGGTCGGGCCGATATAAATCGTCAGAAACGACAAGCCGCTGGAAGTTGCGCGGCCCACACTGCCGAAAAATGTCCAGGAAGTGCAGTAGACCGCAAGCGACAAGGCATACACGTTGGCAGAAATCAGCGACTTCCCGGCATCCGCCCGAGCATCGCCGTAACGTGCCAGCGCAAACAACACAGCGATATAGCCGGCTGACAGCAACACCACCAACCACCCGGAAATCACCGATGCCCCCGTTCGGCAACCAAAGCAGCAAGCGCGATCAATACCGCCCAAACGCCAAACAGATAGAGAAAGCCACCCGGAACACCGGCCAGCCAGCCTCCAACCAATCCGAGCATCGGAAAGGTCAGCAAAGGCAGACCGAGCAAGGCAATTGCCGCCAGTCGCTGCCGGGTCGGACTACTCCGTTTCACGGCCTTCTCCAGCAAAAATAAAAACGGCTGGCACGCCAAGCGTACCAGCCGTTGTTGGCATGCAGTCAGAAGACTACACGTAGACCACCTGATGCGATGGCCATTATCCCCTCCTCGTTACCGGGCCCTGCCTTGCAGCAAAACCCGGTGCGAGCATTAGCCCTTGAGTTGCTCCAGAATCGCCGGGTTTTCCAGCGTGGAGGTATCTTGGGTGAGTTCTTCGCCCTTGGCCAGGCCACGCAGCAGACGACGCATGATCTTGCCCGAACGGGTCTTCGGCAGATTGTCACCGAAACGGATGTCCTTCGGCTTGGCGATCGGACCGATCTCCTTGCCTACCCAGTCAGACAATTCCTTGACCATCTTCTTGGTGGCTTCTGCATCGACCGGACGAGCGCCCTTGAGCACCACGAAGGCCACCACGGCTTCGCCCTTCACATC
>CALAGF010000259.1 GCA_937892345.1 uncultured Rhodocyclaceae bacterium | reverse complement strand
CTCAAGGCGCCGGACTCCGGTGAAGTCGGGCGCAACCTCTGGTCCAACCTCGATTGCCTCGATGGCCGCGACGAAATCAAGATCGTCATCGCCTCGCGCGGCGATTATGAATGGGCGCGCGATGTAGTGCGCCAGCGGCAAATCGACGCTATTTGCCCGGTTCTCATTTCGCCTGCCCAAGGTCTGCTCGAAGCCCGGTCGCTGGCCGACTGGATACTTGAGGATGGCCTGAACGTGCGCTTCCAGCTGCAGTTGCACAAGTTGCTTTGGGGTAACATGCAGGGAAAATAGCGGACGGAGACAAAGTTGAACCAGAATCGTCGCAGATTTTCCCGTATTCCCTTTCAGACCGAAGCCCGGCTGTTCCTGCCGGATGGCGACATCGAGGTCGAGGTGCTCGACCTTTCCCTGCAAGGCGCCCTGATCCATCCGAAGGCGGCCCTGTACGTCACGGTGGGCACCCACGGTACCCTGAAGATTCGCCTCGACGAACAGGGAACGAGCATTCGCATGGAAGTGGCCGTCGTGCACCACATGGCCAGCTACTACGGTCTGGCTTGCCGCGAGATCGATCTCGACAGCGTGACCCATCTGCGCCGCCTGGTGGCGTTGAATCTGGGCGACGAAACACTGGCGGAACGCGAATTCGCGCAGCTGACGCACAGTTGAGCGGCCAGCCCAGGCAGCACGCAGCCTGAGCAGACGGTGGCCGGGCTTGTCCCCGGCGCCCGCTACCTCCAGCGATTGGGCAAGCGGGCGTTCAGAGTCCCAGGTAGCGATGCCAAATGGCGTGGTCGGCATCCAGCGCAGCCGAACCACCCTGCCAGACCACCTGCCCGCGTTCGATGATGGTGTGGCGGTCGGCCAGTTCGATCAACTTTTCCACATACTTGTCGATGACCAGCACGCTTTGGCCTTCGCCGCGCAGGCGGGCCAGGCAGGCCCAGATTTCTTCGCGGATCAGCGGCGCCAGCCCCTCGGTGGCTTCGTCGAGGATGAGCAGGCGCGGGTTGGTGACCAGGCCGCAGATGGCGCGCAGGGTCGTCGTCTTGCCCATGCCGTTGCGGCCGAGCAGCGTAGCCGCTTCGCCTTCAGCCATGTTCAGGGCGACGCCGAACAACACCTGGCTCGGCCCGTAAGCCACCTCCAGGCCTGAAATCTCGAGCAGTGCGCTCACAGGTGGTCTCCGAGATAGGCGCGGCGCACGCCGGCATCGTTCTTCACCTCGTCCGGCGTGCCGGAACAGATCAACTGGCCGTTGACCAGGACCGAGATACGATCGGCCAGGCGGAAGACGGCAGCCATGTCATGCTCGACGAGCAAAATGGTGACGTGGCGGGCAAGATGCTCGATCAGTTCGACCATGCGCGCCGACTCCTCGGGGCCGGTGCCGGCCATTGGCTCGTCGAGGAGCAGCAATTGCGGTCTGGTGGCCAGCGCCATGGCCAGTTCCAGTGCCCGCTGCTCGCCATGCGACAACTGGCCGGCGACAACCCCGGTTTTGCTGCTCAGGCCAACCTGGTCGAGATAGCTGCGTGCGTCGTCGAACAGGGCGGTTTCGTCGCACACCGGCCGCCAGAAACGGAAACTGCTGCCGGCATCGGCCCGGCCCTGCACGGCCAGTACCACGTTGTCGAGCGCCGAGAGGCCGAGAAAGACATTGGTGATCTGGTAGGAACGGGCCATGCCGACGCGCACCCGTTGGTGCATGCTCAACCGGGTTACGTCGCGGCCGGCGAAATGCACGCTGCCGGAATCCGGCAGCAAGGCACCGGAAACGTGGTGGATGAAGGTGGTTTTGCCGGCGCCGTTGGGGCCGATCAGGGCATGTATCTCGCCGGCCTGCACACTGAAATCGACTGCCTTGAGGGCGTCGACGGCAGCGAAGCGGCGGGAGAGCCGGCGAACATCGAGCAGGGCGTCAGCCATGGCGTTTCCCGAACAGCGCGGCGACACCCTTGGGGGCGAACAGCACGACGGCGAGCAGCAGCAGGCCGAGAATGATGTGCCAGTGCTCGGTGACGCCAACCAGGCTCTCCTCGAGCAGGAGCAGTACTGCCGCGCCGACCACGCCGCCGTACAGATAGCCGACGCCGCCGATGATGACCATGACCAGCAGGGTGCCGGACTGCGTCCATTGCAGCAGGTTGGGGCTGGCCAGGCCGGTCAGGTTGGCGAGCAGTGCCCCGGCCAGGCCGGCAACCGCGCCACCCAGCGCGAAGGCGACCAGGCGGTAGCGGAAGACCGGGTAGCCGAGCGCTTCCATGCGCGTTTCGTTTTCGCGGATGGCCTGCAGCGTGCGCCCGAAGCGGGCTTCGGCCAGGCGGCCGAAGAACAGCATGGCGAGGGCCAGCAGTCCGGCTGCGGCATAGAACAGCGCCGCGTCGTCGGCCAGGCTGAAGCCGGCCAGGGTCATTCGCCCATTGAGCGGCAGGCCGTCGTCACCGCCCCAGCTGCGGGCCGAGATGAACAGGTAATACGCCATCTGGGCGAAGGCCAGGGTGATCATGATGAAATAGACGCCGCGCGTACGCAGGCTGATGGCGCCGACGACCAGCGCGAACAACCCGGCAACGCCCATGGCGACGGGAAAGGCGATCAGCGCCTCGTTGATGCCG
>CALAGF010000258.1 GCA_937892345.1 uncultured Rhodocyclaceae bacterium | reverse complement strand
TTCCCTACACGACGCTCTTCCGATCTGCTGCCCGCCAGCAAAAAATGCCAGGGTTGCGCGTTGACCGATGAAGGCGCAAAACGCAGCAAGGTTTTCAGTTGTTCAATCAGCGCCTCATCAATGCGGCGCGCAGGATCAAACGCCTTACAGGTACGACGAGTGCTTGCAATCTGTTCGAGATTCATGAATAAGCCTTTGAATTAATTAACGATTAACATCAACAATAACCCGCCCGCGAAGATTGCCCGCAAGCAATTGCGCGGCGACAGGAATGGCCTCGCCGAGGCTGATTTCACTGGCAATGGCTTCCAGCTTCGCAATATCCAGATCACGAGCCAGACGCTGCCAGGCTTCGAGACGACGCGGGCGCGGACACATCACGCTATCCACACCGGCCAGCGTCACACCGCGCAGGATGAAAGGCATCACCGTCGTCGGCAGATCGGCACCGCCAGCCAGCCCGCAAGCAGCAACCACCCCGCCATAGCGGGTTTGAGCACACACATTGGCCAAAACATGGCTGCCAACCACGTCGACCGTACCCGCCCAGCGCTCCCTTGCCAGCGGCTTGCCCGGCGCAGCCAATGCCGCACGGTCGATAATCTCAACCGCGCCCAGCGATTTCAGATACGCCGCTTCGGCTGGCCGTCCGCTCACCGCCACCACGGTGTAACCAAGCTTGGCCAGCAGGGCAACGGCCACGCTGCCAACGCCGCCGGCAGCGCCAGTAACCACGATTTCGCCCAGTTCCGGCGTCACACCATGGCGCTCCAGCGCCATCACGCACAACATCGCCGTATAACCCGCCGTACCAATCGCCATCGCCTGCTTCGGCGTAAAGGCTGCCGGCAAAGGCACCAGCCAGTCGCCCTTGAGCCGCGCTTGTTGCGCCAGCCCGCCCCAGTGGCCTTCGCCAACACCCCAGCCATTCAATACCACGAGATCGCCGGGCTGGTACTCGGCGTGCGAACTCTCGCTCACCCGACCGACCAGATCAATTCCCGGCACCATCGGAAACTTGCGTACCACCGGCCCCTTGCCGGTGATCGCCAAACCATCCTTGTAATTCAGCGTGGAGTACTGCACCGCCACGCTCACATCGCCCTCCGGCAAATCCGCCTCACTGATCTCCTGAAGGGCAGCCCGATAGCCCCCTTCATCTTTATTGATTACGATTCCTTTGAACATTGCGCTCTCCTTTTGGCTCTGTCTTGGTCAGCAAGTGCTGCCGGAAGTTCGCCCGGGCAGCTGGGCAAGGTAGAATCGCCCGGTTTTTGCCGAATTTTACGGTCGACCGCAATATTCACACGATTTTCCCAAGATGACCGACTACTCCGCTGCCTCCATCCGCGTCCTCAAGGACCTCGAACCCGTCAAGGAACGTCCGGGCATGTACACCCGCACGACCTGCCCGACCCATATCGTGCAGGAGGTCATCGACAATGCTGCCGATGAAGCCCTGGCCGGTTTTGCGAAGAAAATTTCCGTGCGCATTACCGCCAGCGGCCAGATCGAAGTTGCCGACAATGGCCGCGGCATTCCGGTTGAAATCCACCCGGAAGAAGGCCGGCCTGCGGTCGAACTGGTTTTCTGCAAACTGCACGCCGGCGGCAAGTTCAACAAGACCGAATCCGGCAATGCCTATCGCTTTTCCGGCGGATTGCACGGCGTCGGCGTCTCGGTGACCAACGCCCTGTCCACCCGCCTTGAGGTTGAAATCAAGCGCGGCGGTGGGATTCATCACATCGCCTTTGGCGCCGGTTTCGTCACTGAACCATTGAGCCGTATCGGCGACTGCGGCCAGCGCAACACCGGCACGACGGTACGCATCCAACCGGATCCGAAGTATTTCGATTCGCCCAAGGTCAATCTCGGCCAACTGGAGCATCTGCTGCGCTCCAAGGCCGTGCTGATGCCCAACGTCACGGTCGAACTCGATATTGAAGGCCAGGACAGGAAAGTCTGGTGTTACCAGAACGGTATGGCCGATTACCTGAACGAAATGATGGTCGGCACGCCGGTGGCGCCGATTTTCGTTGGCGAAAAATACGTGGATACCGCCAACGGCTTCGCCGTCGGCGAAGGTGCAACCTGGGCGCTGGCCTGGTTCGAGGAAGGCGGCGGCAAGCCGGAAAGCTATGTCAACCTGATCCCGACGCTGGACGGCGGCACCCACGAAGCCGGGCTGAAAGCCGGCGTCTTCGAAGCGATCAAGACCTTCGCCGAACACCACGCCATCCTGCCGGCCAAGGTCAAGCTGGCGCAGGACGACGTCTGCGGGCGGATGACTTTCCTGCTCTCGGCCAAGGTGCTTGACCCCCAATTTCAGGGCCAGACCAAGGAAAAACTGACCAGCCGCGACGCCTACAAGCTGGTGTCGCAGATGGTGCGCGACCCGTTCGAACTGTGGCTCAACAACCATGCCGACTTCGGCAAGAAAATTGCGGAACTGGCCATCAAGGCGGCGCAGAACCGCATGAAATCGACGCAGAAGGTCGAGAAGAAAAAGTCTTCCGGCATCGCCACCCTGCCCGGCAAGCTGACTGACTGCGAATCGGACGACATTTCCCGCAACGAAGTTTTCCTGGTCGAGGGCGACTCGGCCGGCGGCTCGGCCAAACAGGGGCGTGACAAGGAAACTCAGGCGGTGCTGCCGTTGCGCGGCAAGGTGCTGAACACCTGGGAAGTTGAGCGCGACCAGTTGTTCAAGAACAACGAAGTCCACGATATCTCCGTCGCCATTGGTGTTGATCCGCACGGTATCGAGCAGATCGACAGCGTGGATGTCTCCGGCCTGCGCTATGGCCGCATCATCGTGATGTCGGATGCCGACGTGGATGGTTCGCACATCCAGGTGCTGCTGTTCACCCTCTTCCTCAAGCATTTCCCGGCGCTCGTGGAAAAAGGCCACATCCACGTTGCCCAGCCACCGCTCTTTCGTGTCGATGTGGAAGCGCGCGGCCATACCCGAAAAATTTACTGCCTCGATGAAGCCGAGAAGGAACAAACCCTGCACAAGCTGCGCGAGGAAGGCATCAACGACAACAAGATTGCCGTCTCCCGCTTCAAGGGTCTGGGGGAGATGAATCCCGATCAGCTCTGGGAAACCACCCTCTGTCCGGATACCCGCCGTCTGGTGCCTTTCCGCGCCGACCGCGAAACCATCCGTGACATGAACCGCACTTTCACCCTGCTGATGGGAAAAGGCGAGGCCGCGGGCCGCCGGGCCTGGATGGAAAAGGATGGCGGTCTGGTTGATACCGATGTCTGAGCACACCCCCTGCGCTGGCCGCATTCTGGCTGCCCAACGCCTCATGGTGCCGCTCACCCTGGGGATTCATGGCTGGGTGATCTGGCGCGGCTATACGGAAGACGGCCCCTTGTGGGCTGTTCTCTACGCCCTGCTCTTTGTCTATGCCGAGCTGTACTGGGCCTGGCGCAGCCTGCAAGCCCATGGCCCCGACCTGTTTTTCTTTCTGACCACACTGGCCGGACTTTGGTGGCTGGGCCTGTTCGCCTACCGCCAGTGGCTGCGCCGCAGCACCCTCAGCGAGACTGCATGATGCCCACCCCGACCCCCGCTTACGTCATCGGACACATCACCGTCAAAGACCCGGATCAATGGGCGGCTTACCGTAGCCAGGTTCCCGCAACCCTGGCCCCGTGGCAGGCCGAACTGGTCTGCCGGGGGCAACTGCATGCGGTACTCGGCGGCTCACATCGCCATCACGACACCGTCGTGATTCGCTTTCCCGATCGCCATGCTGCCGAAGCCTGGTTCAGTTCTGATGCCTATCAGGCCCTGATTCCCCTCCGCCAAGCCGCCGCCGATGTGGACTTGATGGTGTTCGACGCCTGCTGATGGTGGCCAACGCATCCCCTCTCGTGCTGTCGCTCATCCCGCCGATGACGCAGCTCAATGTGCCCTATCCGTCCACCGCCTACCTCACCGGCTTTCTGCGTTCGCGCGGCATCGTCGCCGCTCAGGCCGACATTGCGCTAACGCTGGTGCTGGCCCTGCTTTCACCGGCCGGGATGGACCTGATGCGGCAATCGGCCGAGGCCTTGCCGGGTAAAAAGCGCTCGGCCTCGGTCAAAACCTTTCTGAACGAATTCGATCGCTACCGGGCGACGATTGCCCCGGCCATTGCCTTCCTGCAGGGCGGCGACCCTTCCATCGGCCACCGTATTGCCAGTCGCACGCTCTTGCCCGAAGGACCGCGCTTCCGGCAATCGCTCGACAACTACGTGAACGAAGACGGCGGCGATCCGCTGGACTGGGCTTTCGGCATGCTGGGCGTGCAGGACCGCGCCCGCCATCTGGCCACGCTGTATCTGAATGATCTGGCCGATGTGCTGCGCGAGGCGGTGGATTCGCGCTTTGAATTTGTCCGCTACGCCGAATCGCTGGCCCGCAGCCAGCCCTCATTCGAGCCGCTGGCACAGGCGCTGGCTGCTCCGCCCACGCCGGTCGATGCGCTGCTGGAAAAATTGACGTTGGCGGCGGTCGACCGTGAAAACCCGACGATTGTGCTGTTGTCGGTGCCCTTCCCCGGTTCGGTCTACGCCGCCTTCCGCATGGCGCAAGCGATCAAGCGCGCGCATCCGGCCATCGTCACCGTGCTCGGCGGCGGCTTCGTCAACACGGAACTGCGTTCGCTCAAGGAGCCGCGCGTCTTCGATCACTTCGACTACGTGCTGCTCGATGACGGCGAAAGGCCGCTGCTGGCGCTGTTCGAGCACCTTGCCGGCGAACGGCCACGACTCAATCTGGTGCGCAGTTTTGCCCGCGTCGAGGGCGAGGTGCGCTACTTCAATCATGGCACCGAGCCCGACATTCCTTTCGCCGAAGTCGGCACGCCAACCTGGGACGGCCTGCCACTGGACCGCTACCTGTCGCTGCTCGACATGCTCAACCCCATGCACCGCCTGTGGTCCGATGGTCGCTGGAACAAGCTGACGGTCGCCCATGGCTGCTACTGGAAAAAATGCAGCTTCTGCGATGTCAGCCTCGACTACATCGGGCGCTACGACGGCGCGCCAGCCGAATTGCTGGTCGACCGGATTGAGCAGGTCATCGCCGAAACCGGCCAGAGCGGCTTCCATTTTGTCGATGAAGCCGCGCCGCCCAAGGCGCTCAAGGCCATGGCCGACGAACTGCAACGCCGCCAGCGCACCATTTCTTGGTGGGGCAATATCCGCTTTGAAAAATCCTTTACCCCGGCGCTTTGCCAGCAACTGGCCGACAGCGGCTGCATTGCCGTCTCCGGTGGGCTTGAAGTGGCTTCTGACCGCCTGCTGGCGCTGATGAAAAAAGGCGTCTCGGTCGATCAGGTCGCCCGCGTCACCAAGGCCTTTTCCGAGGCCGGCATCCTCGTTCACGCCTACCTGATGTATGGCTTTCCGACACAAACCGTGCAGGACACCGTGGATGCGCTGGAATACGTGCGCCAGTTGTTCGCCGAGGGCTGCATCCAGTCCGGTTTCTTCCATCGCTTCGCGTGTACGGTCCACTCGCCTGTCGGGCAAAATCCCGGCGAATACGGCATCAAGCTGAAAGCCTTGCCTCCGATTAGCTTCGCCACCAATGACGTGGAATTCATCGACCCCACCGGCGTTGATCACGACCGTCTCGGCCAGGCGCTGAACAAGGCGCTCTACAACTATATGCACGGCATTTGCCTCGATCAGGACGTGCGCAGCTGGTTCGACATCAAGGTGCCGCGCCCGCGCGTAGCGCGCAATTTCATTGCCCGCGCCCTGTCGACCGGTGAACGCTGAGATGCGAGTCCGCGACGATACCCCGCCCACCCCACGGGGCCTGCGCATCGCCTTGCTGTTCGCGCTGGTCGCCGAACGTCTGAACGGCTATTACGAATACGGGCAGTGGCTGACCGTGGCACAAGGCACGACGCTCGCCGCCGACTGGCTGGCGCGCAACCGGCAGACGCTGCCCCTGGACGAGCGCAGTGCGCTATCACGCCTGAGCGATGACTTCGCCCGGCAAACAGTCGCTACCCTAAGCCGGCAGGCTGGCCTGCTGACCACGCACGAAATGATGCAGGCACTCGACCCCAACTACCGTTCCGAACTGGCTGAAACCATGATGGCCGAATGCGCCCGGCTGCTCGACGACCTGGCAGCCGCCTCGTAAACACTCAATCCGGCTGCCCCGCAGACCCTTGGCTTGGAAGGGAGCCAGTGGCGACAGATCACCTCAGCAGGAAGTTGGCATCGGGCTGCAGCGGCGGCGGTTTGGCTTCCCCGATCATTTCCTTGAGCGTGGCGCTGATGCTGATCACCATGGCGTCGAGTGCGAGATCGTTCGGTTCGCGGCCAAAGGGTTCCTCGATTTCGTCGCTCATCGCTTCCAGCGCGAAGAAGGTGTAGGAAATGAAGGTCACGACGAGCGGGGTCATGATGCCGACCGTATCCACCAGCCCGAACGGCAGCAGCATGCAATAGAGATAGGCGCTGCGATGGAGAATGACCGAATAGGTGAAGGGCAACGGGGTACTCGCGATGCGCTCGCAACTGCCCAGCGCCATCGACAATTTATCGAGTGATTCGTCGATTGACACGCGCTGCACGGCATCGATGGCGCCTTCGCGATTGCGCTGGTGAATCCACTGGCTCAGCCAGAGCAACAGCATGCTCGGCGGATAGCGTGTGTCTTCCAGTTCGCTCAGCACCTCGGCGGGCAGCAGATGTTCTGCATCACGGCGCACCGGGTCGCCCCGCAACTGGTTACGCATCATGGCAGCGAAGGCAATCAGGCCATGCACAAAGGGTTTGCCTTGCTCGGTGTCATTGAGTGCGGCCAGAGTTTTGCGGGCCAGATTGCGGACTTCAACGAGCACCGCGCCCCAGTGCTTTCGTGCCTCCCAATAACGGTCATAGCTGGCGTTGATGCGAAACCCGAGAAAAATCGCCAGCGCCACGCCCATCAGCGAAAAAGGGCCGGAGGTGAGCGTGACTTTCCAGTCAAATACGCTGCCGTGCAAATACACCACGCTCAGTGAAAGCAGGAATATGAAGAGTTGCTGGGAAAAAATCCGGTGAACGAGCGATCCCCGGCGAACGAACAGCAGGTGAATCCAGTGCGGGCGGGGGCGAACGATCACGATGGGGGCAAGAGAGAATCAGGCAAGGCGCGCATTGTCGCAGTAAAGCGCGCTTTTGCCAGCGAAAAACGACTTACGCAGTCAGCAACAAGGCACCGGCCAGTGCCGCCATACCGACCACCCACACCGGCGATATTTTCCCGATCACCAGCATGCCGAAAGCCAGCAAGGCGCCAGCGAAATCGGCCTTGGAGTGAATGGCGCTGGTCCATACCGGGTCATAAAGCGCGGCAGCGAGCAGGCCAACAACAGCCGCATTGATGCCTCCCATCGCTGCCTGGATGCCAAGCCGCTGACGCAAGCCATCCCAGTAGGGCAAGACACCGCCCACCAGCAAAAAAGAAGGAAGAAAGATGGCCAGCAACACGACGACCCCGCCAAGCCAGCCGCCCAGCGGCATGGGCATCAGCGCCCCCAGGTAAGCGGCAAAGGTAAAGAGCGGGCCGGGGACCGCCTGCGCCGCGGCATAGCCGGCAACGAAGAGATCCTTGCTCACCCAGCCCGGCGGGACGACGGTTTCTTCCAAAAGGGGCAAAACGACGTGCCCGCCGCCAAAAACCAGGGAACCCGCCTGATAGAAACCCGACACTGCCCGCACCGTCATGATCTCGGACCAGGCGGAAAGCACCGGCAAGCCGATGAGCAGGAATCCGAACACCATCAGCAAGCAGGCGCCACTCCGCCGGCTACCCCTCAGGTCACGATGTTCGGTCACTGGCTGTTGCGGCGGCGACAACCAGCGCCACCCAATCCATCCGCCAAGCACAATGACAAGCATCTGCATCAATGCCGCAGGAGAAATCAACACCAGTATGGCGCTGCCAACCGCAAGAGCAGCGCGAAGCCTGTCCGTACACAACGACTTCACCATGCCCAGCACCGCTTGGGCAACCACCGCCACAGCCATCACCTTCAAGCCGTGAATAATGCCCGACGCCGCCAAACCACTGCTGCTGACCATACCCAAGGCAAACACCATGAGCGCAATCGCCGACGGCAAGGTAAATCCCAGCCAGGCAGCCAGCGCCCCCAGCCCGCCCGCTCGCTGCCACCCCAGGGCCATGCCCACCTGGCTGCTGGCCGGACCCGGCAAGAATTGGCACAAGGACACCAAGTCGGCGTAGCGGGCATCGTCAAGCCACTGCCGGCGACCGACAAACTCGCTGCGAAAATAGCCCAGATGGGCAATCGGCCCGCCAAAAGAGGTCAAGCCCAGCTTCAGGAAAGCGAAAAAAACCTCCATCGGGCCTCTCCGGGGCTGGCGAACATCCGTCGATTCCGGCTCAAGTTCGTGCATCATGGTGTGGTTTCAGTCAGTTGTTGCATCACGGCGCTGCATTCCGTCCGAAGATTGATCAGGATCGTTTGAAGCGCATCTTACAACGCTGCCCTCCCTTGCCTTGAAACGCCCTTCATCCCTCGATTCACGCCTGCCACCATGCCCTCCAATATTTTCTCCGCCTTGCCCCGGTCGACCGGCGATCAGGAGCAGTTTTCCGCGCTGCTCAACCGGCCCGGCGTGCGGATCGAACGCATCGTGTCCACCGGGCAATGCAGCCCGCCGGGTTTCTGGTACGACCAGGACGAGGGTGAATGGGTCATCGTGCTGCAGGGCGAAGCGCACCTGCAGCTCGCCGGCGAAGCCGAGCCCCGCATCCTGCATGCCGGCGACTATCTGGATCTGCCGCCCCACTGCCGCCACAGGGTGGCGTGGACCACAGCCGAAGCACCCACCGTCTGGCTGGCCGTGTTCTACCCGGCCTGACCTCGCCCCGTGCGGGAAATTGGGCCACGGCAGCGGGTTGACCGTGATAAATTTGCCACCGATCCGATTTTGGCCTCTTGCCCACCATGAACGACCAGCTCGACCTGTTCAATGCCGCCGCCAGCGCAGCGGCAGCTTTACTGAAATCCGGCAACGCAGACGATTTGCCGCCGCTGCCGCCCTCCGCCAGCGGCCCGGCGGAGGATATTCCTTCGCCCGCCGACTACGCGGCAAGGCGTTATCTCGAATACGCCATGAGCGTGGTCACCGGCCGCGCCCTGCCGTCAAATGCGGATGGCCAAAAACCGGTGCAGCGTCGCATTCTTTATGCCATGCATCGCATGGGGCTGTACAAGAGCCCGAAACACGTGAAGTCGGCGCGCGTCGTTGGTGACGTGATCGGTAAATATCACCCGCATGGCGATTCGTCGGTCTACGACGCGATGGTGCGCATGGCGCAGGACTGGAGCTTGCGCTACCCGGTCGTCGACGGACAGGGCAATTTTGGCTCGCGCGATGGCGACAACGCCGCGGCCATGCGTTACACGGAAACCCGCCTGACGCCGATTGCCGAGTTGCTGCTGGCCGAACTGGACGAAGGCACGGTCGACTGGAAGCCGAATTACGACGGGGTCAACGACGAGCCCTGCCTGCTGCCGGCCCGCCTGCCTTTTGCGCTGCTGAATGGTGCCTCGGGTATTGCGGTGGGGATGGCCACCGAAATTCCGTCGCATAACCTGCGTGAAATCGCCCTTGCTGCGGTCAACCTGATCCGCAACCCGGAATTCAGCGAGGACGAGGTACTGGCGCTGGTCCCCGGTCCGGATTACCCCGGCGGCGCCCAGATCATTTCCTCTCCGGAAGAAATTGCCGCCACCTACAAAACGGGTCGCGGCAGCCTGCGCGTGCGCGCCAAATGGAAAATCGAAGCACTGGCACGCGGCCAGTGGCGGCTGGTAATCACCGAACTGCCGCCGGGCGTTTCAACCGCCACGGTCATGTCCGAGATCGAGGCCTGCTCGAATCCGGTCGCCAAGGAGAAGGCCGGCAAAAAGGTGTTCACGCCGGAGCAGCTGAATCTCAAGGCAGCTTTTCTCTCCGCCATCGGCGAAAGCGGTGTGCGCGATGAATCGGGCAAGGAACACGATGTTCGTCTGGTCATCGAACCGGCCAGTTCACGCCAGGATCAGGATGACCTGATCCGCCTGCTGCTCGCCCATACCAGCCTGGAAACCAATGCCTCGATCAACCTGACGGTCCTTGGTCTGGCCGGCGCGCCGCGTCAGGGCACGCTCTACGACATGATTTCGGAATGGTGCCGTTTCCGCCTGTTGACCGTGGAAAGGCGCACCCGCCACCGGTTGGCCGCTGCCGAACGACGCATCCATATCCTTGAAGGCCGGCAGGCCATCCTGCTCGACATCGACCGGGTGATCAAGGTCATCCGCGAATCGGACAATCCCAAGGCTGATCTGATCGCGCATTTCAAACTCTCCGATATTCAGGCCGAGGACATTCTCGAAATCCGCCTGCGCCAGCTGGCGCGACTGGAAGGCATCAAGATTGGCGAAGAGCTGGCCAAATTGCGTGAAGAAGCTGCAGGTTTGAACACCCTGCTCGATTCGGAAAGCGCGCTGCGCGATTGTGTCGCCGCCGAAATCGAGGCCGATGCAAAGAAATACGGCGATGACCGCCGCACGCTGATCGAAGCCGATACCAAGGTCACGCAGGCCGGTGCCAAAGCCATTTCGATCCCGGACGAACCGACCACACTGATCATTTCCAGACACGGCTGGCTGCGTTCGCGTACCGGCCACAACGTCGACCCGGCCACACTGACTTTCCGCTCCGGCGACAGCCTGCTCGCCTGCCTGCCTTGTCGTACGGTCGACCAGCTGATTTTGCTGGATTCCAACGGCCGTGCGTACTCGATTCCCGCTGCCGACATTCCCGGCGGCAAGGGCGATGGCGTACCGGCAACTTCATTGGTCGACTTTGTCGCGGGTGGAAAAATCGCCCTCGCCTATCCAGTCTCTCCCGGCAAAACCTATCTGGTCGCAGGTGAAGGCGGTTACGGCTTCCGGGTTCAGGGCGAAGACTTCATTTCGCGCGGCAAAGCCGGCAAGGCCTTCCTGACGCTGGACGACAAGGAAGCGCCGGCCATTTTCCAGCCAGCGCCGGCTGAGGGGGAAATTGCCCTGTTTACCCGCGACGGCCGCGCGCTGGTTTTCGCCATTGACGAAATCCGCCTCCTGCCCAAGGGTCGCGGTCTCAAGCTGATTGCTGCCGAGCCGGGCAAGAGCGCGCTGGAAGCCGTCATCCCGGTGGTCGATGGCGTTGCCGGCAAGCTCAAGGGCGAACGCCTGAAGCAGTTCAACAGTGCGCGCGGTGGCAAGGGCAAACCGCTACGCGCGCCGCGCAGTTAAGCGGTCAACACGCATGAATTCCGTTTTTCGCCTGATTTTCTGTGTCCTGCTGGCGCTCGCGGCAAGCTTGTCGGCATTCGCTGCCGATCCGGCAAGCCCGGCGCAGCTCAGCGTGTTCAACCGCGAAGTGTTTACCTTCCGCGCTGACTTTCTCGGCGCCTCTCCCGCCATCCGCGCAGCCCGGGCGCGCAACAACATCAGCGAGATTCTGAGCAACGGCAAAGCCCCGGAAATCGTCATTCAGGAGCATCCGGACGGCAAGCTGGTAATGCTCGACAACACGGCGGTATTCGTGATTACCAAGGGCGACATTGATCCGCTTGATCCGATCACCTTCGATGAACTCGGCTCAAAAACCCTGCGCTTGTTGACCCAGGTCATTGGTGAAACCAACGAAGCACGCAACTGGGAAAGCCTGCTCAAGGCGCTGGGCATCAGCTTGGCTGCAACGCTGATCTTCGGCCTGCTGCTGCTTGGCATCCGCAAACTGCGCCTGCGCCTCACCGCCTGGCTGCTCGATCTGACCCGGCGCAAGGCCACCGCATTCCGCATCGGCAGTACGCAACTGCTCGACGGCAAGCATTTGATTCCAATGACCCAGCGCCTGATCGATGTACTGCGCTGGCTATTCATTGCCCTACTCAGCTACGAATGGCTCAGCTTCGTACTTTCCCGTTTCCCCTACACGCGCGCCTGGGGCGAACGCCTCAACGACTACCTGCTGGACGTGCTGGAACGACTGGCCAGCGGCATTATCAGTGCAGTACCCGGACTGGGCGTTGCCATCGCCATCTTCCTGATCGCCCGCTTCAGCATCAACTTCCTTGGCCACCTGCTCAAGCGGGTCGCGCTCGGCAACAACCACATCAGCTGGCTGGCACCGGACACCCTGCCTGTAACCCGCCGGCTGTTCAATTTCGGTATCTGGCTATTTGCCGTGGCCATGGCCTACCCCTACCTGCCAGGCGCGGATACCGAGGCCTTTCGCGGACTCTCGGTACTGCTCGGCCTGATGGTTTCACTGGGCGCCACCAGCGTGGTCGGCCAAGGCGCTGCCGGCCTGATCCTGACCTACACGCGCACCTTGCGCACTGGTGAATATGTCCGGGTGGGTGAAAATGAAGGCACGGTCACCCGCCTGGGGATGTTCACCACCACGATCCGTACCGGTCTTGGCGAAGAACTCACCCTGCCCAATTCACTGATTACCGGCACGGTGACCCGCAATTATTCACGCGCCGTGGATGGCGATGGTTTTATCGTCGATACCACCGTGACCATCGGCTATGACACGCCGTGGCGGCAAGTGGAAACGATGCTGATCGAGGCCGCAAGACGCACCACGGGCATCCTTGAAACGCCCGCACCCCGGGTTTTCCAGACCGCGCTCTCAGACTACTACCCGGAATACCGGCTGGTCGCACAGGCCGTTCCGCACGAACCCCGCCCACGTGCCGAGGTGCTGTCGATGCTGCATGCAAATATTCAGGATGTCTTCAACGAATACGGCGTCCAGATCATGTCGCCGCATTACATGGCCGACACCGCAATGCCCAAGGTGGTACCGCCAGCGCAGTGGCGTCCGCCACCCACGCCGCCGGATCATCCTTGACCGGCCCAGCGGTCGACGCAAAAAAGCCGGGAAAAACCCGGCTTTTTCTTATTGGATTCCAGAGGAATCAGCGAATCAAGCAGCCTTCTTGGCAACAGCCTTCGGTGCAGCAACGTTGGCAGCCTTGATGGTGGCTTCGGTCGCAGCGGCAACGCTGGCTTCGGCAACTTCAGCAGCTTGCTTGGCAACCTTGTTCAGGCCGTCAATCGCTTCGTTGGCAGACTTGATCGCGGTCTTGACAGCGGCAACGGCCACTTCGGAACCCGCCGGGGCAGCAGCCAGGGCCTTTTCGACCATGCCGGAAACCTTGGCATTGGTGTCAGCAACCTGAACTTCGACTTCCTTGGAAATCTTTTCCTTGGTGTCGGTCGCGATAGCGATCACGTTACGGGAATACTCAACGCCCTTTTCCAGCGAAGGCGCAGCCATGCCCTTTTGCAGTTCGACGAAGGACTGGATGTCCTTGGCGCCCATCAGTGCGCTCATGTTGGCGATGCTGGCTTCCAGCATGGAACGGGCAGCTGCCAGGTTGAGCACGGTCAGACGCTCGATACCTTCGAAAGCGGTATTGGCGAAAAACAGGACTGAGTTGAGGGAGGACTTGGCGAATTCTTCGGGTTTCATGAACATGATATTTCTCCAGAGGGTTAATTGAATCCAGGCAACACATTCATTGTGCGCTGCAACATGGCTTCATTGTAATCACCGGATATCAGGAGTCAAGCGAAACTTGTGCAGTGCACCAATCTATTTCTGCAAGCCCCAGGCCCTTGCTCGAAACTAGCCTCTGCGCCCAAGAATGAAGGCTGCCAGCTTCTTGTCGGTATGCTGAATGTGATTGACCAGCCAGTCATTGAGAAAACCGATCAGATCAGCAGGCGCGATCAGGATACCGGCCTTCAAATTTTCCCGGATGCCGACCACTTTGGCGGAAAACGCACGATGCTGCTCCAGATGTTGCGCCGCAGCGTCAGCTGACTCGTGACGATAGCCGAGGTCATGCATCAGTTCCTCTTCTGTCTCGAAATGGTAAAGCGCATAACTCAGCAAATCCTGGGTAATCTGCCCGAGCACTTCCGCACTCGCATCGCGCGCAAGCTTTTCCGATGCTTCATTCAGGGTATGCACCAGAATCATGTGCTGGTCGTCGATTTCAGCAACGCCTGTATTCAGTGCGTCCGTCCATTCCAGCTTGCTTGCCTGATATTGGGTCACGATGTCCTCTCGCTGATTTTGTTAAAAGCCGAAGTTGAAAAGTTGCGCCCCTGCACGAGGCCGAGACGGAAACGGTTGAGCAACATGATGAATCTTTCGTGTAACTGGTTCAGATGGGCAAGATCCGCGGCTTGCACTCCGCCCTCGGCAAATTGGACGAGACAGTCGCGCAAGGCTTGATGGAAGCCGAGGTGGGCCACTTCCATTTCGAGAAAATCGCGTTCACTCCCGTGTCGACCGCGAATCAGCGGATCAGCCAGCCAGCGCGCAAAACGGCATTCCGGCTCGACAATTTTCAGACCGGGTTCCGGTCGTGCCAATTGCCCCATCAGCCGGTCGAAATTATGGCGGTGCGAGGATTCGAGCAGCAAAATCTGAAAATCGGCCTGCCGGGGATACACCGAATCAGCCAGCGCCCAGCGTGGATCCGGCAGGAATGCCTCAAGCCAGGCCAACAGTTGCTCTGCCGACATTGGGCGAGCAATCACATAGCCTTGCAGAACATCGCAACCCAGTGCAACCAGCATCAACACATGCTCTATCGACTCACCGCCTTCGGCCACGACTTCTCGCTGAAATGCGCTGGCCAGGCCGATCACCGCCTGAACGATGTTCAAATCTCCGGTATCGCCCAGCATGTCACGGACAAAGGTCTGGTCAATTTTCAGGACGTCGACGGGCAAATGCTTCAGATGCGCCAGCGACGAATAGCCCGTGCCAAAATCGTCCAGCGCAAAACGCAGGCCGCGGGCACGATGCTGTTCGATCAGCGCAGAAACCAGGCCAATATCTTCAAGCGCTGCCGTTTCTAGCAGCTCGATTTCCAGAAAGCGAACCAGCGAGTCAGGATACTGTGCCAGCAACATCTCCAGCCGTTTGCTGAACTGAGTGTGCAAGAACTGATACGCCGCAATATTGATACTGACAACAATACGGTGGCCAGCCGCATGCAGTTGCTGCAAGTGGCGCATGGCCTCGCCGATCACCCATTCGCCAATCTGAATGATCAGATCATCGTGATCGATCAGAGGTATAAACTCCGCCGGACCCAGCACACCAAGCACGGGATGGTTCCAGCGAATCAGCGCTTCAACCCCGACCACCCGCCCTTGTCGGCAATCAACCTTGGGCTGGAAATGCAGGCATAACTGGCCACGTTCAAGTGCCTGCTCGATTTTGCGCAGCAGCCCCTGATTGGCACGAACCTTGGAATCCAGCGTCCGATTGAAGATGTCGAAACGGTTCTTCCCCCCCTGCTTGGCACGGTACATGGCCTGATCAGCATTACGCATCAACTGTTCCGGCTCGGAGGGATCACCCGGACATAGCGTGACCCCGATACTGGCCGAGACACGCACACTTTGGCCACCGATCGAAAAGGGTGCAGCAACCGCAGCCAACAAGCGTCTGAGTAACTGTTCGCAGGCCGAAATATCGTCAATGCCACCAAGCAGGATGGCGAATTCATCACCGCCAAGACGCGCTGCCGTGTCATCGCCGCGCACCGTATCAAGCAGTCGGCGAGCCACTTCCTTTAGCAGCAGATCCCCGGCATCGTGGCCGAGCGTGTCATTGATCGCCTTGAAGCCATCAAGGTCCATCAAGCAAACGGCCAGTAATTCACCGGTTCGCCGACTGCGCGACACCGCCTGCCGTATGCGGTCAGCAAACAATGCCCGATTGGGAAGACGCGTCAGGCGGTCATAGTGGGCTTCGTGCTGAAGATATTGCTCTTGCTGGATCAGTTCGGTGATATCGATTGTTGAACTGACTGCACCAATGACCCGCCCGCTTGCCGCGTCAAAACGGGGGCGAGCATGAAAGCGGACCCAGCAGATGGAACCATCATCACGCCAAACCTGAATAGGTCGTTGTTCATCAATCGGGTCACCGTGCAAGGCACGAGCCACAGGAAACTCCTGCGGCGAGCAATGCAATCCGCCATGGCAGCGGCAATAGGCGAGCCATTCCAGCCACTGAGTCCCCGGTCGCAACAAATTTTCATTGCCGAATTGCTTGCCACTGGCCGGATTGGCGTAGTTCAGGCGGCCGGATTCGTCCCAGAACTGGATACCTTCGTGCAGCGTTTGCAAGACGGTAAGCGCTGAATGGGCAAACCATTCATCAACCGGACCGCAATTTCCCTGCTTCGCAAAAGCCTGATTGTCAGTTGCCGCCAATGCCAAACGCTCCTTCGCCAAAACCTCAATCTTATCCGTCTATCGACCGTTACTTATGACTTTCGTCAAGTTTCAGGGGCTCAGGATAAATAACTGTACATTCATACAGTCACGATGTATTCTTTCGATAACTGTTCATTCATACAGTATCCATCCAAGGAGATTCATGATGAAGCAACTGCAAAAATGGTTTGATCGGCTGGCAGGTATTTCTGCTGAAGAATACAGCCGCCTTGCACAAGCCCACGCCATCTTCGCCGAACGCCAGCGCGACCTATCCCATCTTGAAACCCCCGCCTGCTGGCGGCGTCGCCAGCAGATATCCATCGCCTGATTGCTGATATCCGCCCCCGGTTTCCCGGAAAGATTCTTCTGCCCCGCTGAGCGTTTTGCACACACTGCGGCATAATGCGGCCTTGATCAGACCCGCATGCAGCGGACCATATTTTCCGGGAGAGAGACGCATGGAGCGTATCGATATCGACAGCGCCATCCGTTCGCACAATCAGTGGCGGCGCCAGTTTCTCAACGCCTTTGCCGGCGGCGACTATGCCGACATGCCGTTATCCGAACATCGTAGCTGTACGCTGGAGCGTGCGCTGAGTGCAGCGGTTGCCGAAGGCGGCAACAGTGTTCTCGCTGCCCTGCTCGCCGCCGACCGTCATTTTCATGCACTGGCCAACGAAATCGTCGATCTCAGCCAGAACGGGCTGGGTGACTCAGCAGACCTCCTGCTGCCCGACCTCAATGAGGCAGCGCATCGTGTGATTGCTCGCATGGAAGAAGCGCGCAGCCTCATTCAGGCCTGATTTCAACGCTTGACTGCGGTCGACCGCTGACAAACAACAAAAAAGCAGCCGAGGCTGCTTTTTTGTTGAACTAGGCGAAACTCAAGCCACCCAGCGCCGCGCATTGCGGAACATGCGCATCCACGGTGAATCTTCACCCCAGTTTTCCGGATGCCAGGACATCTGCACGGTGCGGAAGACGCGCTCCGGGTGCGGCATCATGATCGTGAAGCGGCCGTCGGCCGTGGTCACAGCGGTCAGGCCGTTCGGTGAACCGTTCGGATTGTACGGATAGACCTCGGTCGGTTCGCCCTTGTTGTCGACGTAGCGCACGGCGGACAGCACCTTGGCCTGGTCGTCGGCATTATCGAACACCGCGCGACCCTCGCCATGCGAAACGACGATAGGCACTTGCGAGCCTTCCATCCCGGCGAAGAAGATCGACGGGGATTCGAGGATTTCGGTCATCACGAAACGGGCTTCGAACTGCTCGACCTGATTGCGGCGGAAAGCCGGCCAATGTTCGGCACCCGGGATGATGGACTTGAGCGCGCTCATCATCTGGCAGCCGTTGCAGACGCCGAGTGCAAAAGTGTCCTTGCGGTTGAAAAAGGCGGCGAATTCGTCGCGGCAGCCGTCGTGCATCAGGATGGTCCGCGCCCAGCCAAGGCCGGCACCCAGCACGTCGCCGTAGGAGAAGCCGCCGCAGGCGACCAGTCCCTTGAAGTCCTTGAGGCTGACGCGGCCACTCAAAATGTCGCTCATATGCACGTCGACCGAAGCAAAGCCGGCCTTGTCGAATGCGGCCGCCATTTCGTAATGGCTGTTGACGCCCTGCTCGCGCAGGATGGCCACACGCGGACGGCCACTGATCTGAGCATAAATCTGAGTGAAATCGTCCTGCGGATCGAAAGTCAGCTTCGGCGTCAGGCCGGGGTCGGTGACGTCGAGAATGCGGTCGAATTCCTGTTGCGCGCAGCTCGGGTTATCGCGCATGGCCTGCATCTGGTAGCTGGTCTCGGACCAGGCACGCTGAAGGTCGACGCGCTTTTCGCGCAGCACGCGTTTGGCGTTGCGGGTCACACGAATTTCGTCCCATTCGTTGAGCGTACCGACGAAGTGGTAAGGCACGCCATTGGCGCGCAGGATGGGCGTGACCTTTTCGCGATCTTCGCGACGAATCTGGATCAGGGCACCGAGTTCTTCGTTGAACAAGGCGCGGACGATGTGCTCAAAATCGCGGCCAGCGAGCAGATGCGGCAGTTTTTCCGAACCATCGACATCGCCCGCACCGGCGTCATAGCAGATGCCGTCGAGGTCAAGCGACACGCCACGGCGGCTGGCAAAAGCCATTTCACAAGCAGCAACGAACAGGCCGCCATCGGAGCGGTCGTGATAGGCCAGCAACAGGCCGTCGCGATTCAGTCTCTGCACCGCATCGAACAAGCCCTTCAACTTGGCCGGCTCATCGACATCGGGCGCATCGCTGCCGGTGGCGTTGTAGACCTGTGCCAGACAGGAGCCGCCGAGGCGATTCTTGCCGAGGTCGAGCAGCAGTAGTTCGGTTTCGCCCTGGTCGACGGCCAGTTGCGGGGTTTTTGTCTTGCGCACATCGTCGACCGCAGCAAACGAGGTAACGACCAATGACAGCGGTGACACAACCTGTTTCTTCTCGCCGCCATCTTCCCAGGCGGTGCGCATCGACAGCGAATCCTTGCCGACCGGGATCGAGACGCCAATCGCCTTGCATAGGTCGGAAACGGCTTCTACGGTGTCGAACAGGCGGGCATCCTC
>CALAGF010000257.1 GCA_937892345.1 uncultured Rhodocyclaceae bacterium | reverse complement strand
CCATCGTGCTCGCCCGTGTGCGCACCCACCTGGCCCTTTACGACCAGTCGCGCGAACTGGAATGCATGGTGCAGCAACGAACCCAGGAACTGCTGACAACCCGCCAGCAAATCATCCGCCGTCTGGGTCGGGCTGCCGAATTCAAGGATAACGAAACGGGCAATCACGTCCTGCGCATGAGCCATTACGCCCGTCTGATCGCCCACGCCCATGGCTTGGGTGACGAGGCCAGCGAAACCATCTTCAACACGGCACCGATGCACGATATTGGCAAGATCGGCATTCCCGATGCCATCCTGTTAAAACCGGGCAAGCTGGACAAGGAAGAATGGGCAATCATGCACCAGCACCCGATCATGGGTGCCGAAATTATCGGCAAGCATGAAAACGAGTTGCTGGAAACGGCCCGTGTCATTGCGCTCTCGCATCACGAAAAATGGGATGGTACTGGCTATCCACTTGGCCTCAAGGGAAACGCCATTCCGCTTGAAGGCCGGATTGTTGCCATTGCCGATGTCTTTGATGCCCTGGTATCGGTTCGGCCCTACAAACTGGCAATACCGGTCGACGAAGCCTTGGCTTATGTGGAATCGCAAAGCGGCCTGCATTTCGATCCGCAACTGATGCTGGCTTTCAAAAAAGCCTTGCCCGAAATTCTCCGGATCAAGGAAATCTACGCGGATGAAAACGGCGCTTTGACTGATCTCGAATTCCAGATCAAGGAAATCTACGAGCATCGCCATGATCCCAAGGGCTACCCCGCTGTTTTGATCGAACCCAAGGACTGAGGCATCAATCCGCTAACCTGTCATCGATCGGCCATGCGCGGAAAATGGTTTTTCTGGTTGGGCTTCTTTCTTCCGGTCAACGGCCTGTTCGAGGCAATTTTCTTTCTGGGTCGAGGATATCGTCCTGATCTGGAGCATGTACTGTGGCTCACCGTCACGTATCAGAGCCTGTTTTTTCTGTGCGCAAGCTACGCAGTGCTGAGTCTTCGCGTCAGGTGGGACAAGCTTGCGGATGAAGCAAACGGAAAACCCTGGTACTACCGGCTAGCTGGCTTGATCAGTATTGCCCTGCTTTTGTTTCTGCATGCGGGTGAGGTTTACCGTTTTGGACAGTTTGAACACGAAGTCCATCGCAACATGCTGATCGCCAACCGCCAATTGCCTGCAGAACAGCCCGGTAATGTTCGTGCCGAGCCGATCAAGATCCAGGCAAGGGTGTGGACCTACAGCACGAGCTTCAACGCGCTGACGCGCCAGCAAATCGATTCAGACAGCCTGACGCGCAAAGCGCGTGATCCACTCCTGGCTTCGGTCTGTGCAGATCCATGGCAAACCCTATTGCTGGCCCATGATGTGACCGTCCGCTTCCGTTATCTGGATCGCAACGGTCAACAGGTCGCGGAAATCGATTTTCAACCGGGTATTTGCCTGGCTGCGAGTTGAATATGCGAGCGCTTCGCACATGGATCAGCAAACCTGCCGAAATCTCTTCCGGCAGCATGGAAGCACTCAAGTGGTTGGCAGTCCTGCTAATGACGCTTGATCATGTCAATCTGCACTTGCTCAATAGCGCTCACCCCTGGATGTTTATTGTCGGCAGGCTCTCCTGGCCATTGTTTGCCTGGGTACTGGCCAGCAATCTCGCACGTAATCGCCAGCATGACCCAAGGCTTGCCCTACGCGTCCTTGGTCGCTTGCTGCCTTGCATGGTGATTGCAGAATTGCCGTATCGCGCACTCAACTACGCGGAATTTGGTTTCTTGCCCTTGAACATTCTGTTCACGCTGGGCACCGGTGTTGCCATCATCGCCCTGCTGGAAAGCCACCGGCGCTTTCGCCTTGTGCTGGCTATCCTGTTTTTTTCCTTGAGTGGGCCATTCATCGACTACGGCTGGGCCGGTAGCAGCTTGTTGATCAGCATCTGGTTCTTTCTGCGAGCACCGGGTTTCTTAAGGATTTTGCCTTTGCTCGCAGCGATGGTCGCCCTGAGTTCGGTCAATACCAACTCATGGGCCTATGCAGCAGCACTTCCTTTGCTGCTTGCCATGAATTTCCAAATCGCCATACCTCGGCTGCGAAATGCGCTCTACCTCTATTACCCGGCCCACCTGGCGGTGATCGTCGTTTTGCAGCTGACCCTTTTCGTCGCCTGAGTCGCTTTACTCAAGCGTTTATTCAGGATCACGGGAATCAATCGTCAGGGTGACAGGCCCGTCATTGATCAGGGAAACCGCCATGTCAGCGCCAAATACGCCGGTTGCCACGGATTTGCCGAATGCGGCAGACAGGCTATCGACAAAACGTAAAAAAAGCGGCCCGGATAGCTCGCCCTTGGCCGCCCGACTCCAGGATGGACGGTTGCCTTTGCGGACGGACGCGTAGAGCGTGAATTGCGAGACCGCCAGAATCTCACCGGCAATTTCCTGAACATTCCGGTTCATCACACCGTTTTCATCGGCGAACAAGCGTAGCCGAAGAATTTTGCCAGTCATCCAATCAATATCCCGATCGCCATCACCTTCCTCAAAGCCAGCAAGGACTAATAAACCTTGCCCGATTTCACCGGTAATTTTGTGGTCGACCGTCACTGAAGCCTGTTTTACCCGCTGCAACACCACCCGCATTGATACCTCCAGCCAAGGCCCGTTTCTGATCAACGGTGTTTACATATAAAGAACCTGTATACAAAGAAGATGTTTACTATCTCAGCAACAAGTCTGTGAATAACTACAAAAAATACTATAAATTCAGATAATTAAAATCGATTTGCAGCACTGCAAAAAGCGCTTCAAATGCTGTGGAAGGATTGTGGATGGAAATTGGGTTCTGAGTAAAATCCAGGCTTATCAACAATGCATTCACAACTTGTCGACAGAGTTTTCAGATGGAAAAATCTTACCCGCTCCGGGTTGACGGTTTTCTCGAAAGAATTCGCTGAACATCCTGCTTCCCGGCCCGAAGGGCAAATGAAAAATGCTGAGCAACCTGGTCAATAACATTGCCTTTCTGATCGCGCTAGCAGCCGCAGGCCAGCTAGTCGTTACGCGATTTCACCAATCCCCGCAGAAATATTCTCTGGTGCTCGGGGGTTTGTTTGGCAGCGTGACCTTGTTGGGTATGGCTAATCCGGTGAACTTCGCACCCGGCGTATTTTTTGACGGGCGGTCGATCGTGCTGGCGGTCGCCGGCGTAATCGGTGGAGGCGTCAGCGCGGCTATCGCCGCCGGCATGTCGGCCTTCTATCGCTATCAACTGGGCGGTATCGGCGCACCGGTAGGTATCATGGTGATCCTCTTCTCGGCCTTGCTGGGGGTGCTGGCGCGGCAGTGGTGGCAGTCGCGCAGCGTCCCACCGCATTACGGGTACTATCTGGCGCTCGGCGTGGTAGTGCAATTGATGCAGTTGGCCGCCTTCACGCAGCTTCCCGATCGGGCTGGGCATGCCTTCATTGAACAGGCCTGGTGGATCCTTCTGCTGTTCTATCCCCTCGCAACTGCCCTGCTGTGCCTGATCTTTCGCAACTACGAACAGCAGTTTGAAGAGCGGGCGGCATTACAGGCGGCGCAGAAGGCAGTCATTGCAGAAGAACGCGCCAGCATGGAACGTTTCCATGCCTACTTCGATCACTCCATCATCGGGCTTGCCATTACCAGCCAACAAAAGGGCTGGATCGAGGTCAATGATGCTCTTTGCCAGACGCTGGGTTACACGCGCGATGAGCTGACCCACATGACCTGGACAGAGCTGACCTATCCGGCGGATCTCGCGCCTGATCTGGCGCAGTTCAACAGTATGCTGGCCGGCGAAATCAACAGCTATGCGATGGATAAGCGCTTCATCCACAAGGATGGCCACCTGGTCTATACGCGGCTGGCGGTTAGCCATGTGCGCAAGCCGGATGGCAGTTTGGACTATGTGGTTGCCATGGTGGAAGACATTTCGGACCGCAAGCGTTCGGAACTTGCTCTCGAGAACAGCGCAAAGCAACTGCGCTTCGTACTGGATGGGTCGGAACTTGGTTTTTGGGATTGGGACATTGCAGCCGGCAAAGTGGACCGCAACGAACGCTGGGCAGTGATGCTCGGATACACGCATAGCGAAATCCAACATACGGTGATGCAGTGGACCGACTTCATTCACCCTGAGGATAGGGAACGTGCCTGGGATTCCATCAAAGCAGTAATTGAAGGGCGCTCCGACATGCATCGGCTTGAGTACAGGATGCTCCACAAGGATGGCAGCATACGGTGGATTCTTGATCAGGCCAGCGTGATGCAGCGAGATGTGGATGGCAAACCGCAGCGCATGTGCGGAACCCATACCGACATCACCGCACGCAAGCAGGACGAATTGGAACTGCTGCAACATCGTCACCACCTTCAGAAGCTTGTCGAAGCGCAAACCCGTGAGCTACGCCTCGCCAAAGAAATTGCCGATGCCGCCAATATCGCCAAGAGCGCCTTCCTGGCCAACATGAGCCATGAGATCCGCACCCCACTCAACGCCATTGCCGGCATGGCCCATATCCTGCGTCGTAGCGGCCTGACGGTCGAGCAAACCGACAAGCTCGACAAGATCGAGAACGCCGGCAATCACCTGCTCGGGATCATCAATGATGTCCTCGATCTCTCCAAGATCGAAGCAGGCAAGTTCGCCTTGGAAGACGCACCAGTCCATATTGAAGCCCTGCTTGGCAATGTCGCCTCAATGCTTGGTCAGAAAGCGCGGGACAAGGGCCTAGGTTTCAACACCGAAACTGCCGCCTTGCCTCACCATCTGCGGGGCGACGCCACCCGGCTGCAACAAGCCTTGCTCAATTTTGCCGCCAACGCCATCAAATTCACCGAGCAAGGCCACATTACCCTGCGTGTGACGCAAGACGCCGAAACTGACGATACCGCCACGCTACGCTTCACAGTCGAAGATACCGGCATCGGTATCGCCCCCGAAGTCCAGACCAGACTCTTCACAGCCTTCGAACAGGCCGACAACTCAACTACCCGCCAGTACGGCGGCACTGGCCTGGGCCTTGCCATCACTCGAAAGATCGCTGAAGTGATGGGGGGTACGGCAGGCGTGACCAGTACCCTGGGGCAGGGAAGCACCTTCTGGTTTACAGTTGTTCTCAAAAAGGCTCTCGAGACGCCGGCACCAACTACCCCCAGCGGCAACGAAACCACCGGACAGATCATCCTGTGCAAGCATGCCGGCAAGCGCATCCTGCTGGTCGAGGACGAGCCGATCAATCGGGAAGTAGCCCAAATGTTGCTGGAAGATGTGGGCCTAGAGGTCGATCTGGCCGAGAACGGCCAACAAGCTGTGGAGAAAGCCCACTCAGACCGCTACGCCGTCATCCTGATGGACATACAGATGCCGAAGATGGACGGTCTGGAGGCGACTCGGCAAATCCTGCAGTTGCCCGGGTATCAGGCAACGCCCATCGTGGCGATGACGGCCAATGCCTTTGCCGAGGATAAGAATCGGTGCTTTGCGGCAGGAATGGACGACTACCTCACAAAGCCAGTCAAGCCCGAATCTCTTTACGCAACGCTACTAAAATGGCTTGAAAAGCACCGGGGCTGAGAGGGTGGTTAGCTGCGGAATCAGGCCGTCGGATTCTCGAATTAAAGAGTCCACCCTAAGTGAGTAGCCTCTTTGTTTCAGCTGATCTCACGAAATCCAGACTTTTGGGAAAAATCTAGACAATCGTGAGAACCTACAATTTTTTAAATGTCGATCCGCGCATTCAATGCATTGTTTTCAATGAATGCCCTGCGTGGTTCGACCAGTTCACCCATGAGCGTGGTGAAAATTTCGTCGGCTGCAATGGCATCGTCGATTTGTACGCGGAGCAGGCGGCGAACTTTGGGATCCATGGTGGTTTCCCATAGTTGATCGGGATTCATCTCGCCCAGACCTTTATAGCGCTGCTTGGAGATGCCGCGTTCGACTTCGTTGAGCAACCATTTCATGGCATCGCCGAAGTTGGTGACGATCTGTTTCTTTTCTCCACGGGCCATGTAAGCGCCGGGTCCGAAGAGATCGGCCAAGGTTTCAGCCATGCGTCGGAGCTGGATGAAATCACCGGAAAGCAGCAGATCTTCGTCGATCAGGCCAACTTTGAGGTTGCCGTGATGCATGCGTTCGACGCGCAGTGTCCAGCGCTCCTGAATATCGTCGAAACGGGGAACGAGTCGGGTGCCAACCGGAACGAATTCACTGATGGCTTCTGCGCTGGTGCGGGTTTTTTCTTCGCTGGAGAGGTCGACCGCAATATTGTGGCGAACAATCGCTTGCAGTACCTGCGGATTGATCAGGTGCGAGATGCGCTCGATGACGGCTTCAGTGGCCAGCCAGGAGCGGGCGAGACCTTCAAGCGCAGGCCCGGTGATGCCTTCGGCGTCAGCCCGGGGCATCAACACGGCTTCATCGAGTGCCATGTTGAGCAGGAATTGGTTGTATTCCTGGTCGTCCTTGAGATACCGCTCGGTTTTGCCGTGCTTGACCTTGTAGAGCGGCGGCTGGGCGATATAGATGTAGCCGCGCTCGACCAGTTCAGGCATCTGGCGGTAGAGCAGCGTGAGCAAGAGCGTGCGGATGTGGGCGCCGTCGACGTCGGCATCGGTCATGATGATGATGCGGTGATAGCGCAACTTGTCGACGTTGAAATCGTCCTTGCCGATGCCAGTGCCGAGCGCGGTGATCAGGGTGACGATCTGCTCGGAGGAAATGAGTTTGTCGAAACGGGCTTTTTCAACGTTCAGGACCTTGCCGCGCAATGGCAGGATGGCCTGGAACTTGCGATCACGGCCTTGCTTGGCGGAGCCGCCGGCGGAATCGCCCTCGACGATGTAGATTTCGCACAAAGCGGGATCTTTTTCCTGGCAGTCGGCAAGCTTTCCGGGCAAACCAACACCGTCAAGCACACCTTTGCGCCGCGTCATTTCGCGGGCTTTACGGGCGGCTTCGCGGGCACGTGAGGCTTCAACGATCTTGCCGCAAATCATTTTGGCATCGACCGGACGTTCGAGCAGGAAATCAGCCAGTTTCTGGGCAACAACTTCCTCAACTGCGCCACGGGCTTCGCTGGAAACCAGCTTCATCTTGGTCTGTGACGCGAACTTTGGGTCCGGCATTTTGACGGAAAGCACGCAGGCCAGGCCTTCACGCATATCGTCACCGGCGATATCGACCTTGGCTTTCTTGGCGATTTCGTTTTCGTCGATGTACTTGTTGATAACCCGGGTCATTGCGGCGCGCAGGCCGGTCAGGTGGGTACCACCGTCGGATTGTGGAATGTTGTTGGTGAAGCAGAGCACCTGTTCCTGGTAGGAGTCGTTCCATTGCATGGCAACTTCGACGCCAATGGTGACGCCGGTATCGGCCGCACCTTGCCCGACCTTGGCTTCCCCGGCGGAGTAAAAAATACTCGGGTGCAGGACCGACTTGGTGCGGTTGATATATTCGACAAAGCTCTGCACACCACCGGCAAAGGCAAAGAGTTCTTCCTTGCCGGAACGCTGGTCGACCAGCTTGATGCTGACACCGTTGTTCAGGAAGGACAGTTCGCGCAGGCGCTTGGCGAGAATTTCGTAGTGGAATTCAACGTGGCCGAAAATTTCGTCATCGGCCAGGAAATGCACTTCGGTGCCGCGTTTTTCGGTATCACCAAGAACTTTCAGCGGCGAGACTTCAAAACCATCGCGGACCTCGATACTGCGGTCAACAGGCACGCCACGGCAAAATTCCATGAAGTGCTTCTTGCCATCGCGGCGGATGGTGAGGCGCAGGAATTTGGAAAGTGCATTCACGCAGGACACACCCACGCCGTGCAGACCGCCGGATACCTTGTAGGAGTTCTGGTTGAATTTGCCGCCGGCGTGAAGTTCGGTCAGGGCAATTTCGGCAGCCGAGCGCTTGGGCTCATGCTTGTCATCCATCTTGACCCCGGTCGGGATGCCGCGACCGTTATCGATTACTGAAATCGAATTGTCGGTATGGATGGTGACGATAATGTCGTCGCAATGACCGGCCAGCGCTTCGTCAATCGAGTTATCGACGACTTCAAAGACCAGGTGGTGCAGACCGGTGCCATCGGAGGTGTCTCCTATGTACATGCCTGGCCGCTTGCGCACTGCCTCCAGTCCTTCAAGAATCTGGATGGAGGATTCACCATAAGCCGGTGCGGCGCTTTGCGGGACGATTTCTTCACTCATTGTTCGGGTTCCACGTGAAACGATCAAGGCCCACCCACGGGTGAGCCTTTACAGAAAATCAAAAATCCGGAATCAGATACGCATTGGCATTACGACGTACTTGAAGCGGTCGTTGCCCGGAACAGTGACCAGCGCACTGGAATTGGCATCATTGAAACTCCACTGGATGTCATCGGTATGGACATTGTTCAGCACATCCAGAAGGTAGCTGACATTGAAGCCGACATCGATGGCATCGCCATTGTAATTGACTTCAATTTCTTCAACCGCTTCTTCCTGTTCGGCGTTGGCGGCAATCAGCTTCAACACATTTTCGGCGAGTACAACGCGTACACCGCGGAATTTCTCGTTGGTCAGAATGGCTGCACGCTGGGTGGCCTGCATCAGCAGCTGGCGATTCACCGTCATGTGATTTTTCAGGGTGGCGGGAATCACTCGTTCGTAATCCGGGAACTTTCCGTCGATCAACTTGGAAACCAGAACGATGGAGCCAAAGGCAAAACGCACCTGATTCGCGGCGAGTGTGATGTTCAACTGATCGTCGGTATCCACCAGCAAACGGTTGAGTTCCAACACTGTCTTGCGGGGAAGAATCATTTCCTGACGCGGCAATTCAGTTTCGATCTCGACACTGGCGTAGGCCAAACGGTGGCCATCAGTGGCGACTGCACGCAGTTCCTTGCCTTCAACCAGTAACATCAGGCCATTCAGGTAATAGCGCACATCTTGTGCTGCCATGCTGTATTGCGTTTTGGCAATCAACTGGCGAAAAGCGCGCTGGGAAATGCTGAATTGACGGGTTTCACCATCACTCAGGGTCATGCGCGGGAAATCGTCGGCCGGCAGGGTTTGCAGGTTGAAGCGACTTTTTCCGCCTTTGACCTGCAAGCGCTTGTCTTCGAGGTTTAGCGTGATCTCGGTGCTTTCCGGAAGCGAGCGGAGAATTTCCTGCAGCTTGCGTGCGCCCACCGTAACTGCACCATCGCCATCGCCTGCGGAAACCTGGGTCGAGGTCGTGATCTGGATTTCAATGTCGGTTGCGAGCAGCGTCAGCAACTCCCCCTTCTTTTCCAGTAACACATTGGAAAGGATGGGCAGGGTGTGACGACGTTCAACAATTCCCGACACCGACTGAAGTGGGGCCAAAAGGGTGTCTCTTTGGCTTTTAATAAGAACCATAAATTAAATTCCTTTATAGACTATATCGGGAACAGTATTGTGGATAACAGTAAATTATTGTTTTAATTCAACGACTAAAATTCAAAAAACAGGCGTGTGAAAGTCTCTGGATTGCCTGTGGGTGAAAACTGGACAATTTTCCCACAAAGTGGATTTGTCCAGATAACCCACAATTTACCAACAGCTTGTCCATATATTTATCCACAGCCTAGCCTTTGAGTACCTGCAGCAATACATGCAGGTCATGTTGCAACTGGTTGTCCTTGGCGCGCAGTGAGTCGACCGTCTTGACCGCATGGATCACCGTCGTGTGATCCCTGCCCCCGAAGGCATCGCCAATTTCGGGAAAGCTGTGTGCCGTGGCTTCCCGGCACAGCCACATGGCGATTTGGCGTGGTCGTGCAATGGCACGCGTGCGCTTTTTGGAGAACAGGTCGGCGACCTTGATCTTGTAGTAGTCAGCAACCGTTTTCTGGATATTGTCGATGCCGATATTGCGTACCGATCCAATGACGTCTTTCAGCGCATCCTTGGCCAGTTCGAGCGATATGGCGCGGCCGTGGAATGATGAATAGGCCAGAGATCGGAAGAGCGTCGTGTAGGGAAAGAGTGTCTTCGCCTGTGTAGAT
>CALAGF010000256.1 GCA_937892345.1 uncultured Rhodocyclaceae bacterium | reverse complement strand
ATCCAGCAGGAACTGCTCACCGCCGGTAGCTTTATTACCGGTGAACATCTTCACGCCGGGATCCCCGTTTCCGCTGTAGCCGGAGGTGAGAATATCGTTGAATTTCTGAGAGAAGGTACGGATCCACTGCTGTCCATTCTGGAATTGTAATTCCTGTCGTAAGCTGTCCTACCGACAAAGTAATGGTCTTTTCATGCTGTGCAATAGCCGCAACCACTTTATCATAAGATTTCATTGTTTCCTCATCATCGTCCAGTTTGCCGTCGCCAGCAGCAAGAACAACTTCATATTCCTGGAATATTGGATGTTCCCTTAATTTTTTTGTCAGCGCCTTTGCACTGTCTACCCTATCGAGCAGCCAGAAGGTGTGCTTTAATTCATCTCGCAATTTTTCCGTAGAAAATGGAAATTTTGTCTGTCTTGTCAGGGCATCGAGAAATTTATCAACGGAAGATTCATGGTTAAACTTACCATTGGTAACCTCAAAAAACTCATTCAGATCAAATGCATATTCTTCTGTCTCCCCGTCAATTTCTATGCCCTGCTGAAGCTCATGGGCAAGACCGACACCGGCAAAAACCGGGCGACCCTGAACAAGCGCATCACGCGGCTTGTAGCCAATGCCGTGACGATCAAGCAGGGCCGCTACACCTACATCGGCGGCCTGATTCGCTTCGCGGCCAAGGACGAGGAAACGCAGGAGTGGGTGATCGAGCTGGACGAGAAGCTGCGCCCGCTGTTCGCCGCCGACCAGTTCACACAGATCGAATGGGGCGTGCGACATGCACTTGGCGGCCACCAGCTCGCGCAGTGGCTGCACGGCTTCTACGCCAGCCACGCCGCGCCGTTCCCGCTCAAGATCGAAACGCTGCACCGGCTCTGCGGTAGCGAGGCGGGCTTGATGAGCGATTTTGCCAAGAAGCTGCGCAAGGCGCTGGATGCCGTGGCGGAGGCGTGCGAGGCCAACGGCGAGGGGTTTAGCTACGAGATTCGCGGCGACCTCGTGTACGTCGAGAAGAAGGCCAGCGGAGCGCAGCGGCGGCACTTGGCCAAGAAGGCGGCCAAGCCCCGGAAGCCTCGCGGTTGATACCGTTCCAGCGGATAGGAGATACCGTTCCAGCGGATAGGAGATACCGTTCCAGCGGATAGACTATCCACAGATCGAACAGACCGCAAACCCGCGCCAGTGCTGGGTTTCAGCGTTTGGCGAAAACCAAGCTAATCCGGTTCTAATCCTTTTTAATCAGGCGGCGTGCAAAAAAGCACGCCAGCGGCTGCGCCGCGACCACCGGGGGCAAGCCCCCAATGGTCGCCCTTCGGGCTCCACCCTTCCCCCTCAAAAAGTCGCCAGCCTTTGGCTGCCGAACTGCCCGCGACCAGGTGGCCGCAAAGCGGCCACGCGGGCGCTATACACCACCGGCAGCGCGTCGCGCATGACCTTGGCCGGGAATACCGGCCAACCGGCGCACGCGCCGGCTACGGGTCAGCATGCGCGAAACACGGCCAGCCGGCGCGTGCGCCGGTTCCGGGCGCCGCTCTCGCGGCCGCCCGCTGGCCTGCGGCAAATCAACGCAACGCCCGTTGTTTGTTTACAAAGCTAGAGGCAGAAATCCCGTTTCTAGGGGATATAAGCCGCTCTGAGCAATTTTCTTAGTGCGCCATAGGGTAATTGGTGCGAGTGACAGGAAAAACGCGCTACGGGCGTTTATGTGGCTTCTGTGGTGTTGGTGCGCAGAGCTTGCCAGTAGTCGGCCAGGGCTTGGCCAGCTTCCTGCGCCTGGCGTGCAACTTGTCTGGCAGCGGCATCGTACTCGGCGCATGGTGGCGTGCTATCGCGGCGCACCAGGTGCATACCGGCCTCGTCCGGTACAAATCCATCGGCCACGATCTGGTGGAGATGTTCAATCGTCATGGAATCCATGGTTATTCCTATTGGCGGTGGGGCAGCGCCCCACGGTGTTCAGGATTGTGCCGGCGAGGGCTGTTGAGGCTGGACGGCTGGCAGGTCGAATAGGGCGCGGTCATCTGGGCGAGTCAGTGAGACATCCATCAGGGCAAGCAGCTTGTCTTGAGGCCATTCCCCGCGCTCGACTTTGGCGAGGATAGCAGCGCCAACCAAAATCTTGCGCCGGGTGTCCTGTGAGCGTTTTGCCTTGGACTCTGCTGCCCGCTTGCGGGCCTCGATCTGTTGCTTCTTGGCCTTCTCCTGTTTGAGCTTAGCTTCTAGTGCTGCAATGCGTTCTTCGATGGTTGCCATTCTTGCGCCTCCTGTGGGGTTGA
>CALAGF010000255.1 GCA_937892345.1 uncultured Rhodocyclaceae bacterium | reverse complement strand
ACCTCGTTTACACCGAGGGGGTCGGGGGTTCGAACCCCTCATCGCCCACAAAAAAGCACTTCATTTGAAGTGCTTTTTTTTATATCAAATCCAAAGTTTTTTCTAATGCCATTCCTCTCGATCCTTTTATTAGAAGTAAATTGTTGTTTGGAAGATTCGTCTTTAAAAAAACTGAAAAAGATTCAAAATCTTCGAAGAAACTCATATGTGTATTGTGAATTTGATTTTTGAAGAATAAGCAGAGGTGGGGCCGATGAGCGAATTGAGTGAATTGGACGACAAGATCAATCAGCACTTTGCTGGTTTGGTGGTTCGCAAGGACTTGGTCAAGACCGTGAAGGGCAATGCCATTGTGCCCACTTACCTGCTGGAGTACCCCCCGCGTCAGAATAGTTGTCGCCCCGATAGAATCGACGAACAGGGGGCGATGATGGAAGAACGAATTGGCTCGATACGGACAGGAATTCAAGGATAGAGCGGTAGCGAGGTTGTTGCCGCCGGAAAGCGCGACGTTGGACGATGTGGCGCATGAGATAGGCGTTGGCGTGTCGACGCTGGAACGCTGGCGGAGTGAGGCGCTGTCCAGGCCCGCTCGCGAGCGGGCCTGGACAGCGGCAGCCCGATTCGATGCAGTGCTGACTACGGCGGCGATGGACGAAGCCGGCAAGAGCGCATGGTGCCGGGAGAATGGCGTGTACCCGCAAGAACTGGCGGCTTGGCGGCAAAGCGCCACGCAGGCCCTGGCCGAGCCCGAAGAGGCCCGCGCCAGCCCGCAGCAGACCCGACAGGACAAGCGCCGCATCAAGGAACTGGAGCGCGAACTGCGGCGCAAGGATAAGGCATTGGCGGAGACGGCGGCCTTGCTGGTGCTGTCAAAAAAAGTCGCGGCGATCTTCAACAAGGGAGAGGACGAATGATCGGCCTCGAAGCTCGCCAGAACCTTGCCCGAAACATCCATGCGGCGCAGCAGGCCGGCGCTCGACTGAAGCTGGCCTGTGCAACCGCCGGTATCGACGTGCGTACCCTGCAGCGCTGGAAAGCACGCGACGGCCTCGTGGCCGGGGACGGCAGGCCCGCGGCACAGCGTCCGGTGCCGGCGCATGCACTGAGTCCGGCCGAGCGCGCCGAAGTGCTGCGCGTGGCTAACGAGGTGCGCTTTGCCGACGTGCCGCCGGCGCGCATCGTACCCATGCTGGCCGACGAGGGCGTCTATCTCGCCAGCGAATCGACCTTTGCCCGCATCTTGCGCGAGCATGGGCAGAACGCCCACCGCGGACGCGCCAAGGCGCCCGCGACCGCACGCCCGCCGACCACGCATATTGCCACGGCACCACGCCAGGTCTGGTGCTGGGACATGACCTACCTGCCGGCCACCGTGGCCGGCCGCTGGTTCTACCTGTATCTGATCCTCGACCTGTACAGCCGCAAGATCGTCGGCTGGGAAGTGCATGAGACCGATGCCGCCGAGCATGCCGCGCATCTGGTGCGCCGCACGGCGCTGGCCGAGGACATCGCGGCTCGCGATGCCAAGCCGGTTCTGCATGGCGACAACGGCGCCACGCTCAAGGCCACGACCGTGCTGGCGATGCTGCACTGGCTGGGCGTCAAACCCTCGTACTCGCGCCCGCGTGTGTCCGATGACAACGCTTATGCCGAAGCGCTGTTCCGCACCGCCAAGTATCGTCCCGAATTCCCGGCCAAGGGTTTCGATGATCTCGACGCCGCCCGCCTGTGGGCAGCCAGCTTTGTGCATTGGTACAACTTTGATCATCGCCACAGCGGCATCCGCTACGTCAGCCCAGCACAGCGCCATGCCGGCGAAGACCGTGCAATCCTCGCAGCGCGGCACGCACTGTACGCCGAGGCTCGACAACGAAACCCGAATCGCTGGTCGCGCCATACGCGCAACTGGGAGCCCATTGGCGTCGTGACACTCAACCCGGAACGCGACTCGGTGGTCGATATGACATCGCGGGCGACCGACAGACAGCCTTTGGCAGCATGAATCAGGCGACAACTATCTTGACGCGCGCCGCAATGCTGTCACCGCCGCCTGGCTTCGATGACGAGCCGAAGCCAGTATGACCGCATCGCCAGCGGATGACAGCACGTGCTCGAAGCCGTTGTCGTGGCCGGTTTTTTCGATGATGGTGCGCTGCAGAGGATTCATGTCCGCGTCCAATCTACCCGGTTCCACTCGATGGCGCGCTTGCGCCAATGGGTGTCGATCGCTTGGGCGAAATCCGGGCGCACCAACTTGGCACGCGCCTCGCACCAGTCGGCTGATTCGCGCCGTACCACCACGCCTTCCAGCGGCAGCTCGGCGCGATAGTGACTGGCTGTATCCATAACCAATTGCTTCAGCGCCGCCAGGGTGGTGCGCCCACTCGATA
>CALAGF010000254.1 GCA_937892345.1 uncultured Rhodocyclaceae bacterium | reverse complement strand
AATGACGACGCCGGATTTCGGCTATGACTTCCATGGATAACACCCCAGATTCCCCGGCAAAAACGCCGGTAGGTTACACAACCCAGGGTGGCAACTATTGGACGCTGATCACCCCGGAAATCTGGAAAGGTTTGTACGCTGTTTTACAGCAATGGCCATGGGACACCTCGAGGTGGGCATCAGCCAGTTGCTTCGCGGCAAGTTGTCGGCGTCCTGGCTGGCGCAACGTGAGGCCTTGGTGGCAGGCTCGCCGTCCGGCGGCACAATTCGGGCAGACAGACTCGAATATCAGTTAGAATTTGGCTCAATATTTATGAACAATCAGGGGGCGTGAATGTTTGAAAAGACGAGTCTGAAAAGCCGTTTGTTGCTGATCGCCACCGTGCCGATTACGGTCATGTTGGTCCTTGGCCTAAGCGGAGCCTGGAAGAAGTACGCGGATTATCAGTCTCATGTCCAAGCCGAATCTCTGGTCAGCCTCGTGATCGAGTTGGGTGAAGCAGTGCATGAGCTACAGAAGGAGCGCGGCATGAGCTCCGGCTTCCTCAACAGCAATGGTAACAAATTTGCGGAGAACCTCACTGCGCAACGCAAACAATCCGATTCAGCCATCTTGCGCCTGAATGAAAGCATCCGGCGTATCGACGCGTCCATGGTCGGGCCACGCTATATCAAGCTTCTTGCAACGGTGAGCGCGCCTTTGGCCGAACTCGAAAAAAAACGCGAACAGATAACACGTCTCTCGCTTGAACCCGGTGAGTCCTTCCGCTTCTACAGCGAGACGATTTCGCAGTTACTGGAAATCGCGCTGCGTACCGGAAACCAGATGCCGTCATCGAAACTGTCACGCCTGTCGAATGCCAAACAGGCAGTATTGTTCTTGAAGGAACGCAACGGTCAGGAGCGGGCATTGGTAACCGGCGGCTTCAGCGCCGGGCGCCTGACTTCTGAACAATTCAGCACTTTTCAGAGTCTGATCAACGATCAGGCCACCTATTTGCGCCTGGCCATCGGGTACGCCACGCCGGATCAGGAAAAACTACTGCGTGCCAAGCTAGCCGAGCCGATTTTCAAGGAAGTGGGCACCATCGAACAGATGGTCAAGGACAAGGGTGCAAATGCCGAGCTGGTCTATTCCCCGGAGGACTGGTTTGCCAAAATCACTGCAAAAATTGACCTGCTGAGGACGGTCGAGGAAAGCTACACAAAGGATATCCAGCAGGAAATCCACGCGAATATGGATGCAGATCGTGATGCATTCGTTTCGTACGCCAGCCTGCTTCTGGTAGCTGTCGGCCTGACCCTGTGGATTTGCTTTGCCATTGTCCGCAACCTGCTAGAAACGTTGGGTGGAGAGCCCGAGTACGCCTCCGGGGTTGCCCGGAGAATAGCCAAAGGCGATCTGTCGGCAACGATCAACCTCCAGTCCAACGATACGACAAGCCTTCTGGCTTCTATGAAGTCGATGCAGGACGGGTTGCGTGAAATGGTCGAACAAATCGTCGTAGCGACGGTTCAACTGGCTGGTTTCGCCAAGCAATTGTCGGCCTTATCGCATCAAGTGCAGGAGGCAACTAACCAGCAGACAGATGCCGCAGCGGCTGTCGCGGCGACGGTCGAAGAGATGACGGTCAGCATCGGCCACATATCGGACAATACGGTGGACGTAAACAAGAGTGCAATTGATTCAAAGCAGATGGCCGAAGAAGGGGAGCTGTTTGCCCAGAAAACGGTCGCTGAAATGAACAAGATCGTCGAAAACGTCAATCAGTCATCGAATTTCATGCAAGCCCTTGACGAGCAATCCCACAAGATTGCAGATATTGTCAATGTCATCAAGGAGATTGCCGATCAGACCAATCTACTGGCGCTCAATGCAGCCATTGAAGCTGCTCGGGCCGGCGAACAGGGGCGTGGATTTGCCGTGGTCGCAGACGAAGTGCGAAAGCTGGCCGAACGCACCAAACTGTCCACCCAGGACATCGCCGCCATGATCGAAGCGATTCGGACCGGTACGATGCAGGCGGTGGAAAGCATGGTGCAAGGAACTGTTATGGTCAATGAGGGCATGGAACTCGTTAGAAATACGGGGAATTCCATGGCGACTATTCATGGCAGCACCGACAATGTTCTGGCAGCAATCGATGGCATTTCCACCTCGCTTCGCGAGCAAAGCTATGCGAATAATGAGATCGCCAAGAGTGTCGAAAACATCGCGCAGATGTCGGAGCGGAATTATGCAGCGATCTGTGATGTAGTGTCCTCCACTGATCAGATTCAGATGCTTTCCGAAGCCTTGCGCCAATCAGCGGCCCGGTTTCGCATCAGGTAAGCAGGCACGGTGCAGGCTTTCCGGGTCGGCACGTTCCAAGGCCTCAGCGATAGCGCCTGACAGAAAGCGCGAATTCGCCGGATAGGGGGAACCGCAGAATTCGGAAAAAATCGTACGCTAAGCTAAGGAAGGTCTGAA
>CALAGF010000253.1 GCA_937892345.1 uncultured Rhodocyclaceae bacterium | reverse complement strand
TGCAGGGGCGGATTGGCCTCGCGACGTTCCTCGTCGGCGTGCGCGCCGGCATCCTCGCTGTACCGCACGGACAGATCGAAGCGGCGCGGGCGCTGGGTCTGTCGCCATTCGAGACGTTCATGGACATCACGCTGCCGCAAAGCATGCGTGTCGCCCTGCCGGCACTGGCTTTTTTTTACATTCCCAAAATTAAGATATCCATAGATTTACTCTATCCGTTAGCCATCGCCTGGATTGGATTTGCATTGTCTTTCCTTTTCTTTTATAAACTCTACAAAATCAGGCTCCTTGTATCTCTCTCGCTTCATTGTTGTACCTTTCCAATAAAGATTCAACATAAACTTCCAATCTGCCTTTACTTTAACTCCATTCCAAGTCTCGTACTCAAACTCTGAAGGAAACCACTCTTTGTACTTCTTAATCAAATGCAAAGCAAGTTCTTCTGGGGACTTCATATCTTTCACTTCGTTATAGAACCCCTTTTCACCATACCGCTTATTTGGCAGATAAGTTGGATTTAGCCCATCGGTCGCATCACCTACTGCAGCTTGCATTATAGTCCAAGGAAAACCATAAGAATCAAACTCTCCATCTGTCCAACGAATAGGTGACATGAACTTAATAGGAAAACAAGCTTCGTAATCGTAGTCGTATTTTCCAAGCTTCAGCCCGTCAAATTGCCTAGAATCTCCATCTGGCGAAATTACAATTCCTTCCCTACCTTGTCTCAGTGCTTCATAAGCTAGTATGGCAACTTCATCATCGACCTCGTGGGACTGCGCCATGACAGCCTTGTACTTTCTACGAAAATAAGAATGTACATCCTTTAGCAGCAGTGGCCTGAGAGTTGTATCTCTATTTTTCTTGTATTTCGTTGGGTAAGGGAGTTTCATTCGGAAGTTATCGGAGTCTCCAGCACATAGAACCACTTCGCAATCACTGAAATTGTCCAAAATCTTCTCTGTTCGTTGCTTTACGATCTGCAAAGCATTTTCAATGGGCTGAGGAAACTGTTGGTCAATGATCTTATAGTCATGAGTAATCTCTTTCTCTTTACTCCTCATCAGTTCTTTGAATTCAGTCCGATTCTTGAATTCTTTAGTCTTCCCTGTTGGTTCGTGCAATACTTCAATTGACCTCTCCTCACAGGCAGCGGTACTGGCGTAGAGCAATGTGTCACAATCGACTGCAACTAGTGGTTTTGTACTTTTCAATACAACCTCCTTTCTTTAGAAAGACCCCGAAGGGTCTTCACTTAATAAGTACTACGAACTTCCTCAACGGTATCTGCAAATAGTTCATTCTTCTCAATCACCTCATCAGCACGACTTTCAGCAAGAGCCTTAGCTACCTTCACGAGTAATGTAGCATCAAAGCCAGCTTCTTTCATCTCAGCCTTGATTTCACTTACAGTCTCCATGATACTTTCGACCTCATAGAATTGCCGCTTGAGCATTTCAACATACTCTGCCTTGGTCTTAAACTTCTTAACTTCTTGATTATTTTCCATCTTATTCACTCCTTATTTTCAGTCAACAAATCCATAAAATATTCAGCACGACCAACAGACACAGCACTGACTTCCAATCCTGCTGTTTCATCTGGTGTGTAGTAGTTAGTGGGATTAACTCGGTAGTCATTCTCCCACTTCTCAAAAGCAATCACAAAGTCCTGCAATGTAAACATATCAACCCTTCTTCAAACTACGAATCGACAAACCCAAACCACCGAAGGTAGCAAGATTCATCCACATAACACTAAAGTA
>CALAGF010000252.1 GCA_937892345.1 uncultured Rhodocyclaceae bacterium | reverse complement strand
TTTGTTGATCTGGTGAAAATTGAACGGTAGGTTCGCAATCGACATACCGCGCGGCTTGGCGGTGAAGCTCGGTCTGTTGCGAGATAGCCCCCCCCTACCGCCGAAGTGGAGATTGATCAATGAAAAGAGCCAAACAGCGGAAGGTCTCGACGGTGGAAAGTGGCCGACGAAGACAGCGCTATCGCTTGGCGGACCTGCTCGCACAAATGCCCAAAGGGAAGATCGAATGGACGCCCGAACTGCGGGAATGGGATGAGATGAGTAAGCGCTCTATTGACGACGTGATTGACGCAGACGATTGAGGCGGAGTGATTGGTGTTCAGTCTGCGTTCGCCAGGCGCCAGGGCAGCAGTCGCTCGAAGTCATCAACGGTTTGTGCGGCGGGGAGTTTCCGGAAGAGGCTGACGAGGTAGGCGTAAGGATCGATGCTGTTGGCCTTGCAGGTTTCGATGATCGAGTAGAGATTCGCACTGGCGTGTGCGCCGGCGACCGTATCGGCGAACAGCCAGTTGCGGCGGCCGACGACAAATGGACGAATGGCGTTCTCGCACAGATTGTTGTCGATCGGCCAGAGGCCGTTATCGGCATAGCGAATCAACTTTGACCACTGCGCCGACAGATAGTGCAGCGCCTTGCCGAGCAAACTGCCCGGCACGACGGCATGCAGATGCTTGAGCAGCATCGCCTCGATCTTCACCAGGATCGGCTGGCTGTATTCCTGCCGCAGGGCATGCCGTTGCTCAGGCGTGAGCTTCCGTGCGCGAGCCTCGACGGCATACAACTCAGCGATGGCAGCGATGAACTGCGTTGCTGGCTGCTCCGGGGAGCGAGCCGTCTTGGGAATCACCGCTTCCGCCTCGACGAAATAACGCCGGCAATGCGCCCAGCAACCGAGGTGGGCCAGCCGGTTGCCTTCGGCGATTCCGGCATAGACCTCGTAGCCGTCGGTCATGAGCGCTGCGCCAGGTTTGATACCGGCATACAAGGTTTCGGCATGGGCAGCACCTCGCCCACGGGCGTAACCGAACAACCGGATCGGTGGTCCGCTGCCGGTGGCCTGTGCCCACAGGTAACTCTTCGTCTGCGCCTTCTTGCCGGGCTCCTTCAGCACCTGGATCGTCGTCTCGTCGGCGTGGACGAGATCGGCATCGAGCAGGTGGTCGCGCAGCAGGTTGATGACCGGTTGCACCGCTTCGCCGACCTTGATGAGGCTCGCCGCCAGCGTATTGCGCGAGAGGTCGCCGCCGAAGCGACCGAGGAGTGCCGCTTGCCGGTACAGCGGCAAGGCGTCCATATACTTTGAGGTGACCACCCAGGCCAGTGCCGATTCGGTCAGCAATCCCTTGGGAATGAGGCGTGCCGCTGCCGGCGTCACCTTGATGCCTTGGTCGCAGCATGGGCAGGCGTATTTCACCCGATGGTGCTGGATGACGCGGACCTGTTGGGGAATGATGTCGAGTTGTTCGCTGATTTCGACACCGATCTCGACCAAGGCGACACCGTCGTGGGCACAAATGCGCTCCGATTCCGGCAATTCATGGCGGACGATGTCGCGTGGCAGATTCGGATCGAGCGGCTTGCGGCCCCGTTTCTTGCGTTTATGGGCAGGGACGTCGACTTCCACCGTCGTCTCTTCCGCGACCGGCGTACCGGCCGGGGCCAGCATTTCAACTTCGTTGAAGAACATGTCCTGCTGCTCGCTACCACGTGCTTCCGATTTGGCGTCGAACAACTTGCGTAGATGGGCCTTCAGACGTTCTTCGAGGAGGCTGACTTCGACCTTCAGCGTGCGCACCTCGCCGTGCAGTCCATCGCACTCGCCACGCAGTGCATCCCGGTCAGCAACAAGCGCTGCGTATTCTTCGGAGGTCAGGGTGATGGTCGCCATGTCCGGGATTAGACCAAGGGCATGATGCCCGGTTCACCCTGCCTGCAGATATTTCCGCTCCGGATGCGGGCGCATGGCGGCCAGGTCGATTCCTGCCAGCAACCAGTGCAATTGTTCCACGCTGAGGGTGACAACCTCGGCGTCTTTGGGCCACTTGAAGCGGTCGGCTTCCAGCCGCTTGATCATCAGCCAGAATCCTGTCCGTTCCCACAGCAGGATCTTGATCCGGTCGCGCCGCCGGTTGCTGAAGACGAATACGGCGGGCGCAAAAGGATCCAGCCCCAGCGCTTGTTCGACCAGCAGCGCCAGTCCGTTGATGGCCTTGCGGCCATCCACCGGCTCGCGGTGAAGATAGACTTTCAGCGCCGGGTCGAAGCGGAACATCCGGGGGCTCCCAGTGCTTCGAGCATCGTCCTGAGCAGCGGCGCATGTTGCCCGCCGCAGGCCAGTTCGACCGTCACGCCATTCGGCAGACGGGCCGTGAGGCGCGCGTCAGGCACGCTGATGGGTGCGCGCGACAAGGCGTCATGTGGCATGGACGGCGTTGCCGTCGCGGGCGGCAGCGGTGCGCCATCGACCGCCACCACGGGAACGAAGGCAGGCAACGTCCGTAGCACCGCCTTCCGCTGCTCACTCCTCCGAATCCACTTGCGCAACTGGTTGGCGTTGATGCCTGCTTTGAGCGCCATGCCCGACAGCGATACGTCCGGTTGGCGGCACGCTTCGATCAACCGCCGCTTGCCCTCCGGTTCGAACGTCCGCTTGCCGCCAACACCGACACGCAGCACCTGCAGCGGCAAAAACGAAAACTCAGCTTCACTCATTATTGCGTCCGCCATTCAAAGATTGCGGACGCAATCCTGGCATCGCGCCAGCTATCCCGGTAGGGCGTGGTTAGATGACCGCTTACGGAAGGTCGCCTGCTCGCCTGCCTGGGCGTGGACGACCTGATCGTGGTCGAAACGCCGGACGCGGTCTTGGTGGCGCACAAGAGCAAGACGCAGGAAGTAAAACG
>CALAGF010000251.1 GCA_937892345.1 uncultured Rhodocyclaceae bacterium | reverse complement strand
CGGTAGATATTCCGGAGGTGAAAACATCCCCCCAGGGGATCGTCATTGCCCACTGGGGCTTATTCTGAAACGGGATTTTCCGCATCTGAAAGGCATTCGAAACGACTTTCAGCATACCGCCCTCGCGGATCAACCCGCCTTTGCCGAAACTCTCGATCATGGTGTTGACCGTGCCGATACTTGGATTGGTGCCGAACGAGAGAGCCAGATCGATGCGCGTGGCGACGGGCAGTTTCTCCTTAAGCATCGCCGCCAGACAGTCGGTTGGCACGATGTCGGTTCCGGCACCTGGCAAAATGAGGACGTTTTGCTGCCGCGCCTCTTCATCCAGCGCATGGCATTTCCGGAAGATGTCGATCTCGCCCGTAATGTCGAGGTAGTGGATCTGTTGCGCAAGACATGCTCGCGCCAGCGGCTCCGCCGTGGCGGAAAACGGCCCCGCACAGTTGAGTAGTACGCTTATATCCTGTAAATTGCTTCCGGTATTCCGTACACCGAAAGCCCGGCATTCGAGGCTCAGTTCCGTAGCGATAGGTTTCAGCTTTTCGTCATCTCGCCCGGCGATAATAGGGCGGAGCCCCTGTGCCACAGCCTCGCGCACCATCAGCTCTCCGGCATAGCCGTAGGCCCCGTAGATCATCAACTGGTTATTTTTCATCGGATCTCCCTTTTAGTCAGGTGATTCAATACGACTTTCGCCATTTCCTTGGAGCTGAGCGGATTCTGTCCAGTGATCAGGGTTCCGTCGACAACGACTTTCGAAGTCATCGGAATCCATGCTTTCCGGTAATCGGCACCCCGTTCTTTCAGCACCGCTTCGAGGTCGAAAGGAACAACCTTTTTGCGCCGGGCAAGGGTTTCTTGCTCACGCGCATATGGGCTACGACTTCGTTGTTCTGCAGCACGCGCTCGACCAGCAGCTCAATCTTGCCGCCGCTGGCTTTTTCGCCAAAGACGCGCGCCTTGATGACCTTGGTGTCGTTGAAGACCAGCAGGTCGCCGGGCTGCAGCAGATCGGGCAGTTCGCGGAAGATGCGGTCGGTGTTGACGAAACCGGCCTTGAACTCTTGTGCCTGCAGCGCAGGGGAAGCCACGGCCAGCGCGCTCAGCAGCAGGGCCAGTGTGAAATGACGGGAAAGTGATTTCATTAGAAGGACGTACCAATCTGGAATTGAAGTTTCTGAATTCTATCGCCGGCGAACTTGCGCACCGGTTGTGCATAGGCAAGACGCAGCGGACCCAAGGGAGAAATCCAGCTCAGGCCCACACCCGCTGACGCGCGCATGTCGCTGAAACTGACCTTGTCATTTTCACCATACACATTGCCCACATCCACAAAGGTGAACAGGCGCAGCGTGCGGTCATTGCCAGCGCCTGGAAACGGCACCATCAGCTCGGCATTGAGCGTAACTTTCTTCGGCCCGCCCAAAGAGGCGCCCGTCACATCGCGCGGTCCCAGGGTGCCTTGGTCAAAACCACGTACTGAGCCCAGGCCACCGGAGTAGAAGTTTTTGAACACCGGAAACGGACGACCATTCATGCCCTTGCCATAACCCAGCTCGCCATTGAAGGCCACCGTGAACCGCTTGTTCAACGGGATGTATTGCTGGTACTGGTAGTTCGCCCGCAGGTAGCGCGCGTCACCCGCCACAGACCATTCGGAATTGAGCCGCTGGTAACGACCCGAATTTGGAGCCAGCGCGCTGTCACGGTCATCGCGCGACCAACCAATGGTCAGGGGAATGGAGTTGCTGCTGAAGCCGTAGGTGTCTGCGTAGGCAAGGTACGCGGCCGGGATGTTGGTGCCGGGCTTGATCTTGGTCTGCTCTATGCCGCCGCCGAAGAATACGGTATCGGTCTCACTGAAGGGCACCCCGAAACGCATGGATGCACCCGTAGTGACCAGCTGGTAATTGCCACCCTGGTCTTCATAGGGCTTGTCGGTGCGGTAGTAAAGGTCCAGCGTTCGAGAGATGCCATCCTGTGTGAAGTACGGGTTGGTGGTGCTGAACACCAAAGTACGGCGGTACTTGCTGGTGTTGACATCCACCCCCAGGTAGTTGCCTGAACCGAATACGTTTTCCTGCTTGACGGCAAATGACAAGGACACCTTTTCAGCGCTGGAGAAACCCGCACCGAGCTGCAAAGACCCGGTGGGTTTTTCGGCGACGCTGATCACAAGGTCAACCTGGTCCGGCGATCCGGGCACTTCCTGGGTTTCGATTCCCACCTCGGTAAAGTACCCGAGACGGTCCACACGGTCCCGCGACAGGCGGATCTTCTCGCCGTCGTACCACGAAGACTCATACTGCCGGAATTCGCGGCGCACGACTTCATCACGGGTGCGGTTGTTGCCGCTCACATTGATGCGCCGCACGTAAGCCCGGCGGGCCGGTTCGGCCTGAAGCACCAGCGACACGCGGTTGTTTTCGCGGTCAATGTCCGGCACCGCCTCGACACGCGCAAACGCAAAACCGAATCGACCAAAGTATTCGGAGAAGGCCTTGGTAGTT
>CALAGF010000250.1 GCA_937892345.1 uncultured Rhodocyclaceae bacterium | reverse complement strand
GGTGAATCGGGGCGCGGCTTCGCCGTGGTGGCCGACGAGGTGCGCAAACTGGCCGAGCGCACCGCCAAGTCGACCCAGGAAATTTCCGGCATGATCGGGGCCATCCAGTCGGGTACCTCGACGGCCGTTTCGAGCATGAAGGAAGGTGTCGAACGCGTGGCCGCCGGCGTGCATCAGGCCGAACGGGCAGGTGAGGCGATCAGCCAGGTTCAGGTCCAGTCGCGTCAGGTCCTGGAGGCGGTGTCGGAGATTTCGGTTGCCCTGCGCGAGCAGGCAGCGGCGAGTACCGAAATCGCCCAGAGCGTCGAGCGCATCGCCCAGATGACCGAAGTCAACAACCAGGCGGCAGAATCGAACTACACCACGGCGAAGTCGCTCGACAGCCTGTCGGCTCAATTGCGTGAGTCGGTGGTGAAGTACAAGACTTGAGGGTCGAGCCGGTGCCGATCGATGATCAGGCCGATCATGGCTTGTGTGTTGTTCGTGTTGTGCTAGTGGCAGTCACGGTGAATCAAAACGACCCAACAGAATTCGTCATTCCGGGCTCTGCACTTCCTTCGGTCGCTTTCGCCGGAATGACGTGGCTATCCTTTTTGTTCAACTTGACTGATTACTAGCCCGGATATTTCACAGGAGAGGTCGGCGGAACAGCCGGAAGGCGCGTTACTACTGGTGTTCAAGACAGTTTTAACGGGGTTCCGCCGATGCCAAAGTGTAGCACTGGAGAAATGCAGTTCGGACGCGTAGGGCGGCGAATTGTTGAAGCTGATTTTGGAGGCGGAGCGCTCAGTTCGGACGGTGGTCTGATGCTTCTTCGGGAAGTGGATCGACGCACGGGTCTGTCATCGGCGGTTGCCAAGGCACTGCACGATCCGCGCGATCCGGAGCTGATCACGCATGCGTTGCGTGATCTGGTCGCGCAGCGACTCTACGGATTGTGCTGCGGCTATGAAGACCTGAATGACCACACGACACTACGCAGCGACCCACTGATGCAAACGGCGGTCGGTACGGGCGAGGCGCTGGGCAGCAGCGCGACGCTGTGCCGGATGGAGCGGCAAGCCCGTCGGGTTGATGTGGTGGCGCTCAATCGGGTTCTGATCGACCAGTTCATTGCGGCGCAGACGGTAGCGCCCAAAGAACTGATTCTGGATATCGACGCCTCCGATATTCCACTGCATGGCGAGCAGGAGCACGCCGAGTTCAACGCCTACTACGATCACTACTGCTATCTGCCGCTCTATGTCTTCTGCGGCAAAGCGATGCTGGCCTGTGTGCTGCGCAACAGCCGGATCGACGGCGCCAAACATGCCGCAGCGGTGATCAAGCTGTTGGTCACCCGCCTGCGGCAGGTCTGGCCCAAGGTCCGGATCATCGTTCGGGGCGACTCGGGTTTCTGTCGGCAACGACTGATCCGCTGGTGTGAGCGCAGCGCCGTCGGCTACGTGATCGGTGTGGCGCGCAACGCCCGCCTGCACCGTATTGTGGCGCCCTGGGAGGCGCGGATGGGAAAGCGCTATGCCAAGACGAAGACCAAGCAGCGCCTGATCCGTGAATTCGTCTATGCCGCTGACAGCTGGGGCCGCGAACGGCGGATCGTCACCCGGCTCGAATTCGGCAGCCAGGGCGCCAATCCGCGCTTTATCGTAACGAATCTGAAGCGGTCGGCACGGGCGCTCTACGACGACCTGTACTGCCTGCGCGGAGAAGCCGAGAACCGGATCAAGGAAACCCAACTGGACCTCTTTGGCACCCGGGCCAGTAGCCAGAAATTCCTCACCAACTGGCTACGCAGCCTGCTCTCGGCGCTGGCGTACACGCTCATGCAGCGTTTGCGTGAAATGGCTTTGGCCGGCACCGAACTGGCCGCCGCCACGGCGGCCACCATTCGCGTGCGATTGCTCAAGATCGGGGCGGCCATCCTGCGCAATACGCGCCGGGTCCGCATCCTGTTCGCTTCCCATCATCCTTTGCGCGAGACCTTCCTCGTCGCTGCTCGCGCTTTGGCTTCTCCTTGATCCAATTCGAGTGCGTCCCCGACATGGTGATTCTTCGGGGGTAAGGGGTAGTACGTCATGAATCCGGAAATGCACCGACTTTCTCAGCGCGCTTCGATTACCAACTCCTCACACGCCCTAAAGAATGACATCAGCACAACTTGTCTCAGGGATGTGAAATATCCGGGCTAGCCGCTGCAGGGCGATGATCACTTCCTTGCCGAGTTCGCCGGCGCCGAGCAGCATGACGCGCAGGGCGGAAGGGGTGAGCGGGGTGCCGATTTTCATGGGGAGTCCTTGCGGTACGGTGGGCGGGCGAACCGGCAACAGATAAAAGCCTTCGTGCTGTAATTTCAAGGCGGTTTGTACGGCGCGTTCCGTTTCGCCCAATACGAAGGGGACGATGTGGCTGCTGCTGACAATCGCTCCGTTCAACGGATTGAGCGCTTGTCTTACTTTGTGGCCGATTGCCTCCAAATGTTCCCGGCGCGATTGCATATCGACGATTTTATCGAT
>CALAGF010000249.1 GCA_937892345.1 uncultured Rhodocyclaceae bacterium | reverse complement strand
TGGTGATCAGGCCCGCTCCCTGACGCTTGATCGCGGGAACAATGCGCAGCAATTCTTCTGATTCGCCGGAGTTGGACAAGGCGAGCAGAATGTCGTGTCGGGTAATCATGCCGAGATCGCCGTGGCTGGCTTCACCCGGATGAACAAAGTAGGCCGGTGTGCCGGTGCTGGCCATGGTCGCAGCGATCTTGCGGGCGATGTGGCCGGACTTGCCCATGCCGCTGACGATCAGGCGTCCTTGTGCATTGAGGATGAGTTGTACCGCGCGGGCAAAGTCGCCGTTAATCCGGTTTTTCAGGGCGTCGACCGCAGCAGCTTCGATGGCCAGCGTCTGACGACCCAGGTCCAGGGCGCGTTCCGGGGAAAACGGGGTGTGGGTCGGGCTTGGGTTCATGGTGTGGCAACGGTTATGATGTCCAAAGTATACCTGACTTCAAACGACGGCCTTGAGCGCACTCCCACTTGTCCTCCTCCTCTTAGGCGCCTCGGTATTGGCCGTGGTGATCTTTCGACGCTTCAATTTGCCGCCGGTACTAGGCTATCTGGCGGTTGGGAGCGTGATTGGGCCGCATGCGCTCAATTTGATGTCCGACATTCACAAGGTCGAGTCTCTGGCTGAATTCGGTGTGGTTTTCCTGATGTTCTCGATTGGTCTGGAGTTTTCGCTGCCCAAGTTGCACGCGATGAAAAAAATCGTATTCGGGCTGGGCTTGCTGCAAGTCGTGCTGACCCTGTTGCTGGTCGTTGTCCTGGTCATGCTTCTGGGGCTCGGTTGGCAAAACGGGGTGGCGCTTGGTGCGGTTTTCGCGATGTCCTCGACCGCAGTGCTCACCAAGTTGCTTGCGGAGCGAATGGAACTTGATGCTACGCATGGCCGGGAAGTGATTGGCGTCTTGCTGTTTCAGGATCTGGCTGTGGTGCCCTTGCTGGTGCTGTTGCCGGCGCTAACCCGGTCACCGGAGCAATTGGCCGTGCTGATGGGCGTCGCCTTGCTCAAGGCGGCCGCGGTACTGGCGCTGATTCTGGTGTTTGGCCAACGGATTGTCAGCAAATGGTTTTACTTCGTCGCACGCGCGAAATCTTCGGAAGTGTTCGTGCTGAACGTGCTGCTGATCACCCTGGGGCTTGCTACGGTGACCGAACTGGCCGGTCTGTCATTGGCGCTGGGGGCTTTCGTTGCCGGCATGCTGATTTCAGAAACCGAATACCGGCTGCAGGTGGAGGAGGACATCAAGCCTTTCCGCGATGTGCTGATGGGCCTGTTCTTTGTGACCATCGGTGTGAAGCTGGACATGAATCTGCTCGTCGATCTCTGGTGGCAGGTCTTGCTGGTATTGCTGGCGCTGCTGGTGTTCAAGGCGACGATCGTTGGTTTGCTCTCCTGGAAACTGGGCGGCACTACGGGCAACGCCATCCGCGCGGCACTCTGGTTGTGTGCCGGTGGCGAGTTCGGGTTCGTGCTCCTCGGCGAAATTTCCAACATGCCGAAAGCGGTGGAGCAGGTGGCGCTGACTGCCTTGGTGATGTCCATGTTGATTGCGCCATTCATCGTGCAATACAGCGAGCGTCTGGTGATGCGTTTTGTTTCCAGCGAGTGGTTGATGCGCTCGATGCAACTGACCCAGATTGCCGCGCAGTCAATGAGTTCGGAAAAGCACGCAATTCTGTGCGGGTTTGGCCGCAACGGGCAGTATCTGGCGCGTTTTCTGGCACAGGAGGGCGTGCAGACCATCGCGCTTGATCTGGATCCTGACCGGGTGCGGGAAGCCGCTGGCGGCGGGGAGAGCGTGGTGTTTGGCGACGCCGGTCGCAAGGAAGCGCTGATGGCAGCGGGGCTGATGCGAGCGAGTGTGGTCATCGTGACGATGAGCGATACGCCGCTCGCGGAAAAGGTTTTGCATCACGTGCAGGCCCTGCGGCCTGATTTGCCGGTTGTGGTGCGGACGTCTGATGAAAAGGACATGGCCAGACTGGCGAAGGCCGGGGCTGCCGAAGTTGTGCCGGAAACGCTGGAAGCCAGCTTGATGTTGGCTTCGCATGCCTTGGTGCTGGTCGGTGTGCCGGTCAACCGCGTGCTCAAGCGTATTCGGGCGACGCGTTCGCAGCGCTATCGTTTGCTGCGCGGGTTTTACCGCGGGATGAGCGATCGTGATGAGGATGAGGCACGCCAGCCGCGCCTGCATTCAATCTGGCTGACGCCGGGTGCTGCTGCAATCGGGAAGACCCTTGCGGAGTTGCGGCTTGATGTCCTGGGTTGCGAAGTCAGCGCCATACGCCGGCGCGGGATACGGGCGCTGGAGCCCGCACCGGAAACACTGCTCAACGAAGGTGATGTGGTGGTGGTTCTCGGCGAGCCGAATGCGGTGACAGCTGCCGAGGAGCGCTTGCTCAAACGCTAGGGCGTTTACACCGTTCGGCACAGGATATAGCGATGGGCTCCGTCGTCGGTGTAGGCGCTGGCCGCTGCACCCGCCAGCGGGTCAGTGCCAGACTGGTCAAAGGCTCGGACAGCCCCTTTGTTGGGCTGTCCGTCGTCGAACTGGGTATCGAGCGCGCTGGCCACGCTGGCTGGCAGGTTGGCGGTGCACACTACCAAACCGCTCAATTCGTTACTGGCATTACTGCCCCCTGTGCTACCCGCATTTGTTTGCAGTCCGGTCATGCCACCCAGCGCATTGATCGGCTGTGTCAGAGAATTTCCGGCACCGGCGATGAAACCGGATTGTCGCAAATGGCTCCAGACCTTGCGGCTTTCGTCAGTATCGGTAGTGCTGTTGAAGGCGCCTTCCAGAACGCTGTCTCCGTCTCCAGCGGCAAGGTTCCAGCGGCTACTGGTCGCAGCGTCATCCCCGGGGAGTTGCTTGTAGCGATCCTGATAGCTCAGTAAGGCGACGGCGATGCTGTCGAGTTCGCGGGCCGTGCTACGGATTTTTCCCTGGGTGATGAGCTCCTGTCCTTTCAGCACGCCGCCTAGCAGCAGGCCGACAATGATCAGCACGATGGCCATTTCGATCAGGGTAAAACCGTGGTGAGAGTGTTTCATGGTGTGCTCCTTTGCGGGTTGGAAAGTCAGGGCAGCAGGCCGGCTCGCAGCATCCGGCTGGCCAGCAGATCAGGGATGATCCACAACACGTGATCATCAAAGGCGGGGTCGGGCAGGTGGCTGACAAACACCAGATCGTCATCAGCGTTTTCTGCTTCGTCGCTGCTGTCGACCGGACGTTGCGTGCCGTCGCTGCGATAACCGCCTGCACCGTTCGGGCCGTGGCTGACCAGCACGGCAGGTAGCTTGTCCGCCAGTTTGCTGCTGGATGCCGCACTGGCACGGATGTTGGCGTTGCCGCTGCTGGCCAGCTCAAAGGCCGCGCGGGCGCCGTTTGCGGGTTCGCCAGTGAAAGTGTTTCGTGCGTAGTAGCTCAGTCGCTGGCCCCAGGGATCGTTTTCGGCAAGGGCAAGGGTGCGCCAGGGTAGAACGCCGTGTTCGAGGGTGCAGTCTTCGTTGCCGGCATCGTCGCTGTTGCTGGCTAGCGTGGCACGGGCGGGGCAGGGTAGCCGTCCGTGGCGAATGGCAAAGCCGTAGAGGGTGTCGAGCGTTTGGTCTGCTTGCTGCTGCCACTGGTTTTCTGCTGATTGCAGCTGTTGACCGGAGAAACTGCCCAGTGTGCTGGCGGCGAGCGTTGCCATGACGATCAGGGCAATCGCCAGTTCGATCAGTGAAAAGCCCTTCTGATTCGCGAACTCAGTAGGCCAGTTGGTCATTTGCCGTATTCCTGGTCACTTTTTGCGTGAAATCCGCAATGGGCTGCATGGCATCGCCGTCGCGCGTGTTGCTGGCATTGGCGCCTTCGAGGTAATCGCTGATCCGGCTTGTCAGGTTTCGCGCCTGCCCTGCCATCGGTGCTCCGGCAGCAATGACTACGATGGATAGCGCGCTGCGATGGCCGACCTTGAGCTGTCCGGTTTGTCCCGCTTCCGGTGCGCTGATCTGATAGAACAGGCTGTCCTGCCAACGGTTGGGGGCCCACCAGCGATTCGTGTCAGGAAGGAGGAAGTCGCATTCACTGGCCTCCCAGAACATCGGCCAGGCGCTGGCGTCATGACTGCGACTGGCGGTACTCAAAGCGTCAATTTGTTCGTCAAGACTCGCGCGCACGTCGTTCACCTTTTGCATACGCGCCGCCAGCGTAGCGCGGGTGCCTGGGTCGGGATGTTGCATCCACGCGTGCAGGCTTTCCATTGCGCCAGCTTTGCCTGCAATGCTGTCCAGCAAGGCGTTGTTGGTCGTGCGGGCGAGCGCGGAGAGCGGAGGCAGGGCAGCCAACTGGGCCAGAATGGCGTCGTTGCTGGTTTGCAGTTCGCTGACGCTGCGGGCAATGGCGTCGACATCGGGTACGAGGGCGGTCTGTACCGGCCGTGGGTTTGCCATATCCCGAGCCTGAAATGCCGTGGCGGCCAGCGTGAGTGCGGCGGCTTGGCGTTCCACGCGTTGGCCGGTGGTTTCTGCGTCCTGATCAGTGCGCGGCGCATTGAAGCCCAGTCTGGAAATCTGCCGGCCGAGCCGGTGGACCGTAGCGATGCTGGCGCTGCTTTGGGCGGTGATCGTGACGCCTTCACTACGGGCGATACGTCCGTTGGAGACGGCACTGGCGATGGTTCGGGTTAGCGCATCAAGCTGCCCTTTCAAGGTGCCGGCGTCATTCAGCAGCAGTTCGGCGCTTGCCTCCAGCGTTGTCAGAAAATTGCGGAGTGCGACGGCTGCCTGAGTCGTCGTTTTCAAGATGCTCGCACTGTCTTCAAGGGCTTCAGCCGTATTGGGGGCGATACGGCTGGCCAGCGTATTCAGCATTTGCGCCGGGCCTGGGCCGGGACGGGTGTTGGGTACCCGGCCAAATCGTGTTTGCTGCCGGCCCTCGAAGTCGGTGGCGTTCAAGGGCGCTGGCCAGGGATAGTTCCCTGAAGCCTGGCCGTGGGCCAGCAGGCAACTGCGTAGCGACTGTGCAACCCGCTGTTCGACGGCAGCCATCAATTCGCTGCGGGAAATTGCGAGAATCCGGTCGTTGCTGTCGGTACGACTGCGGTAGTGGAGGGGGCCTTCGTTGTACAGACGCCCTTCGATGTAGGCATCCGGGTTCTGGATCGTGCGCTGTTGTTCGGAGATCGGTTTTCCCGGGGCGATCAGCAGTGCGGCAATTTCACTTTCGTGATCGGTGGCGAGGCCGGTAGCCGAGGTGCTGTTGATGGGGGCGGCGCTCTCGTCGTCGCGCAGGCCGGGGGCGATCACGTACCACAAAGGTATGGCGTGCCGGTCACGCACCTGCGGCAGGGATAGCGTCACCCAGGGCAACCAGCCGACCAGGCTGGGACACTGGTTTCTGGTCAGCATATCGGCCTTGCCATCGCCCGGGTGGTTAGCCCAGGCGTCATCATCCGTGGTCAGATCGGGGCAGGGCAGGCTGCCGGGTCGGTTTTCATCGTTGACCGCCCGGGCAATCAATGCCTCCCGCGCATCCTGAAGCGCCTGCGACTCGGCGCTCTGGCGCCGTTGTCCAGCGCTGTGAGAGAAATGTTTTCCAAGGGTGAGTAGCGCGCCGCCGGTCGCGAGCATGGCGAGAAACAGCGGGAGGCTTATGCCCCGCTCCCGCTTCATTGCACCCTCTTTCCGGGCAGAACTTGAAGGCTGCCGGGCGGCAGGAGCGGCTCGCCCGGGCGATCGCCAACCCGCAAATTGATCGGTGCTGTCGCTGCTTGCCACGCGTCATCAAATTGCCATAAACGCCGCTGGTCACTGGTCCGGATTTCGCCGTTCAAAGGGGCTTGCCAGGGGTTGATTCCCCGCGCCAGTAATTGCCGTTCGGCCGGTGTGAAAAACAGGCGGCCCGGATCGGCGGCTTGGATGTTGCTGCTGACAAGGCAAAGCACGGCGAGCGTGCGCAGGTCCAGGATCACTGAATTGCCCCCATCGCGCTTGGGGTGAGCAGACTGCAATCGACTGCCAGCGCCGGATGCGCGTTTTGCGAAACAAGGCGAATTTCGCAGCGGCGGATGCAAGCCGCTGCGCCGGGTTGCCGTGTGAGATCGCCAAGCTCCTTGAGTAACGCTGATTCGTGGGTGAATATGCCGCTCAGCCGCCGTTCATCAAAGCGCGCTTTTCCTGCGCTCGTACGGCCGAAGTTGCCCTTGACGATTGGCAAACGCGTGATGCGGGATACCGCGGCGCTGGCATGCTGTTTAAGCGCTTGCAGCGATTCCAGTTCTGTTTCCTGTTCTGCCAGTTGCTGCGCCTGAATGCTCAACTTGGCAATCAAGGAACTGCGCGAGTGACCCATTTTGCCCTTCTGGGCAAACAGCGCCGAAAGCCCGATCATGGCCAGAAAGATAGCGATTGCGAGGTGGCGCAGCGGGCGGTGCAATGGGGCAGGAATTGGCTTCACGGCTGGTGCTCCATGGCAATCTGCCAGGTGAAAGGCAAATGCCTTTCTTCGATGCCGGATGGGAGTGCAGCCAGTGGGCGCACGTTGCCAAGTTTTGCAAAGGCTTCCTGCGTTTTGCCATCGATTAAGCCGCCCTCCAGGTCTCCGCTCAAGGTCAGCCTGCTTTGCATGCGTGCAACGGTCGACGCCGGGAAATCCTCAATTTCCCAGAGCAGGCTTGCCAGCCGGACATCGGGTTGGCGATCCATGACTTCGCTGAGCGCCTGCAGTGTCCTGGCGAACAAGGGCTGGCAAGCCTCGATGAACTGATGGGTGTCTTTGATGGTGGCTGCATCGCCGCGCGTCCACCCTGCTGCCTGGAGCGTCATGGCTTGTTGCTGCAGGCGTCGTTCATTGACGTCCGAGACAGCTTCGAGGCGAATGATTTCCCGGTGTTCGTCGAGCACTTGCATACCGAGCATGCTGGCCACCCCTGCGGACAGCAACAGACTCACAGCCCCGATGTTTCGGATGCCAAGGGTGATTTTTCTCAGTTGCACGGGTCGCAGCAGGGCGTCGCTAGCAAAATTGTGCTTTGGCCAGCGTCGCCAGGGATGTGCCAGCAAGGTGCTCGGGGTGGTGTTGCCTGTTACGGGGGCGATGTTGTCCAGGCGATCGCTGCTCTCGATGCCGATCTCTCCCAGCGTGACGACGCGTGTTTCCCTGGCGCTTCCGTGGGGAGCCATTTGCCGGAGGCCTTGATCAAGGTCTTGTGCGCCTTGTTCAGATGGCTCAAGGTGCAATCCGGCTTGATTGCGCGAATGGTGCAAACGGGAATCCTGGATTTGTGTGTAGCGGATGCCGTTCCGCTGGCGGGAAATCACCATGCATGTTGTCGCATCGGGCCAGCGCGCAAGGCAGAGCGCTTCGATCAGCAGCGGTACGGTTTGCAGCGTCAACAAGTGTGCCTGTGCGTCTTGCAGATCAGACAGCCAGTCGCTCAAGCCTTGGGCATGGCGGATGGCGAGTAACTGCCAGTGGGTGCGGCCATCTGCTTCATCCGGCAGGCGACGTGCGCAGCGCCATGGGGTCTCGGGAAATCGTTGCGCCAGTCGCTGCTGGAGTGCCTCTCGCTGTTCCCGTGGCGAGAGCCGGGGCAGCCATTCATCAGCGTACTGTTCTTCGTCCGGGTTGATCAGCATCGCCAGCCGGATTTTGCGGTCGACGGCGAGAAATCGACGAAATTCCGCGTGTCCTGCTTCGGTGTCCGGGTATTCCTCCTGATAACAGGCTGCGCCACGATGAATTCGCCAGATGCTGAGTTTGCCGTCATCCAGATAGAGCAAGCGCTCAGGTTTCATGGCAGCCCCCGACCAACAATCGCGTAAATAGGTTGCAGCGTTGCCAGCATGATCCAGCCGAGCAAAAGCCCGGCACCAAGCGTCAGGCCTGGCTCCAGAAGTGCCTGCATCCGGGCGACGGCCTGATTGGCCTTGTACTCATGACGTTCGGACAGCGCATCCAGAGCTTCATCGAGATTGCCGGTTTGCTCGCCGATTTTCAGCATGCGCAGGAAAAAGGGTGGAAAGATCCTTTCTTGCCCGAAAGCCAGGGACAGGGCGCTGCCTTGTTCGACAGCGCGCAGTGCGCGTGCAGTGGCCTCTTTGAACGGCTGGCTGTCAATGGTGCCGACCAGGATGTTCAGTGCTTCGAGCAAGGGCACACCGGCCCGGTAGAGGAGGGCCAGTTGCGCAGCCATGCGCGCCAGGGTGAGGTCTTGCTGTATGGGGCCGAACACCGGGAGGTGCAGTAACAGATGGGCTGCCCACGCCTTGCATTGCGCGTGTTGTCTGCAGGCAGCCCAGATTGGCAAGGGCGCAAGGCTGGCCAGAATCAACCAAGGCCAGTGCTGATCGATGCCGGCGGCAATGGCAAACAGGGCGCGGGTATGGAAAGGAAGGGCCAGGCCGTTACCTTCAAGAAATATCCGGATTTTCGGCACGAGAAAAATCATCAGCGTTCCCGCTGCAATCAACACCACCGCAGCAGATATCAAGGGGCGAACCAGAAGGTTGCGTGTGTGCTGGCGTTGCTGTTCGCCTTGGCGCAGATTGCGGGACAGTTGCTCAAGGACGAGGTCGAGGCGGCCACTTTTTTCGCCGGCGGCGACGAGACCAATAAACGAGGGCGAAAAATATTTCGGCATCTCCGCCAGCGCGCCCGACAGAGCCAGCCCCCGCTGCAAGGCATGCCAGAGTTCTCGGCTGATCATGCTCAATGCCGCTGTGCTGTGATCGCTGGCGATGGTTTCGAGGGCTTCGGCAAGCGGAAAACCTGCCCGAACCAGTTGCGCAAGTTGCAAGCTGATTGCGGCCGGAATCGTGCGTTTTGTGGCGGTCGACCGTAGTAGTGAGGATTTTTTCGCACTGAGCAGCAGGAGTTGCCGGGTCTCCAGTTTGCGGGCAAGAGCGTCTGGCGAACTGGCCAGTGCATGCCCTGACTGAATCCGGCCATCACTATCCAGTGCGCGGTAGCGGAATGCAGTATTCATGCTTCAGCGTCGATATCCACGACGCGTGCAAGCTCGGCCAGTGAGGTTTCACCTGCTCGCACTTGCTCGAGTCCGTCTTGCTGCAAGGAGGCAAATCCGTTTTGGTGCGCGGCTTCCAGCAGTGCCGATTGCGGTGCTGCTGCGGCAAGCAGGGAGTCCAGTTGCGCGTCGATGCGGAGAACTTCGGCAATCGCGAGTCTGCCCCGGTAGCCTCGGTGCTCGCATTCGGGGCAGCCACCGGGCTCATGAACGATAGAGTCTCCGACCAGCAGCGTTTCTGCTGCCGTAGGCGGGCGGGCGATTTTGCAATGTGGGCAGAGGCGCCGCAAAAGACGTTGCGCGAGAATGCCGATCAGGTTGCCGTGCAACTGCTCCGTGCGGATTCCCAGTTCGTGAAGTCTGGACAGGGCCCCGATCGCGTTGCCGGCATGCAGGGTGGCGTGAACCTGATGGCCGGTGAGCGCCGCCCGCAAGGCCATGGCGGCGGTTTCGGCATCCCTGATTTCGCCGATCAGAATAATGTCGGGGTCCTGGCGGAGCATGGAGCGAACACCGCTGGCGAATTCCAGCTTGACGTTGTCCGAAAGCGATGTCTGGCGAATCAGTGGCAGGGGGTACTCGACCGGGTCTTCCAGGGTCATGATATGTACCTGCGGCGTATTCAAGGCGGAGAGTACCGAGTACAGGGTCGTTGTTTTGCCGCTGCCGGTGGGTCCGGCCACGAGTAGCAAGCCTTCCGGTCTGCGAATCATTCGTTGCAGGCCGGCGAGTGTCGCGCTTCGCAGGCCCAGCTTGTCCAGCGGGACGATGCCTTTATGGCGATCCAGAAGCC
>CALAGF010000248.1 GCA_937892345.1 uncultured Rhodocyclaceae bacterium | reverse complement strand
ATGGTCATCGCCTCGAATGACATGGGTAATCCCCATCTCCCAGTCATCGACAACAACGCAGAAGTTATAGGTTGGCGTCAAATCAGCACGCGCGATGACCAGATCATCAAGTTCAGCATTGGCAATCTCAATGCGCCCCTTGACGAGGTCATCCCACGCAACAACGCCATCAACGGGATTCCTGAACCGTATGACGGGCTGAACACCCGCCGGTCGCTGTGGCAACACCTTGCCCGGATCAGGCCTCCACGTACCGTCGTAACGCGGCTTAACCCCTTTGGCGCGCTGTGCCTCGCGCATGCTCTCGAGTTCCTCTGGAGTCGTGTAGCAGTAGTAGGCCGCTCCCGAAGCGAGCATTTGCCGAATGACTTCCTTGTAACGATCCATTCGCTGCATCTGATAGAACGGCCCCTCATCGTGCTCGAGTCCGAGCCAGTTCATGCCATCAATGATTGCCTTCACCGCCTCAGGCGTAGAACGCGCAACGTCAGTATCCTCAATGCGAAGAACAAACTTTCCGCCGTGATGTCGGGCAAAAGCCCACGAAAAGAGCGCAGTCCGGGCGCCACCAATGTGCAGAAAACCCGTTGGAGAAGGAGCAAATCGAGTACGAATCATGATTCCTGACCAATTAGTGAAAAGAAGGGAGTTAGAACAGAGAAATCAAAAATTGACCTGCACATCCGCTTGTGGTTTAATGCCGTCCCTCTATCGGGCGGTTAGCTCAGCGGTAGAGCACTGCCTTCACACGGCAGGGGTCACTGGTTCGATCCCAGTACCGCCCACCACTTTCGAGAGAAACCCTTTTAAAATCAATGTGCCGTAAAGGATAAAGTGGTCACCAGGCCAGTTAATGCTTTATTTCACGATAGGACACATTTTGGTTTATCGGGTTTCCCGATGTAGAGTTGAAGTTTTTGCTTCAATTTCTACAAAATCAAGATGCAAAAAAACGGAACCAATTCGGTTCCGTTTTGCTTTTGAACTACCGAATTTATTTAGTCGTTTGCCGCGATGGCCTTGGCTACTTGCCGGTAGGTATGGCGAATGGTCTTCAAGTCACCATCCAACTGCTGCCAGACTTCCCGGGCACTGATGCCCTCGTATCCTGCACCCAGTCGTTCCTGAATCAACTCCCCTACTTGGGCCTGGAGACGGGCTTCCTTGCATTCCTTCAGGGCTGCTTGGTGTCGACGATAACGGTCGGCAATGGCTCGAGCTTCAGTATTGGCACGCAGGTAAAGCAGCTTGTGTTCAACACCCGTACGCTGGCACGCTTCTACCAAGGTAATTGGCATCTCCTCTGCCAGTATCCCCTGCAATTGTTGGCGAATAGTCTCCCAATCCAATTCACGAGACTGAATCCCCTTGCGCGGCGACGTGGAAAACTGCATCGCAAACTGCACCGGTTCGGTCGGCAATATCCAATTTTCAAACTCGCCAGCGAAAAGCTTGTCCAGGCTAATCCCACCATGTAGCGCAATGCTGAGCCAAGCTGGTAGTGTGGGCAGCCCACCTTTCCGAAGCCAATGCCAAACACCACTCTTGGAGAGGTTGAGCTGCTGGGCAAAGGCCGCCGCATTGCCGTCAGCCATCTTTTCGATGATGGTTTCGAGCAGTTTGATGACCCCGTCTGTAGCAATTCGCGGTGGTGTAGCCAGCATCTGCCCCACTTGCCGAGCAGCCCAGAGCGCTTGTGGCGTGGCCGCTTCTGCTTCGGCATCCCCCAGAAATCCACCACAAGAAGTGCAATAGCCTACCACCACGGTGGAAGCGCGATTGCGCACATTCGTGTATAGCACCTTGCTCACAACTCGCTACCGCGCCGAAAACTTTCCGTCATCGCAGAATTCGAAACAACACACCGATTGCCCATCGTGTCGCCAATAAGGTTGGGCTGCGCACGAACGCGCTACTGAAATATAGTGACGGGTTGCTCGTGAGTCACTACAATCACCATTCGTTATCTATTCATATATCTATTCAACGCCATGGCGCGCCATTCTGACTCAATTCGCTTGCTGCTTACCAACGGCCCGATGGCGGCACGCCAAATCGTTGAAAAGACTGGTCTTAGCCAGCCAACCGTATCGCGCGCACTAGCTGCACTTGGTGATGAAGTGCTACGACTTGGCTCAGGACCCTCTATTCATTATGTCCTGAGAGATAGGTCTCGCAGCTTTGCGTCGACGCTAATTTTCCGCGTAAGCGAAGAGGGGCTTATTCGGGAACTTGGCTCGCTCGCCCCTGTTCGCCCGGATGGGTTCGTCATTGTGCAGGCCGATGGCGTGGTACTACACAGCGATGGGTTGCCCTGGTGGATGTATGACATGCGGCCGCAAGGCTATCTCGGCCGTGCTTACGCATCGACGCATGCGGCCGTGCTTGGTTTGCCGGCGAATCCTGAACATTGGGGCGACATGGACGTCATGAGGGCGTTGCTGGCGCATGGCCACGATGTAATCGGTAATTTGCTGATTGGGGAGTTGGCACGCGACAGATTTATTGAAATGCCGGCCCCCCTCCCGGTCGACCGGGAGGTTGCCTATCCGGCGTTGGCCGCGAGCACGAGTGCGGGGGATGTGCCCGGCTCATCTGCCGGCGGCGAACAGCCGAAGTTCTGCGCTTACAGCGAGCGCGAACATGTGTTGGTGAAGTTCTCGATGCCGGACGACAATCCAATCAGTGAACGGTGGCGCGACCTCCTGCTGGCGGAGCATCTGGCTCTTTCGGTACTGGGTGTCGAAACCAATGTTTTCGATTTCGGCGGTCAGAGGTTCCTGGAAGCACCCCGATTCGACCGCGTGGGGCAGTTCGGTCGGCTTGGCGTGTTTTCTCTGCGAGCGCTTGAGGCGGAATTTGTTGGGGATGCCTCAGCGCCCTGGCCGTCGCTAGTGAGGCGGCTTGTTGCTGATGGGCATGTCCATGCAGACGCCATCGCTGGCGCTGCGCTGCTTTGGGCATTCGGAACACTTATTGGCAACACCGACATGCACGCAGGCAATCTGTCGTTTATCAGTGGCCACGGTCGGCCGTATCACCTTGCACCGGCTTACGACATGCTGCCAATGGGATTTGCGCCGCGAAGCGGTGGTGCACTTGTCGATACACTGTCGCCGGCATCGCTCACGTCTTCGGTCGACGGCGCTACTTGGCGAGAAGCGCTGGGCTTGGCTGAAGGATTCTTTTCACTGGCCCGCAATTGCGATGGCTTCTCTGCTCGGTTCGCTCCGTGCCTAGACGCCATACGCCGGCATATCGACGACGCTACCTCACGTATCGCCCGGCTGGGTTAAGCGCGGGGAGAGGTCCTCTGGGGGGGCTAACATCTTGGCTACGTCCAGACTCAGGCCGCCATGCTTGCCCGCTGAGGCTGCGTCGCCGCCCAGATATGTGGCCACCGGGCCAATTTCGGCTGGTTGCCTTCCTGTGCGGCGCATACATGCAAAGCTTGAGCTAGGAAAACGTAACCCCTGAAAACACTGCGCTCTCGGCTATGTTTTTCATTGCATCAGGCAAGCAAATCCGCTCCAGTCAGCCACAGAAATATCTCAACGACTTGGTGATGCAAGCATATGGCATATTGGACCAAGGTGTCAGCTTTTCCGGGTGGCTACCATCCGTTGCTGTTGCCCCCATGCCCGCACGAACCTTGCAGGCAGAAACTCTGATTGCTTTGTTAGGGGCAATACGGCGACAGCACGCTCTGGAAATGACCTATCAGTCGATGACGAGTCCTGCACCCAAAAAACGCCTGGCTTCCCCTAGAGCATTGGGATTCGACGGACATCGCTGGCATGTTCGAGTTTATTGTCACCAAGAAAACGGATTCCGGGATTTTGTTATTGCTCGGATTCTCTCCCTCGGCAGGGAGCAGCAAGCACCAACACTGCCACCCAGCGACCTGGAATGGGAGAGCATGGTTACGCTCGTGTTGGCACCCAATCCTGGGTTACCCGATGCTCATCAGCGGGTTATTGAATTGGACTATGGGATGGTCAATGGCGAACTTCGCTTTGAGTGCAAACGAGCCCTGCTACTTTACGTCGTTCGGAACTTGGGTCTGGATGGCGCAGCGGAGACGACGCCTAAGGTCCAACAAATTGTGCTGCGTAACTATTCAGAAATTAAGCCACTTCTGCCCGCGCCGAACTAAGTCACTGGTGATTTATGATGGGCAAGATGTCTATAAAGTCCTTGTGCATCTGACGAACAGGACCCATGTTCTGCGGACTACCCGAGAGAATGGACAATAGCTGTGCAGTCAGTGCAACCACGGCATTGGCATTCCGGATGACGTCGTAAATCAATTGAGCCGGATACCCGCTCATCGTTCGGGATAAAGGATGCAAGCCACCGTGAGCATAGCTGTTCATGGCCTTCCAGGCGGCCTTTTTGTATTCCCGTAACTGAGCGACGATACCGGCCGGCGCATCAGGATTGGCTCCTAACTGTTTACCCATGTTCAAGAAACGCTGAACAGCGCGCAGCGTCAAGCTTGGCGGGAATTATGCTGGCTTCACCATTCCGAGCCTCTGTCTCGCTGGAGGCCTGTCTCGATTTTTTGATCAGACCTCGTCAATCAGCACCCAATGGTTATCCAGTGCCATTTTCTCAGGCCAGGGCAATAAGACGGGTTTCGCACTTGGATGCCAGCGGACCAGCCCCAAAGCGGTGGAAACCAGCACGCCACCGCCCGGATTTGGCCCCTTCCAACCGGTAAGCGCATAGGCCTCTTGCAGTTCGACAATCCGCGTCAATTTATCCGGGAGGCCCGGATGCCATAGTTGAGCGAGGCCGACCTGGTTGCTGGACAATGCAAAGCCGCCGTTGTAGGCGGGGGCTATATCGCCCGCATAGCCAGCTCCGTCGCTGACCCGTGTCGGGATAGCCAGGTCGTCGCCATCGAGCACGGCTAGAATCGGCGCGGCAGCACGATCCGCTGGATCGTCGTGTTCGGCCTGCATGGCAATCCCAAGAAACTGTTTGCTGGCTGCCGGCCAATAACTCCAGGCCAGGTGACGCAGGCTGAGGCGTCGATCATCAAGTGTCCATTGCCGTAGCAGGCGGCCGTTCAGACCATCGAGCCGAACCAGCGACGCATCCATGCGATGCAGATCATATTTCTTGTCGCTGGCCGTGCGCGGAATACCGCCATTGGCGACCATCAGATGCCCTGAGTCGTCGAGCAGCAATTGGTGCGGCTCCTGACCATGGCTTTGCCACTCGGCGAGTTTTTTGAGGCTTGTGCGGTCGCGCACGCCGATCAGGCCCTGCCCTGTTTTGAGGTTGCTCTCGGTGGTGTAAATCACGTCTCCGCGCGGGCTGACGGCGACATGACCATTCAAGCGGGCACTGGAAGCTTCGTCGGCGAGATTGATCTGTTGCACGAGTTCCCCACCACGATTGATACGCATGAGCCAGCCGCCCGGTCGTACGCCGGTCACGAGCAGGCTGCCGTCAGCCTCCAGCGTCAGGCCGTGCGGGCGCGTCGGCAAAGCTACGGAGTGGAGGATTTCGAATTTCCTGCTGGCCCAATCTGCGGCGAGCACACCGGCGTAGTAGGTGTCGCCGGCATTTGGGCCACGCCAAGCGGCAGCAATCCTCGCGCCTTGCACCATCCCTTGTGTCGCCCATGAAACACCGGCCTGCTGCAGTGTAGCTGTCGCGCAAACCAGCTTTATAAATTGACGTCTTTCCATTTTCATGCGGTATCCATGATTGCTACGGTCAACCCGAAATTTGGCCAAAAACTGAAACCCCGTCCGAAGACGGGGCCACTGCTCAATATTTAGAACTTGTACTCAGCGCTCAGGATGAAACGGCGTCCCTGACCAGGGACAGTGAAGCCGCCGTTGTCGTATAGCGCGTCGTAGTAGAGCTTGTCGAAAACGTTCTGGACATTGAACTTGACCGCATATTTCGGCTGCTCATAGCTGGCCATTGCATCCCAGCGAACATACGAGGGCACGTAGTTCGGGTTGAATTCAGCCGTGCCGGTCGGTGCACCACCGTATCGCCGACTCTTGTACTCGGCGCCGCCCCCAATTTTGAAACCCATCGGCAGGCGATAGGTTGACCAGAGATTGAAGGTCGTCTTCGGCGTATTGCGCGGCGCCTTGCCGATATAGTTCGGATTGCCAGTCCCCGGCGCCACTTCCAGAATCTCGGCAGCGATCAGCGACAGGCCACTGAAAACTTCCCATTCGTTAGTAATGCGCCCGGCCAATTCCAGTTCCAGCCCGTTCGAACGGCGTTTTCTGGTCAGAATACTGGCTGTCGACTCCAGATCGGTATTGCGCTCCCAGTCCTTGATGGCGCTGTACAAGGCAGCGCGGAAAGCCAGGTCGCCATCAAGCAGCAACCACTTGGCGCCCAGTTCCGTCACCGTTGAACGTTCCGCAGGATATTGACTGCCGGAGAGTTGATACAGATCTGCCGTCGGGCTGAAAGAATCGCTCCAGCCCAGATAGTAATGCGAGTGAAGTTGCGGTTGCCAAGACAAGCCGACACGGTAGCTGTTCTCGCCGAAATTGCCGGAATATTGGCTCGTCGTGGTGCCGATTACTTGTCGAGCTGCATTGGTGACCGATGACACCGCCAAGTAATCAGACTTCATTTCATCCCGGCGCACCCCGGCAGTCAGCTTCCAGTCGGGAATAAATTCAACCGTATCCTGAACATAGGCACTGACTGTATCACCGTCATAAGTGTTGTTCGGGCGCGTATCGAAGAGTTGCCCTGTCACACCATTCACTACGCCGACCACATCCTTGTAATAGACCCCGGCATTCGCCACATTCGCCAGGCTCCAGCGTTTTGCCTTCTCTTTAAGATACTCAACACCGGTAACCACTTCGTGCGACATCCCCAGGAATTCCAGCGTGGTGTTCAAGTCGCTCTGGATGACAAAGTTGTCGGTATCCGTCTGCCGGGTTTTGGCGCTGCCACCCGTCGCGAATGATGTGGCACTGCCCGGCGCCGACGCCCAGTAAGAACGCTTGTAGTTGCTCGAACGAACGACCGTCCGCCACTGGGTATCCGGTGAGATCGTGAACAGGTAATTGAGGGTCGTGATGTTGGTTTCGCTATCGTCGAAGGTGCCATCAACGCCCCAGAAGGCGCCTGATTTGGCGTAACTCTGATTTGGGCGTTTGGTTGCACTGTCGAAAGGGACGCCATAGTCAGCCCGGTCCTGGGTGGCCAGATAAAAATGGCTCAAGGTCACTTCATGAGGCGTTCCCAAGCCGAACGCAATGCTCGGCGCGAAACCCTGGCGGTGAATTTCCGGCGTTGTTCCGGTTACTGGGTTGCTACGCGTGCTGCCCTCGTCACGCGTCATGAAGTTAATACGAACGGCCGTGTTGTCACCTATCCGCTGATTGAGATCAGCCTTCGCTTCATAAAACTCGTTGCTACCAATACCAACGCTAGCCTTGTTGATACTGTTCAGCGTCGGTGTTTTGCTGACCTGATTGATGACACCACCCGCCTGGCCGCGTCCAAACAACATTGCCGCGGCGCCGCGTAGCACATCGACCTGTTCCGTATTGAACACCTCGCGGTTGTATTGCGCGGTGTCACGAATACCATCCAGATACATGTCACCAAAAGTATAAAAACCGCGCAGCATCATGTTGTCGCCGGAACGACCGCCTTCGGCGGCGTTGAACGAGAGACCAGAGACATTGCGCAGCGCCTCGCGCAGTGAATTTGCCTCCTGCTCCTCCATCAGCGACCGGGTAATTGTCGTAATCGCCTGCGGTACATCATGAGGATCCTGCTCCACCTTGCCGACACGGGTCTTGCTGGCACGATAGCCGTCCTGCTGCTCGGCGTTCGCTTTCACAGTAAGCGGCGCCAAGGTCTGCTCTTCGCTGGCGGCAGCGCCCGAGACGCCCAGCAAGCCAGCAACAACCGCCGCCCCCAGCGGCAACAGGCCGGCGTGTCGCCCGCCACGGAATGGTGCAGGCGAAGCCTCTGGCACCGGAAACTTTGGATCGTTATTTTTCACAAGCAGTCCTCTGTCGAGTCAGAAAAATGGCTGGCTGGCATGGCGGCTGGCTTGCCGAACAAAAATCTTCCAAGGGTGGCGCGCTCACGTATCAATCGCGCTCAGGACTGGCTGAAACACCCCTCCCCGGAAATACAGATCACGACTTGGCGGGCGGTAACACGGCTGGCCGGTCGATCAATTCGTTTGAGAATGTATCGCATTTACAAAAATACATCAATACAATTACGAACAATTATCAACAACAATTGACAAGCATTATCATCTATTGGAAGATGCGATCAATTCTTGTTTGCAACAGGTCCCAGCATGAACTCGCAGCCCGCCTCTCCCGAGCCAAGATCGCTCCCCGAGAAAACCGAAGACCGCCCAAAAATCCATAGCGAAAAGATTCTTGGCGGCGCAACAACGGTTGAAATCGAACACGCCGGCCAACGCTACCTGCTGCGTGTTACCCGCGAAAACAAGCTGATTCTGACCAAATAGCCCATCCGTTCAAGCAGACAAAACAGAGCATGAGTTACACCCTTTCCCGCACCACCCCCATTCAGCGCAGCGGCCTGCTGACCGCGGTCATAGGCCTGCATGTCGGCGCATTCCTGCTCATCCTGGCGGCGAAAACGGTCGTGCCGCAGATATTGGAAATCCCCCTTGTTGTCGATCTTCTCGAAACGCCGGAGATCAAAAAAGAGCCGGTGGCCAAACCACTGCCAATGAGCAAGCCGGTACCGCTCAAGGCACCGCCGATGCCGGCGCCGAAGCCTGCCGCGCCGGTTGTCGAAAGTACGCAAAGCAAAATAGCCGCACCTGCTGCGGTGCTTGCCGCACCCGCCACCGCCACCGCGCCGGTCGAAGCGAAGACCGCCCCGGCTGCAGCACCTGCCGAACCCGTCAGTCAGGCGCGCTTCGATGCCGATTACCTGAAGAATCCGGCCCCCGCCTACCCGCCGCTATCACGTCGTATGGGTGAAGAAGGCAAGGTCATCCTGCGTGTTTCGGTCGATGCGCAAGGATCGGCCGAGAACGTGGAAATCAAGACATCGTCAGGAAGCCAGCGACTCGACGAGTCGGCGCTGAAAACGGTTCGCCACTGGAAATTCATACCGGCCAAGCGCGGTGAAACCACCGTCCAGAGCTGGGTGCTGGTCCCCATCATTTTCAAATTGGAGCAATAACATGCAGGAAAATTCGTTCGGTTTCGCACATCTGTGGGCCAGTGGCGACAGCATTTCGCACGCCGTCGCGATCATTCTCGCCATCATGTCGGTCATCAGCTGGTACCTGATCCTCGCCAAGGCCGTCGATTGGTGGGCCATGCGGCGAGCCGCCAAGGCCCTCGGCACCTTCTGGTCGGCGAGCAGCGTCAGCGACGGTATCGCCCTGCTCAACCCCGACGTTTACGATCAGTTGCGCTTCTGGCAGGCCGGGTCTTTGGATATCCGCACCCTGCAAACCCTGAAAACGGTGCTGGTGCCGGTCCTGGTTGCAGGCATCGTGGCGCTGATGATGAGCCGCTCGCTCAATAGCCTGAGCCTTGGCACCGACACCGCCACCGCGCCGCCGAGGATAATCAGGTTGTAGAAGACCCAGGCCATACTCACAAAGACGGTCAGGATTTCGTTTTCCGGGCCGTAGAAGTAACGCCAGATACCGGCGATGACGCCAACGATGTTCAGCAACACCAGGAAGATATACGGACGGGAGATCACCCAGTCGACGTACTCCTCTTCCACCAGCCCCCCCTTCGCGGTGACGTTGAAT
>CALAGF010000247.1 GCA_937892345.1 uncultured Rhodocyclaceae bacterium | reverse complement strand
GACTTTTGCCTTGCAGGGCGATACCGCGGGGGCGCTGAGTCAACTGGATTGGGCTCAAAAAGCAGGGGGTGCCAATTTTTACGAGGCTTCTGCAATTGAGGCCAGAATTCGTGAGTTGAAGCTGCGCCATCTGGATGAACTGAAGGCCAGAGGCAATTGAGGTTAAAATCCCCTATCCGTTTTTTCTGCTGACTGACCATGACATTTGATCGCGAACTCGATGTGAAGGGCCTCAACTGCCCGCTGCCCATTCTGCGGACCAAAAAGGCGCTTGCCGAAATGGAATCCGGGCAGATTCTTCATGTGCTGGCGACCGACCCCGGTTCCCTCAAGGATTTTCCTGCTTTTGCCAAACAAACTGGCAATGAACTGGTGAGCCAGCGCGAAGAGAATCGTGTCTTCGAGTACTTCCTGAAGCGCAAATAAGCACTGGCGTGATTGCCTACTTTGAAGATCGGCGGGCGCCTTCGGGTGAGCCTGCCGCTTGGTGCTTTACCGATCATTTTGAATGCCTGACGGTTGTTGACCGCAAGACGCTGGATGCTGCGCTCCTGCGCATTGCACAGATGCCGGCGTGGACGGTGATGGCGCTCGAGTACGAGTTGGGTTATCTGCTCGAGGCCAAATCGGCCCCGCCCGACTGGCAGCCGAGCGGAAAGATACTGGCCCGCTTCTGGCGTTTCGGCGAGTGCCGGAAAATGGACGAAGAAGCGGGCGCGACATGGTTGAAGGCGAATTGCACTGGGCGTCCGGCCGGCATTGGCGGCTTGCAGCCGGCAATTTCCGAAAATGCCTATCTTGCTACGGTCGACCGGATTCAGACCCTGATTTCCGCAGGTGATTGTTATCAGATCAATTACACCTTTCCGCTGACTTTTGACTGGTTCGGTACGCCGCTTGATCTCTACGCGCGCTTGCGCGACCGGCAACCGGTGCGTTATGGCGGCGTGGTGTGCGATGTCGGGGGCGGCATTGTCTCGCTCTCTCCCGAGCTGTTTGTCGAACGTCGTGGCCAGCGCTTGGTGACCCGGCCGATGAAGGGTACGGCACCGCTTGATGAGTCACCGGAGATATTGCAGGCCAGCGTCAAAAATCGGGCCGAGAACCTGATGATTGTCGATCTGCTGCGCAATGATCTTGGACGCATCGCCGCACCGGGGAGCGTGCGTGTCGAGCGCCTGTTCGAAATTGAAGAGTATCCAACGGTTCGTCAGATGGTTTCCGAGGTTTCAGCAATACAGGGGGCGGCAAGTTTTGCCGAGGTGTTGCGAGCGCTTTTTCCCTGTGGATCCATTACCGGCGCACCCAAAATTCGGGCGATGCAGATTATCGGCGAACTCGAAAACTCGCCGCGTGCGTTGTACACCGGCGCATTGGGCTGGATGGCTCCGGACGGCGATTTCCGTCTGAATGTGGCGATTCGTACGCTCAGTCTGAACCCCGGTGGGCGCGGAACGATGGGGGTGGGCAGCGGCATCGTGGCCGACTCCGATGCTGGAGCTGAGTGGGCGGAGTGCCTGCTGAAGGCAAGTTTTTTGCGCAAGGCCGATCCAGGCCTCAAGCTGATTGAAACCTTGCGCCGGGAAGAGGGGGGCTATCCGCGGCTCAAGTCGCATCTGGAGCGCCTGCGGCGCTCAGCCCATTGGCTGGGATTTGCCTTCGACGAGCCTGCACTGCTGGAGCGACTGGCAAGCCAGCCGGCCACAGGCCTGTGGCGGGTGCGCGTGCTTTTGGCGGCGAATGCGACCTTGACCGTGGAAGCGTTTCCGCTTGCCGGCGAACCCGAAGGCCTGCGCTTTGCCAGGATCGCCGATACGGTGATCGATTCGACCCATCCCTTGCGTCACCACAAGACCACTGATCGCGCGCTGTACGACCAGGCTTTGCAAATTTGCGAGGCCGAACCGGATATCTTCGACTTGGTGTTTCTCAACGAGCGCGGTGAAGTCGCGGAGGGCGCGCGCAGCAATGTCTTTGTCGAACGTGATGGCGTGCTGCTGACGCCACCATTGCTCAGCGGCGCCTTGCCCGGGGTTCTGCGCGCGGAATTGCTTGCTTGCGGGCAGGCCAGGGAGGAGATTCTGTATCCGGATGATCTGGCCGCTGGATTCTGGCTCGGGAACGCGCTGCGAGGCTTGATTCGGGTCGTGCTACGGTCAACTGGCTGAAGGACAGGGTTTTAGCTGGCTTCAGCCTTGCGCTTGCGCCTGCGCAAGTGGAGCAGTAACTGACTGATGGCAGCGCCCGCCAGCGCAACCAGGAACAGCTTGCCATTGATTTCCTGGTACTCGACCAGAATGGCCTGGTCGTCCTCGATACGGTAACGCACCGTGGTCTGGAAATTCCAGGCAGATGCCTTGGTTTCCATGCCCGAGGGCAGTCGTTTCCATTGCAGACTGATCATTTCGTAGGCCGTTTCCCCGGTCTGTTCCGGCGGTAGCAGTGACTCCAGCCGGCCATCCGAGCGTGCCGTGCTCAGTTCACCGAAAGGAATGGCGCAGATTTTGCCGTCGCGGCATTGCACCACCATCGGAAATTCGGGCAGCCATTCGCCGCCCTTTTGCCATGGCCAAAGCATGTACAGCCCCAACCCCCACAGCCAGACGAGCACGCAAAACACCATGAATGCGCTGAAAATGCCAGTGAAGCGATCGCCGGGATGTGGAGTTTGGGTCATGGTCGGTCAGCTTCCCAGGCGGGCAAGTTGCGGTTTCAGTTGTTCCAGCGTGGCGCTGAAGTCGGCGACGCGCTGCTTTTCCTGATCAATGACGGCTGCCGGCGCACGGGCAACGAAACCTTCATTGTTCAGTTTGTTCTGGGCAATTGAAATCTGTTTTTCCAGCTTTTCAATTTCCTTCGACAGGCGGATTTTCTCGGCGGCAATGTCGATTTCCACCTTGAGCATCAGGCGGATTTCACCGACGACCGCAACCGGCGCCATGGCATCCGCCGGCATTTCATCGACAATCTGCACTTCGGAGAGCTTGGCCAGCGCTTGCAGGATGGGGGCGAAATCGGCCATCTCGGCACCGCCACCTGCGACCAGCAAAGGCATGCGTTGGGCGGGAGAGAGATTCATCTCGCCACGCAGATTGCGGCAGGCATGGGCCAAGGCCTTCAGTCGCTCGACCTTGGCTTCTGAAGCCGGGTCAATCTTGTGTTCCTCCGCACGCGGGTAAGCTGCCTGCATGATCGATTCGTGCGTCTTGCGCCCGGCGATGGGGGCGACGGTCTGCCAGAGTTCTTCGGTGATGAACGGAATCAGCGGGTGGGCCAGACGCAGGATGGCTTCCAGCGTGCGTACCAGCGTGCGACGGGCGCCGCGTTGCTGGGCGTCCGCATTTGCCCCATTCGCGGTCTGGATCTCGACCTTGGCGATTTCCAGATACCAGTCGCAGAACTCGTCCCAGATGAACTTGTAGATGGCCTGGGCGATCAGGTCGAAGCGGTAGTCGGTGAAGTGCTGCTCGACTTCCTTTTCGACGCGCTGCAGCTGGCTGACGATCCAGCGGTCGGCGAAGCTGAATTCGAGCGGGGCCGAGCCGCCGCAGGCCGGGCCGTTCTGCTGGTGTTCGAGGGCCAGGTCGTGGCCTTCGACGTTCATCAGCACGAAACGCGTGGCGTTCCACAGCTTGTTGCAGAAATTGCGGTAGCCGTCGCAGCGATTGAGGTCGAACTTGATGTCGCGGCCCGGCGAGGCGAGCGAGGCGAAAGTGAAGCGCAGGGCGTCGGTGCCGAATGAAGCGATACCTTCCGGGAATTCCTTCTTGGTCTTCTTGGCGATGCTTTCGGCTTGCTTGGGGTTCATCAGGCCGGTGGTGCGCTTTTCGATCAGCGCGTCCAGCCCGATGCCGTCGATCAGGTCGATCGGGTCAAGCACGTTGCCCTTCGATTTCGACATCTTCTGGCCTTCGCCGTCGCGGATCAGGCCATGCACATAAACGTGCTTGAACGGGATCTTGCCGGTGATGTGCTTGGTCATCATGACCATGCGGGCGACCCAGAAGAAGATGATGTCGAAACCGGTGACCAGCACGGTCGACGGCAAATATTGCTGCAAAATCAAATTGGCTTCGTCGGTCGCCGCATCGCCCGACCAGTCCAGCGTCGAGAACGGCCACAGGGCGGAGGAATACCAGGTGTCGAGGACATCTTCGTCACGCTTGAGCGCACCGGTGTAGCCAGCCTTGGCCGCTTCGGCCTTGGCTTCTGCTTCGTTCTGGGCAACGAAAATTTCGCCGTTGTCGCCATACCAGGCCGGAATCTGGTGGCCCCACCACAGCTGGCGGGAAATACACCAGTCCTGGATGTTGTTCAGCCACTGGTTGTAGGTATTGACCCAGTTTTCCGGGTAGAACTTGATCTCGCCGGAATGGACGACGTCGAGCGCCTTCTCGGTGATCGACTTGCCATCCTCGCCCGGCTTGGACATGGCGACGAACCACTGGTCGGTGAGCATCGGCTCGATGACGACATTGGTCCGGTCGCCGCGCGGCACCTTGAGCTTGTGCTTGTCGGTCTTCTCGAGAATGCCGAGGGTTTCGAGGTCGGCAACGACGGCCTTGCGGGCGTCGAAGCGGTCGAGACCGCGATATTTTTCCGGGGCGGCATCGTTGATCTTGGCGTCGAGCGTCAGGATCGAAATCATCGGCAGGCCATGGCGCTGGCCGACGGCGTAGTCGTTGAAGTCGTGCGCCGGCGTGACCTTGACGCAGCCGGTGCCGAATTCGAGATCGACATAGCTGTCAGCGATGATCGGGATTTCGCGATCGGTCAGCGGCAATTTCACCATCTTGCCGATCATGTGCTTGTAGCGCTCGTCTTCCGGATGGACCATGACGGCCGTGTCGCCGAGCATGGTTTCCGGGCGGGTGGTGGCGACGACCAGGCTATCCGAGCCATCGGCCAGCGGATAGCGGATGTGCCACATGAAACCGTCTTCTTCTTCCTGGACGACTTCGAGGTCGGATACAGCTGTGTGCAGCTTCGGATCCCAGTTAACCAGGCGCTTGCCGCGGTAGATCAGGCCTTCCTTGTACAGACGAACGAAGGATTCGGTGACAACCTTGTTGAGGCCAGCGTCCATCGTGAAGCGCTCGCGCGTCCAGTCAGGGCTGGTGCCCATGCGACGCATCTGACGGGTGATGGTGCCGCCGGAGTATTCCTTCCATTCCCAGACCTTTTCCAGGAACTTCTCGCGGCCGAGGTCGTGGCGCGAAATGCCCTGGGCGTCCAGCTGGCGTTCGACGACGATCTGCGTCGCGATGCCGGCGTGGTCGGTGCCCGGCTGCCACAGCGTGTTGTGTCCGCGCATCCGGTAGTAACGGGTCAGCGCGTCCATGATCGTCTGGTTGAAGCCGTGGCCCATGTGCAGGGTGCCGGTGACGTTGGGCGGCGGCAGCAGGATGCAGAAATTGTCGCCCTTGCTCGGGTCTACGCCGGCGGCGAAATAATTCTGGGATTCCCACTCGGGGTACCAGCGACGTTCAATATCGGCGGGTTCGAAGGCTTTGGCGAGTTCCATGTGCTTGGCGGAATAGGCGGAAAACCCGCGATTATACCGGAGCGATGCCTTGCCTTAGCCGAGAACTCAGTCTGAAGGTGGCGTCGCCATCATCTCTTGTTCAGCCAGATAGTCACGTACGGTCGACTCGATGATGCGAGGGATTTCCGCGGTCAGTCGTTGTTTGATGCGTTGCGAAAGTTCGCGGACAAGGTGTTCGCGGTCCGCCATGTCGAATGTGGAGCCACCTGAGGGCGCGATTTCTGCCGCTGGCGAGATCATTTCCTGAACATCGAAGCCCTCAAGACTCAGCGGAGCGGCCTGGCCTTCAGCGTCGATCAATACAGGGAAATCGTCGTCGTCAATTGCATCGGTCAGTACCGGAATGTCTCCGAACTCGGAGTTTCCCTGGTTGCGGCGCTGCATCAGTGCATCGGCGCGGGCAAGAATCGGGCTTGGCATGCGGTGTTTCCTAGCGGTCGCCCAGATTGAAGTAGCTGACTTCACAGCCTTCGCTCTTGTAGAAGCGTACCCGGTCGCGCGCGGCGAGCCGGTCGTCTTCGTCCTGTCCTACCACTTCCACCAGACTTTGAAAACGCTGGTAACCCGGCGGAATGGTGCGCGACAGGTTCATCAGGCGTTCGGTCTGTGGCGGTGAGTCCAGGTGCTCGGCGATCTGGATGGGGGTTTCGCTGGCGAGCGGCGAGTCCGTGCGGCAATGGGGAATGAAGCTCAGTTGCGTGCGCGTCCAAAGTGCACGGTCGACGCTGTCAGATCGGA
>CALAGF010000246.1 GCA_937892345.1 uncultured Rhodocyclaceae bacterium | reverse complement strand
TCAAAAACTGATTGATCTCGACATTGAATCGGCCGCCAAGGAACAACGCAAGAGCAACATCTACAAGGGTGTCATTACCCGGATCGAACCGTCTCTTGAAGCCTGCTTCGTCGATTACGGTGCCGATCGTCACGGTTTTCTGCCGTTCAAGGAAGTTTCCAAGGCGTATTTCCAGCCTGGAACCGAGGTCGGTCGCGCCAAGGTCAATGAAGCGCTCAAGGAAGGTCAGGAGCTGATCGTCCAAGTCGACAAGGATGAACGCGGCAACAAGGGCGCTGCCCTGACCACCTACATTTCGCTGGCCGGGCGTTATCTGGTTTTGATGCCGAACAATCCGCGTGGTGGCGGCGTATCTCGTCGTGTGGACGGCGACGAGCGTGCCGAATTGCGCGAAACCATGGATCAACTGGAAGTCCCCGGGGGCATGAGCCTGATCGCCCGCACCGCTGCCATCGGCCGCCAGGCTGAAGAGCTTCAATGGGATCTGAACTACCTGCTGCAGTTGTGGTCCGCGATCGAAGGTGCCGCCCAACAGCAGAATGGCGCCTTCCTGATCTATCTTGAAGGCAGCTTGGTCATTCGCGCGATCCGTGATTATTTCCAGCCTGACATTGGCGAAATCCTGATCGATACCGACGAGGTTTACGAACAGGCCCGAGCCTTCATGGGCACGGTCATGCCGGGCAACATCAATCGAGTGAAACGCTATCGCGATGATGTCCCGCTATTCTCCCGTTTCCAGATCGAACACCAAATCGAAACCGCTTTTGCCCGTCAGGTCAATCTACCTTCTGGCGGCGCCATCGTCATCGATCACACCGAAGCACTGGTCGCAGTCGACGTCAATTCAGGTCGCGCAACGAAGGGTTCGGACATTGAAGAGACTGCATTCAAAACCAACCTTGAAGCTGCGGAAGAACTTGCACGTCAGCTTCGCCTGCGTGACCTCGGTGGTCTGATCGTCATCGACTTCATCGACATGGAGAACACGAAGAATCAGCGCGAAGTCGAAAATCGCCTGCGCGATGCGCTGCGCTTTGACCGTGCCCGCGTTCAAATGGGCAAGATCAGCCGCTTCGGCCTGATGGAGCTTTCACGCCAGCGCCTGCGGCCGGCACTTGCCGAAACCAGCTATATCCCCTGCCCGCGCTGTACGGGTACCGGTCACATCCGCTCCACTGAATCTGCTGCACTGCATATCCTTCGTATCCTTGAAGAAGAGGCAATGAAGGAAAACACCGCAGCAGTCCATGTTCAGGTACCTGTTGACGTAGCAACCTTCCTGCTCAACGAAAAGCGCCCGGATATCCAAGCCATTGAATTGCGCCACAAGGTCACCATCCTGCTGATTCCGAACATTCATCTGGAAACGCCGGCCCATACCGTAGCCCGCCTGCGCCACGATGACCTGAATCTGGATGATCTGCGCGAACCCTCTTACAAGATGGTCGATCAGCCGATCGAAGAAGCCATCAAGCAGGCGACCCAACAAGAGGCCGGCAAGCCGCGTCAAGAGGCTGCTATCAAGGGCATCTCTCCGGACCAACCTGCCCCGGTCATCCCGGAGAAATCCGAATCTCCAGTACCGGTTGCCACACCCGCTGAACCGGGACTCTTTTCACGCATCCTCTCCTGGTTCCGTCCTGCAGCCCCCGTGCTTGCCGCTGAAGTCAAGCCGGAACCTGCCCGCAAGGGTCGTGAAGGCAAGAACGGAGAAGCACGGCGTGAACGGAATGACGGCCAACGCGACAATCGTCGTAATGGACGTAACAACCGTCGCGATGAAGAGCGCAACGGCAACCGGGGTGAGCGTAGCGAAAAACCGGCTCGTGAAGAGAATGCGACAACTCAACCCGAGCAGCGCCAAGAGCGTCGTCCTCGCAAGGAACGCCGTGATCGTCAGCAGCCGGAAGGTGAAAACACCCGGCCGCAACGTGAGCAGCAAACAGCCGAGGTCGCGCCTGCTTCAATCAACACTCAACTGCCGGCACTTGAAACACCGAACGGCGAGGAACAATCCTCAACTCGCCGTCGTGGTCGCCGCGGCGGACGGAACCGCAACGAACGCCGAAATGAAGCGGATGTGTCTGCCGTTGATGGCAATGGCCAGCAGGTCGTTACCGAATCAGTCGGTTCAGGCAATCAGGACCCGGTAGTTGTCATTATTCCGGCCAGTGAACCGGCTGTAGCTCAAACAGCCCCTGCTCTGCCGGGCGCTGAGCAAGTTGTTGCCACCGAAGTACTGTCCACTTCTCCTGCAATCGCTGAAGTCACCAATCTTGAGGTTATCGCTCCGCAAGCAGCAATGCCGGCTGATTTGGTGGCTGAACAGCCTGCATTCTCGGAAGTGCCAGTAGTTGCGGAACTGACTCCAGTGGAAGCAGCCCCGCAGCCCGACCCGGTTCAAGTGGCGATTGAATCCCCGCCTGTCGAGGCTGTCGTCAGCCAACCGGAGCCGGTGGCCGTTGTACCAACAAGCATTGAAGAGCCTGCTGATCTCGCAGCGACGCTCGCTGACAGTGGTCTGATCATGGTTCAAACCAGCTCAGCAGCCAATTTTCAGCCGATCAGCGAAGCGCCAGTAAAACTGGGACGTCCACGCAAGCAGTCCAAGATTGCATCCGCTGAAGATGCGCAGTTGGTCATGGTTGAAACCCAAAAGTAACCTCCGGGCACATGGCGAAAAAAAGGGCATCTCCGGATGCCCTTTTTCATTTCAATGCTGTGGAATATTGACTATCTGCAGTTCAGGCTTTGGTGATCTTTTTTTCGACCTCGGCAATCAAGCCTCTGGATGCATCCTCAACCATATCCAGCACGAGATCAAAGCCGTGCCCCAAGCCGTAGTAAGGGTCCGGCACCTCATCATCCTCGAAATTTTTTGCATAATCCATGAAGAGCTTGATTTTCTGCATCTGGTCTGGACGTGCCAAGCGTTGCAGGTTGTCCAGATTGTTTTTGTCCATGGCAAGCACCAGGTCGAAATAATCAAGATCCTGGCGTGCAACCTTGCGCGCCCTGAGTTGAGAAAGATTGTAGCCACGCAAGGCGGCTGCCCGCTGCGTTCTGGTATCGGGAGCCTCACCCACGTGATAGCCATGCGTACCCGCCGAATCCACTTCGATTGTGGCACCCAGATTACTCATTCTGATCATTTGCCTGAGCACACCTTCTGCAGTAGGCGAACGGCAGATGTTACCCATGCAGACCAGCAGCACGCGGTAGGTCATATCCTGTCTTCTCCATCGGGGTCGTGCTGCGCCACGCCGAATACCTGCTCCCTGAGCCGGAACAACTCGTCGCGTGCGGCCGCCGCTTTTTCGAATTCCAGGTTCTTCGCGCATTCGAGCATCTGTTTCTCGAGCCGCTTGATTTCCCTGGCAACGGTTTTTTCATCCATTGCTTCGTAGACCGCACGCCTTTGTGCGACCTGCAATTCGGTTTGTGCAGACTCGGCATCATAAACGCCATCGATGATGTCCTTGATTCGCTTCGTGACACCCCTTGGCGTAATACCGTGTTCCGTGTTGAATCCGATTTGCTTTTCACGACGCCGTTCCGTTTCGGCAATCGCGCGCTGCATGGATTGCGTAATCCTATCAGCGTACAGGATGGCTGTGCCATGAATATGTCGTGCGGCACGGCCGATGGTCTGAATCAAAGAGCGTTCCGAGCGCAGAAAACCCTCCTTGTCCGCATCCAGAATCGCCACGAGCGACACCTCGGGAATATCGAGCCCTTCGCGGAGCAGATTGATGCCGACCAGCACGTCAAATTCCCCTAATCGGAGATCCCGGATAATTTCGACACGCTCGACAGTATCAATGTCCGAATGCAGATAACGGACCTTGATGCCGTTGTCTGCGAAAAAGTCCGTAAGATCCTCTGCCATCCGCTTGGTCAGTGTGGTCACGAGAACCCGCTCGCCCACCCCTATTCTTTTGCCGATTTCGCCAAGCAGATCATCAACCTGAGTTGTTGCCGGGCGGACAATGATTTGCGGATCAATCAGGCCGGTCGGTCGTACCAGTTGCTCCACGACCTGCCCTGCATGCTGATTTTCATAGTCTGCCGGTGTGGCGGAAACGAAGACGGTCTGCCGCATGTGGCGTTCGAACTCGTCGAATTTGAGCGGACGATTGTCCAGAGCGGAGGGCAAGCGAAAGCCGTAGTCGACCAGATTCTCCTTGCGCGACCGGTCACCCTTGTACATTCCCCCAACCTGCCCGATGCTGACATGCGATTCGTCGATGAACATCAGGGCATCCCGAGGCAGATAATCGATCAGCGTGGGAGGAGACTCACCAGCCTGACGCCCGGAAAAATGCCGCGAATAGTTTTCGATACCTTTGCAAAAGCCGATTTGATCGAGCATTTCAAGATCAAAGCGCGTCCTTTGCTCGATACGTTGCGCCTCGACCAGTTTGGTGTTGCGAGTAAAAAAGTCGATCCGCTCACGCAACTCATCCTTGATCGCCTCGATTGCCCGTAATACGGTCGCCCGCGGCGTCACATAATGAGATGCCGGGAAAATTGCCACATGC
>CALAGF010000245.1 GCA_937892345.1 uncultured Rhodocyclaceae bacterium | reverse complement strand
CGTGCTGCAGCGCCACGTCCTGCATGCCGTAGGCCATCCACGCTTCGGATGGCTCGCCGTCGCGCCCGGCGCGACCGGTTTCCTGGTAGTAGGCTTCGATGCTTTTCGGCAGATCGAGGTGGGCGACAAAGCGCACGTCCGGCTTGTCGATGCCCATGCCGAAAGCGATGGTGGCGCACATGATCAGGCCTTCCTCGCGCAGGAAGCGGCGCTGGTTGGCGGCACGTTCCTGCGTTGGCAGGCCTGCGTGGTAAGGCAGTGCAGGGTAGCCCTGGGCCGACAGCCATTCGGCAGTTTCTTCCACTTTCTTGCGCGACAGGCAGTAAACAATGCCTGCTTGTCCCTTTCGACCTGCCAAAAATCCCAGGAGTTGCTTTTTGGCGTTGTCTTTTTCGACCACGGTATAGCGGATGTTCGGACGGTCGAAGCTGGAGATGAAGACACGGGCTTCACCCAGCCCGAGACGTTGCAGGATTTCATTGCGTGTTGCCTGATCGGCAGTGGCGGTCAGCGCAATGCGCGGTACGCGCGGAAAGCGTTCGTGCAGGGCGGAAAGTTGCAGGTATTCCGGACGGAAGTCGTGACCCCATTGGGATACACAGTGCGCTTCATCGATTGCGAAAAGCGCCAGTTTCCCGGCGTCGTAAAGTGCATCGAACATGGCCAGTGTGCGTTCGAGCATCAGGCGTTCTGGGGCGATATAGACCAGATCGACATCGCCGCTGAAAATGGCTTGCTCGACGGCTTGTGCCTCGCGCCAGTCGAGTGTCGAATTCAGGCAGGCTGCCTTGACCCCGAGCTGGGTGAGTGCATCGACCTGGTCCTGCATCAGGGCAATCAAAGGGGAAACGACGATTGCGCAACCGGGGCGCAGGAGGGCAGGAATCTGGAAGCAGAGACTTTTCCCGCCGCCTGTAGGCATCAGGACCAATGCATCGCCACCTTTGGCGACATGCTGGATGATGTCGGCCTGCGCACCGCGAAAGGCCGGGTAACCAAAAATATCCCTCAGGACATCCAGGGCGCTTATCGTGGTCGACATGCGGTCAGGCACAATTTCCCAGCGATATCGCTTCCCGGTTCAGGGTTGCACCATCCCAGCACAAAGCTTCTCCCCTGTCCTCATGCCAGTCGGACAGTACCCAGCGTTCGACATGAATGCCATCAACGATATGGTCATGTTGTGCAGGCTGGTGTGTGTGGCCATGAATGAAGGTCGCATAGCCATGGTCGCGCAGGAAGTCTTCGGTTGCGGCGGCTTGCAGATCGGCATAGCTGCCGTTGTGCTTGCGCCGGCCGCTGCGCCACCGCAGGTAGCGTCCGAGGAGAAAACGAAAGATGCGCGGATAGGACAGGATGCGCGGCAGCCAGGCAGGATCGCGTACCTTGCTGCGGTAGGCCATGTAGGCGTGATCATCCAGGCACAGGGCATCGCCATGGGAGAGGATGAAGGACCACTCGGGGAGATTCAGCAAATACGGGTCTGGCAGCAGATTGACTCCGGCAGACTTGGCGAAGGCTTCTCCCAACGCAAAATCCCGGTTGCCGTGCATCACATGGATCGCGAGGCCACTCTCACTGGCTGCACGCAAGGCGGCAATGATCCGGCGGTGATAGGCATCGTTAATGTCATCCCCAACCCAAACCTCAAACAGATCGCCGAGGATATAAAGTGCCTTGCCCTGGCGAGCTCGCCCCGATAAAAAACCGAGGAACAAAGCAGTCGCCCCGGGTGACCGGGGCGACAGATGCAAATCGGAGATAAAGAAGATCAAACGATCTCGGCTTTCTCAATGATCACGTCTTCTTTCGGGACATCCTGATGAAAGCCCTTGTTGCCCGTGGCCACAGCACGAATCTTGTCCACCACATCCAAGCCTTCCACAACTTCACCGAACACGCAGTAACCCCAGCCCTGGCCCATCGGTGCCTTGAAGTCGAGGAAATCGTTATCGACAGTGTTGATGAAGAACTGTGCCGTAGCCGAGTGCGGGTCGTTGGTGCGGGCCATGGCGATCGTGCCGCGCTTGTTCTTCAGGCCGTTGGCCGCTTCGTTTTCGATCGGATCCTTGCAAGCCTTTTGGCTCATGCCCGGCTCCATGCCGCCGCCCTGAATCATGAAATTCTTGATGACGCGATGGAAAATCGTGTTGTCGTAATGGCCTGCCTCGACGTAGGAAATGAAATTGGCGACCGTCTTCGGGGCCTTTTCAGCATTGAGTTCAAGGGCGATGACGCCATGATTGGTGGTGAGTTTGATCATTGTTGCTTGGCCTTATTTTTCGGAAATGATTTTGACGCTTTGAATCGAGACCGGCGTCAGCGGTACATCCTGTTGCATGCCGACATTACCGGTCGGAACACGGGCAATTTTGTCCACGACATCCATACCCTGAACGACTTTGCCGAAAACGGCATAGCCCCAGTTATCGCGACTTGGGTAGTCGAGAAAGTCATTGTCAGCATGGTTGATGAAAAACTGGGCAGTTGCCGAATGCGGATCGGGTTTGCGTGCCATTGCGAGTGTGCCACGGAGGTTTTTCAGACCGTTACGGCCTTCGTTCTCGATCGGTGCGCGCGTTGCCTTCTGGTTCAACTGGCTATCCATGCCGCCCCCCTGAATCATGAAGCCGGGAATGATGCGATGAAATACCGTGCCGTTGTAAAACCCTTCCTTTGCATATTGCAAGAAGTTGGCCGAACTCTTGGGCGCCTTGTCGGCATTCAATTCAACCACGATCTTGCCCATGCTGGTCGAAAGCTCCACGGTCGGCGCTGCCCAGACACTTGCTGCGGTCGACAGGAGCAGGGAAGCAAAAATGCCGGTGATCCGTTTGATTTTCATGCTGAACCTTCGTAAATAATTTTCCAGGACTTGCCTTCACGTACCCAGTACTGGCGTTTTTTCATGCGGTTGTTGAGGTTGTTGCTGCGGTAGTCCTGTTCGAAAGTCACCACCACAACCTCTTCCTTGCCGGGATTACGAAACACCGAGAGGTTGTCTACGCCAATCTTGATCCATTCCTTGCTCGCATTCACCTGACGCTTTTGTTCGGAAAACTGCGACAAGTCGACGACACCCGCCTTGAAATTTCTGGAATAGTGGCTGATCAGGCGGTCCGTATCGCGGCTTTCCCAGTCTGCGCGCCAAGACTCGATTGTCTTGTTCAGCTCTTCACGTTCCTTGGTCCAGTCATCAAGCGATAACCATTCAACCGCACTACTGATGATGACCGGTGTGAGACCGACCTGCAGATTTTTGGCAATCGCCGCAAGGTCCGGATTGGTGAGTACCACGCAACCGTCAGACGCGCGCGGCGGACGGGCAAAAGTGTCTGAAGGCGTACCGTGTAACCAGATACCGCTCCCGCCACGACCCTGGCGCTTGTCCCACTCGTTCGGATAACTGATGGGGAATGCTCCGTTACCATAGAGGTCAGGGAGTTTCTGCCGAGAAAGGTCAGCTGTGACGTGATAAACCCCAACCGGCGTTTTCTTGTCGCCCTCCGCCAGCTTTTCAGCCCCGAGTTTCCCCTGGGTGATGTAATAGTCGGCAACAAAGCGCGGGCGTCCGTCATTCTCCCGATCATTTTCATACAGATACAGGCGTGAGCGCTGCGTGTCGACCACGACAGCGTAGCGCTGATCCGGCTGCATCCGCAGCAAGTAACGCGGAATCTGGTCTGCCTGGGGTTTTTCGCGGTAAGCCTTGAGGCGCGTAATCGCCTCGGCTCGTAGATCTTCCAGTTTGTCAGCTGGCCCGCGGCTTGCCGAGCCGAAACCTTGAATGGGGTGTGCTCGAGCAATCAGCAAATCGCCGTGAATGAGGTGGGCGAGTCGGTAATTCGGATACTGGCGGAGCAGGGCCTCGGTCAACTGCAAGGCATTGCCCAGATTCTTGCCTTCAATTTCCCGGAAGATTCTTGTCAGTTGTTCATCTGGGCCGGAATCCGTCACGGTCGACGGCAACATCTGACCAGAAACCGGAGATTTTTCACTTACCTGCGTAATAGGCCAAATAGGCTGGCTTTCTTCATGGGCAATCGAAGCGTGCGCAACCTGCAGATTGCCCGGCTCCGAGTCGTGAAAAAAGCCAATTGCAGCAAGACCTGACAGGGCGGCAAGTCCTGTCAGGATCAATTTACGGCTACGCATCAACGGGCGTTTTCTTCCTTGATCAACCACTTGTTACCCGAACGAACGAGCGACAGGGTCTTGCTGCTTACGCTGTCAAGCCCGGGTGCGCTGTAGTGTTGGCGGAAGCGTGCAGTTGCACGCTCACCGTTGATTGAGATTTGAAGATCATCAACGTCGACCGAAATCTTGCCCGATTTGCCAGCAATCCGGCGCTCGCGTTCCTGTTCCCATTCTTTACGCGAGACACCGCGCGGCGTGGCAAAGTCAGAAGCGTAGGCGGCCAGATAGGCCTTCATATCCTTGCGACCCCAAGCGCTGGCCCAGGCATTGACAGCCTTGGTGACGTCGCTGCTTGCGTTGTCGTGCGGTTTTTGAACGGGGGTTGCCGGCTTGCTGTCAGTGGGTTTTTCGATTGCGGGCGCAGGTGTTGAGGCTGCGGCTCCTGGTGTTGACGCAACAATGGTTGCACTGGGCTGTTGTGCAGGCGCCGGTACAGGGGCGGGCGGAACCGGCTTGACCGGTGCTGCTGCGATCGGCTCACTGGTCGGCGTGGGCTTTACGTTACCGCGACCAGAGGTGGTGATGAGATCGCGGATCAGTGCCAGCTTGTTCTGAGTGGCTGAATTGGAACCGTCCAGTTGCAGCGCCTTGTCGTAGGCTTGGCTGGCCAGTTTGGCATAAACATCACCCAGGTTTTCGTAGGCTATCGCATACGATGGGTGGGTTCGGATCGCCATTTCAAGTGCAGTGCGGGCCTTGTCGTACTGTTTTTGCTGCGCGTAGAGCACAGCCAGATTGTTATAGGGTTCAGGCAGTTCCGGATAGTCTTCGGATAATTTGGTGAACACGCCGATAGCGTCCGACGGCTTGTTCATTTCGGTCAGGATCAGACCCTTCAGAAAACGGCCTTGAGCGTCCTTGGGACGGCTGCTGAGATAGCTGTCGACTTTTTCCAGTGCTTGCGGATACTGGCCTTGCTTGATCAGCCGCTGGATGTCGGGAAGGTTGTCGGCAAATACAGGTGCCGAGAAGCCGATCATCAGGCCGAAAGCGACTGCGCTAAGCATCCGGAAGCGCTGCTGGAGCAAGGGTTTATGGTTCATCGCCATGCTATAATCCAAAGGGTTTTCAATCCTGCGATTCTACCAAAGAAGGCGTGGATTCCATAGGTTTGAATCTTCTTACGTTGCACTTCTTTACATTCCCCGATGCTCAAGATATTCAATTCGCTCAAGCGCGAGAAGCAGGTTTTTCAACCCATTGAGGCCAACAAGGTTCGCATGTACGTGTGCGGCATGACCGTCTACGATTATTGCCACCTCGGACATGCGCGAGTCATGGTGGTCTTCGACATGGTTTATCGTTGGCTGAAAACTTCGGGCTACGAAGTGACTTACGTCAGAAACATCACCGATATCGACGACAAGATTATTCGTCGTGCCGCTGAAAATAACGTAACGATCCTGCAACTGACTGATCGTTTCATAGCGGCGATGCACGAGGATGCAGATGCGCTTGGTGTATTACGTCCGGACCATGAGCCGCGTGCAACCGAATATGTGCCGGAAATGCTCGAATTGATTGCCAAGCTCGAGGCCAGGGGCTTGGCCTACCAGGCGCTTGATGGCGATGTAAATTACGCGGTGCGCAAGTTTGACGGGTATGGCAAGTTATCCGGCAAGTCCCTGGATGACCTTCGTGCTGGCGAGCGTGTGGAGATCGATACCGGCAAACAGGATCCTCTCGATTTTGTACTGTGGAAGCATGCCAAGGCAGGTGAGCCCTCATGGCAATCTCCGTGGGGTGATGGGCGCCCCGGTTGGCATATCGAATGTTCGGCGATGAGTTCGCGCTTGTTAGGGCAGCATTTCGATATTCATGGTGGTGGGCAGGATTTGCAATTTCCCCATCACGAAAACGAAATCGCCCAGTCCGAAGGCGCTAACTGCTGTTCCTTTGTCAATTACTGGATGCATAACGGTTTTGTCAGGGTCGACAACGAAAAAATGTCGAAATCCCTGGGCAATTTCTTCACGATTCGTCAGGTGTTGGAATCGTACGATGCTGAAGTGGTGCGTTTCTTCATTCTCCGAGCTCAGTATCGCAGTCCGCTGAATTATTCGGATGCGCATCTCGATGATGCAAAACGTAGCCTCGACAGCCTGTATTTCGCCTTGCGTGATGTGCCACCGGATGCCGTTTCGCTGGACTGGGCAGATCCTTATGCTGCTCGGTTTGCTGCGGCATTGAATGAAGATTTCGATTCTTCCGGCGCAATCGCTGTGTTATTCGAACTGGCTGCAGAGGCCAATCGGCAAAAGCGGAGCGATCTTTCAGGCATGTTGAAGGCGCTGGCTGGCGTGATTGGCCTGCTTGAACGTGAGCCCAACGTCTACTTGCGTTCAGGTGGATGCGTTGGTGGGCTTGGCGAAGACGATGTTGCGCGTTTGATTGAGGAACGTGCCGCCGCCAAGAAGGGGAAAAACTTTGCCGAAGCGGACCGTATTCGCGACGAACTCAAGGCGGCCGGTATTGTGCTTGATGACAGCGCCCAGGGAACAAGTTGGCGGCGGGCGTAAACGGCTGCTTGGTATCGTTGATGTGAAAAAGGCCCGTCATCGAACGGGCCTTTTTCTTTTTTTCGGGGCAGCAGGGTTAGCGCATGACTTTGCCACCCGCGCCGATCACTGTCAGTTCGACAAAGCGGGAGCCAAGGCGGGTGCCGGGGCCATAATTCAGTCGATAGCCACCGAGATCCGAGTTGTTGAAGCTTTCCAATGCGGCAACCAGTTTGTCGCGGCTCAGGTCACGACCTGCACGGCGCAAGCCCTCGACCATGGTTTTCGCCATCAAATAGGCCTCCATGCCGTAATAAGAGTAGCTCTCGCGTTTCTTGGACAGCTTTTGATACTCCCTGACTACCGGGACAATATCGTTCCAGGGATAGGGGACTACTTGGGAAATGCCGATACCGCGAGCCTCAGCCCCCAGTTCCTTGATCAACTGTTCGGTACCAACGGGTGATAGCGTCATGAACATTGGGTTCTGGCCATTTTTCCGCATGGCACGAACGAAAGCTGCCGTTGGCTTGAACAGGGTGACCATGACCACCGCTTGTGGCGTGGTCTTGCCAATGCTGTCGACAGCTGCTTGTACTTCGAGCGAGTTGCGAGCGACGGTGCTTACTGCTGAGGGCGTCAGGCCGTGTTTCTTGAGAGCGGCATTGACGCCGTCGAGACCGGCTTTGCCGAATCCATCATCCTGATAAAAGACGGCAATCTTGCGCAAGCCCAGAGACACCATCTGGTTGATGATGGCTTCGGTTTCGTCGGCATAGCTCGCGCGGACATTGAACATATAGCGTGAGTTCGGATTGGCGTATGGCGGTTCACGCAGTGTGCCTGCACCCGAAATGGTCCCGACCAGCGGTACGTGTGCCGGACCGAAGACTGTATTCATGGCTTCGGTCGTCGGGCTCGAACCATAGAATGAGAGCAGGGCAAAGGCATTTTTTTCCTGGATCAGGCTACGGGTATTGGCGACAGTCTTTTCGGTTTCATAGCCGTCATCAAGCGAGATCAATTCAAGCTTGCGGCCATTGATGCCACCGCCAGCGTTGACCTGTTCAAAGTAGGCTTGAATGGTTTGGCGCATATCGATGCCATAGGCGCCATTCGGTCCTGAAAAGGGTGCGGACATCCCCAGTGTGATCTTGGTATCCGTTACGCCGGGATCGGCCTGTGCCAGCATGGACAGCGCCATGATACCGGTGGCCATGAGTCGCTTCAGGACTTGCATGTCTGATCTCTCCTCTGTGTGACGGCCCGATTCTAGCAGCCTGTCAGGCTCTACGGGAAAGCTGGAGAGTTTGAATACCGGGTTACGGTCAACTGCAACCCGGTATTGATTTTCAGGCGGCCGGGATCAATCCCCGAAAAATGCCTTTACCTTGTCCATCCAGGACTTGGCACGCGGGTTGTGCTTGTGGTCGGTATCCTTGCTGGATTCCTCCAGTTCGCGCAGCAATTCCTTCTGGCGATCGGTCAGGTTGACTGGCGTTTCCACTACGACATGGCACATCAGATCGCCATGGGTGTGACTACGCACGCCTTTGATCCCTTTGCCGCGCAAGCGGAAGATGCGGCCAGACTGCGTTTCTGCCGGGATTTTTATGCCGGCAGCGCCATCCAGTGTCGGAATTTCAATTTCGCCACCGAGTGCTGCTGTCGTGAAGGAGATCGGCATTTCGCAGTGCAGGTCGTTATGGTCGCGTGTGAAAACGGCGTGCGGTTTCAGGTGGATCTGGACATACAGATCGCCCGACGGCCCCCCGTTTACGCCATGCTCGCCTTCGCTTGCCAGCCGGATACGATCACCTTCATCCACGCCGGCGGGGATTTTGACTGCCAGGGTCTTGTGCTGTTTGATCCGGCCTGCACCGCTGCAAGACTTGCATGGGTCAGCAATGAAGCGGCCCGTGCCATGACACTTGTGACAAGTCTGCTGAATGGAGAAAAAGCCTTGTTGCAGACGTACCTGACCCGAGCCGCCACAGGTCGGGCAGGTTTTGGGTTGCGTCCCCGGTTTGGCACCCGAGCCACTGCATGGCTCACAGACTTCCATGGTCGGAATGCGAATCTTGGTTTCCGTACCGTGAGCAGCCTGTTCCAGCGAAATTTCGAGGTTGTAGCGCAGGTCGGCACCGCGGTAAATGTTCGAACGTCCGCCGCCACCACCACCGCCGCCTCGTCCGCCAAAGATCTCATCGAAAATGCCACCGAAGGCGTCAGCAAATCCAGCGCCGCCGCCACCAAAGCCGCCGCCCATGCCCGCCTGTGGGTCGACGCCAGCGTGGCCGTACTGGTCGTAGGCAGCGCGTTTCTGGGCATCGGACAGGATTTCGTAGGCTTCTTTGGCTTCCTTGAATTTTTCCTCGGCAGCCGGGTTGTCCGGATTGCGGTCCGGGTGGTGCTTCATGGCCAGCTTGCGGTAGGCCTTCTTGATCTCGTCATCGGCCGCGTCGCGGTTGACGCCGAGAATCTCGTAAAAATCGCGTTTAGACATCTTCAGTCCCGTCTAAGTGACAAAGGCGCCGAGCACCGCCGGAGGTTCCGGGAAGCTCGGCGCCGGCCGTTTTGGCAAGGATTACTTCTTGTCCTTGTTCACTTCGGTGAATTCGGCATCGACGACATCACCTTCGACCGTCTTTTCCTTTGCTTGTTCATCGCCTGCAGTGCCAGCGCCAGCGGCAGCAGTTTCAGCCTGTTGCTGGGCATACATCTTTTCACCCAGCTTTTGTGCGGCGGTCGAAAGCGCTTCGGTCTTGGCGGTGATGACATCCTTGTCACCGTCGCGCAGGACTTCCTCGACATCCTTGATGGCCTTCTCGATCGCTTCCTTTTCGCTGGCGTCGAGCTTGTCGCCGTACTCGGTCATCGATTTCTTGACCATGTGAACCATGCCATCGGCCTGGTTGCGGGCGTCGGCCAGCTCGTGCGCCTTCTTGTCGTCTTCGGCGTGCAACTCTGCATCCTTGACCATGGCCTGGATTTCTTCTTCCGACAGACCTGAATTAGCCTTGATGGTGATCTTGTTTTCCTTGCCGGTGGCCTTGTCCTTGGCGGTGACGTGCATGATGCCGTTGGCGTCGATGTCGAAAATGACTTCGATCTGCGGCGTGCCGCGCGGGGCCGGCGGAATGCCTTCCAGGTTGAACTGGCCAAGGCTCTTGTTGCCGGTAGCCACTTCACGCTCGCCCTGCAGTACATGAATGGTCACCGCAGCCTGATTGTCATCTGCTGTCGAGAAGGTCTGTGAAGCCTTGGTCGGGATCGTGGTGTTCTTCTGGATCAGCTTGGTCATGATGCCGCCCAGGGTTTCGATACCCAAGGACAGCGGGGTCACGTCGAGCAGCAGCACGTCCTTGACTTCGCCCTGCAGCACGCCGCCCTGGATGGCAGCGCCGACGGCGACGGCTTCATCGGGGTTGACGTCGCGGCGCGGTTCCTGGCCGAAGAATTCCTTGACC
>CALAGF010000244.1 GCA_937892345.1 uncultured Rhodocyclaceae bacterium | reverse complement strand
AAAATCAGGGCGCATCAGGCACCCAAGGCGGCGGCACGCTGACGATTTCCACGCTGGCCCGACAACTGGCCGCGAGCGCCAGCCGTGCCGAAGAGCGGGATAAAACACTCACCCGCTCGGAATTGGCTGACAAGGCGAAAAACCTTCTGGGTCAAATATCAGGAGACTCTTACCAAGCCAACAAGAAAATACACGACAGCGAAGTTCCAAAGACCAGCGATCCAGAATTGTTGGCTAGGGCCAAGCAAGCCACAGAGTTTGTTAATAGAAGCAGTAATACCGGGAATGAGAAAAATCCTTTTTCCGGTCTATCGCGTGCACAGTTATCAGATATCATCAATGATGATAGTAGCATTTATACAGTCAATGAGCGTCGCGCTGCTTGGATGGAATCATCCAAGCAGGAAGAAGCATGGCGCGAGAAGGTAATAGCTCAAGCCATAGCGGAATATAACGAGTCGGGGAAACTGACCAATTTTTTCAGTGCCGTACTTGACCACTTCAAGGAACTGCCTGCCATCGAGCAAGCGCAATATCCAAAAGATTACGCCAGTGACCTACAGTCCAAGATTGATCTGGACTTTAACTACCGCACGCACCAGGCAGAGGGTAAAGGCAAAGACCCCATGAGCTTGATCGAGATGCTATTCGAGCAAAGCCCGCAACAAGCCAATGAACTACCCCAAGAGCCAAAAAACGCCACTGACTCACCAACCGTAAGGAGTAATCCATGAAATTGTTGCCAAAACTGCTCGCCGCCACCTCCATCTTCGCCGCCACGGCTGCAATTGCGGGGCCACCTGTAACGGTGACCTTCAAAAATAACAACACCACCACAGATGCAACTTATGCGATTGTCACCAGCAACGAATCAAGCACATACGCCAACGCCTCTCCAAAACCGGCCACGACCGTTTCGAAGTTAGGCTCTAACTCTTACGCCGTCACCAGCCTGATCAGCCCGGACGTCAACTATGCAAACGTCCGCTATAAAATCGGTTCCAAGACCTGCGTGTTCAGCACAACCTTCGTCAATGCGCTGCAACCCGGCGGCTACAAAATCCCGCAATGGAACAAGACCGCAACGGCTAGCGGCGGAGCGATCTGCACCGCCACCATACCTCTACCAACCTGACCACCTATGCATGGACGGTCGATTTCGTAATGAAATAGGCAATTTGAGCATCGTCCAAAAAGCCCGGTGATTTTTGCCGGGTTTTTCATATTACGGCCGGTTCGTTTTTTCGCACAGGTTCCAGGCTCACGGAGGCAGTTATGGTCAGCTCTATTGGTTCGTATTCCACTGCCCAAACAGGCAATGCGGTGGCGTTCAAGGCGGCTTCGGCGACCGAGCTTGTTTCTGACGCCTCGAAAAATCAGGGCGCATCAGGCACCCAAGGCGGCGGCACGCTGACGATTTCCACGCTAGCCAGCCAATTGGCGGACAGTGCCAGCCGCGCAGAGGCTCGGGACAAAATGCTCAGCCGTTCAGAATTGGCCGACAAGGCGAACTCTTTGCTAGATCAAATACTTGGTGACGCCTACCAAGCTAACAAAGCCAAGTACAACAACGAGGTTCCTAAGACTGACGATCCAGAGTTGTTAGCAAGAGCTAAGCAAGCAACGGAATTCGTCACTAGCTCGGACAGGGGCAGCAGATCGGTGAAAAACCCTTTTGGTAGCCTGTCGAGAGAACAACTGTCCAACATCATCTATGACGACAGCGGAAACTACACCATCAATGAACGTAGAGCGGCTTACTATGAATCGGATGATAGGGAACAGGCTTGGCGTGTAAAAGTCGCAGCCCAAGCCATGGATGAATATAACCGGACGGGGAAAATGACCAATTTCTTCAGCTCCGTCCTTGACCACTTCAAGGAGCTGCCCACGATCGAGCAAGCGCAATATCCAAAAGATTATGCCAGCGATCTGGAGTCAAAAATAAGCCGGGATTTCAACTATCGCACGCACCAGGCGGAGGGGAAAAGCGAAAACCCCATGAACCTGATCGAAATGCTATTCGCGCAAAGCCCGCTGCAAACCGACGAGCTTTTCCAAAAGAAAAACATCACTGAATCACCAACCGTAAGGAGTAATACATGAAATTGTTGCCCAAGTTGCTCGCCGCCACCTCCATTTTTGCCGCCACGGCAGCAATTGCAGGACCGCCCGTAACGGTTACCTTCAAGAACCAAGCTACCGCAGAAGCAACCTACACCATTGTTACCAGCAATGAAACCAGCACCTATGCAAATGCTTCACCCAAGCCGACAACAAAAAGACCTGCCGGAACCAACGATGTCTATACCGTCACCAGCCTGATCAGCCCGGACGTCAACTATGCAAACGTCCGCTATAAAATCGGTTCCAAGACCTGCGTGTTCAGCACAACCTTCGTCAATGCGCTGCAACCCGGCGGCTACAAAATCCCGAAATGGAACAAGACCGCGACGGCTAGCGGCGGAGCGATCTGCACCGCCACCATTACCTCTACCAACCTGACTACATATGCATGGACGGTCGATTTCGTAATGAAATAGGCAATCTTGTCGTCATTCTGAATATAAAACTCGGTGGTTTTTGCCGGGTTTTATATCTTTGTTGTATCTCACAAATTGTGATTTCATGGTTTCTTTGTTGTGCCGGGTATGCTCAACAGCTTGAGTACGTCGAATAATTGGCTGTTTTTTGATACCTTGTGATCGTTGGCGAAGAGCGTATTGACGATCATTTCGTTCTGGCTGGTAGTAAGTTTCATTTTTTGTTGTGTGAGAGCCTGCTCAAATAAATTATCTTCTAGCACGCTTGGATCCAGAACAATCCACTTCCCGTTGTCGTTGATTATTTGCGGCTTGAACGTGGAGGCTGGATTAGGGTTCAAGATTTGCTTTGAGGCAGTAAAGACGGCACTTTCGTTAATTACCCTATAAGAAAAAGTCGAGAACTTTGAGGGGAGCGACATTTGCTTCGCACCTACGTCCGAAAACTTGATGACCATTTGTTCCATGAACTCAAAGTCGCTCGTGTTGCTTAGGGCCCCATAGCCGGGGTCAAGGGTGTAGCGCAAAAACCCCTGGTCAAGCTTGGTGCTGTTGATTGCATCTCCATTCAGAATCCGGGCAGCGGTCGCCGCATCTTTTTCGTTAAAGCTAACCGTCAGTTGATGCCCCTCTAAATCAAAGCTATTTCCCCCATTGAAGCTTGACATGGAACGCCCGTCATTGCTCTGCCGGTAAGTACCCAGTGCGTATGCCAACTGATCCACATTCTGGAGGTCTGCGCCTTGCTGCTGTGCGTATTCATACATGTCTGATAGAAGTGCACGATCGCTCGTGGTCAGGAAATTTTGGGGGCTCATGCCGATGTGCTTGAGGTCCATTCCGTTAACCCCAGACACTACAGGTGGTTCGGTATTGGAATTTTGTGTGCCGAACAGGCGCGAGAGCATGATTGCTCTACCGCTCAAAGACACTGAGGTGCTTTGGTTGGACTCTGCGGTACTGGTTACAGAGGCTGATTTGTGGCTTGAATTTATCAAGTCCTCGTTTTTTCTTGGCATGCCAACGTTTTGCACATATGCAGTTACGATATCATCGATTTTCATAGCTGACCCCCTTGATTGCTCCTGCTCTGGCCGGCTCCTAAAAAAGCTGCCAGAGCTTCCATCAATAGCTATATCTAAATGTCACAGTATCCTGACCGGCCGGATAGGCTGGTTGGGGGCCTCCATTAGCGAAGTGACGAATTATCACTTTTGCGCCAGGCCCAAATGGCTGAGTATTGAAATTGGATACGGTCCCGGAAGAATTTCTGAGAATCGTGGTGCATCCCACCTCAGTAGAACTGTACGGACGGTAATAGCACAGTTGCACTGTTTCCCCAGGATTATTCGGGTACAACGTGGTTTGCCAATCAATTCCAAGCAATGTTTTGGTCTTGGAAAGTGTCCCAGAAGGGAAATTGGCGCTGAGAATGTTGAACTGAGCAAGACCAGTTCCTCCATTCGTCACAATGATGACACCAGGACTTGCTGTCTTCGTAATTGCTGCATCTACAGCAAAGCTCGGTGCTGATGCCAATACAAAAACCAATGGCAGCAATATTTTCATAAATTTCATAGTGTTTCTTTCTGAAAAATAGTTCCGCTGTTATCGGCAGACGTGGAATCGCACGGGACTTTCAAACCGAATATGCATATTACAGCAGCCCCATTGAATGATTACGGCATTTTTTGACATGGCTTGAGTTCATCTTGCAAAATTACAGTCAACTAATTTTTCCGCACATTGCCGGCCTTAAGTCCGAACACCTCTACCCCCTCCGCAGTAACCCGACCAGTCTTCACTTCGATGCGCTGCGCTGCATTACCCTCCGTGTCGCGGTACTCCACGAACAGTTGATCACCTTCTTTTTGGATCACCTCGTGGGGTATGACAATCGCAGTGTCATTCTGATAAGTGATGATCGACAACTTGGCGCTCATGCCCAACTTGAGGCGCTTCTGTTGCTCGGCGCTCAGCGCCGGCATGGTCACTACCACTTCGTAGGTTGCCCCTGAGCCTGGCGAATCTGATGTAACGACCTGGGCACCCACCGAGACAACGTTTCCACTCAGGGCGATACCATCGAAGCCATCGCCTGTGATTTCAACCGACTGGCCTTCCTGCACCAAGTTGATGTCGACCTCTTCCACCTTCGCTACGACCCTGAGTTGTTCCAGGCTCGCCAGACTAAAAAGCGGTTGCCCCCGGCTAACGCGAGCGCCGCGCTGCACGGGCTCTGTTGGTGATCTATCGGTCGCACCACCGGACACGCGCATGACGATTCCAGCAAAGGGGGCAACCAGTTCGCGCCGAGCCTCCAAGGCACGCAGCGCGTCGTATCTCGCGGTTGCATTGGCGAGTTCCATTTCGGCAATCTGCCGATCTTCGCCACTTCCCTTGGCCAGCACCAACTTGAACTCGGCTTGCGCAGCGGCTAGGTCTAAGCGCTGCGCGTTGGCCTGCTGCTCCAAGGCGTCAACTTCCATGCGCGGCACGATGCCGCGCGCCAGCAAAGCACTGGTTTCAGCCAGTTTGCGTTCAGTATCGTCCAAATTCATTCGGATGGTCGTCATGGCTCGGCGCGCCCGCGCTACTTCCTGACCTTGCGACCAGTGCGCCAGGTCATACACTGCACGTTTCGCTTTCAACAGTCCGGCCAGGGCTTCACGTAACTGGATGTCCAAATGCGCAGTATCGAGCCGCAGCAGCACCTGCCCGCGTTTAACACGCTGGCCTTCCTCGGTGATCTTTTCTTCTACGGTGCCATCAAAGGGTGCCGTAAAGGTGATGAGCGATGCGGGTTCAAGGCGCCCCACTAGCCCTAAGCGCAAAACCATGGGCCTTGCTTCAACACGTAGCCACTGCGGCTCCGGTGCCTGGGCCGTCTCGTTGGTCTGGTACGCGATGACGGCACCACCCAGGGCCAGCAAAATAACGCCGGCCAGAAGCCATACCTTAAAACGTTGCCCAAGCAGGCGGTTCAATTTAGTCATTGAGTGCAATATCCCAACTCTCCAAAGTCATCCCCAGTTTTTCGTCTAATAATGTCTGTGCATTCAGGTAGGCGATCAGTGCATTTAGCTGAGCGTTCTCCGCATTGCGCAGGTCGGTCTCAAAACTCAATACCTGAAAGTTGCTGGAGCGGCCTACCTTCAGTTTGTCACGCTCGATTTCCAGCTTGCGCCGGGACAATTCACGGGCTCGCTGCGCGATTTCGTATTGACGCCAGCGCGTGCCCACATCGCGTACGGCATCGCCCACGTCACGCTCCGTCAATTGTTTCATTTCGGCGAGCCGGATAGCCTTGTCCTTAACATCGACCTCTGCCCGAATCTCGTTCTGGCGCGGTCGCAAATCGCCAATGGGGATATTGAGTTGAATACCCGCGTACTTATCCCATTGCCGATCAGGATTGCTGCTCTGGTCGCCCAAGACCCTGTCACGCAATTGGCTTGCCCCACCGATCAGCGAAACGTCCCACAAGCGTTGATTCTTTGCTACCAGCAGGTTAATCGCTGCCTGTTCGCTCGAAATCAATTGCATCAGATATTCCGGCTGATTTTCCAGTGCGACACGCAAAGCCTGGACCACATTGAGGTCGACACGCTTGGCCTCAAGTACATCGCTTGCCCGCACCGGAGTGTTCAGATCGAATGCCAGAAGCCGCAGCAACCCTCGACGGCTGGCATCAAGGTTGTTGGCGGCCTCTTCGACGCCAAGCTCTTGAGTGGCTGCATCGGCCTCGGTTTGCACGATCTCAAACTCGGCCATGCGCCCAGCCGCGATCAAGGCTTTGTTCACTTCCATGAGTTGTTGAGAACGCGCCAGTGCATCACGTGCGATACGTAGTTGTTCCTGGGCGCGCAGCAACTCTCGATAGGCCACCGCGATCTGCGTGACGGTTTGCGAAACAGTGGATTTCAAACTGAGTCGGTTGGCTTGTTCACCCAAACGTGCAAGGCGTACCGGTGCAGTGGTAACTTCTGGGCCGGCATCGCGCAATAAGGGCTGGATGATGCTGAAGGTCAGTCCGTTGCTCTGATAGCGACCAGTACGATCAGCCTGGTTAAGTCGGTTCGTCCATGACAAGCTGAAGCGCGTACCCAATTCACTTAGCATGGTCGTGGTGGGTGCCACTTCGCTGGTGCGGTAACGATCATCCTGATTGCGTCCCATGAGGGAACGCCCACTCAACATCAACTTGGGCGTAAATTGATCCTCGGCCACCCGCAAATCGAATTTCTGTGCGACGCGTTGCAAGAATGCGCTACGAATAGCGCGATTGTCTCGCAATCCTAGAAAAACCGCATCGGTCAAGCCCAGATCGACCACCTGATCATTCAAGGATGCCGATAGCTTGCCGGGCATCGTGGCCCTCGATGGCTCTAGCGTATCTGTGGCCCATGCCGGGCTGCACAGGCCAGTAAGCAAGGCGATGGTGACGAGTTTTTGCTTATACATTACGTAGTGCCTGTACGGGTTGCAGTCGGGCTGCAGAAATAGCCGGATACAGACCGAAAAACAGCCCGATCAACAACGAGCTGCCACATCCCAATAGCAAGGATTCTGGAGCGAACGAAAATTGCCATCCGGAAACGCGCGTAAAACCGTAGGCGACGACAAGTCCCAACACCCCGCCCAGCACTGCTCCGACAACGGATAGGGTCCCAGCTTCCAGCAGAAATAAGTTACGAATATCGCGTGGTCGAGCCCCCAGCGCCATGCGAACACCGATCTCTCGCCGCCGCTCCGAGACGTTCATCAACATGACATTCATCACACCTACACCGCCTACGAGCAGGGAAATACCCCCTAGGCCAGCGAGCAGATAGGAAAACGTACTGGCCTGGCGTTTGAGACCATCAAGCAGGTGTTGTGGTATTTGCACCTCCACCTCGCGGCCATCCAGCCACCGGGTCAGGTAATTGTGCAAAGCCTTCGCCGTAGCGGGTAGGTCGGTCGTGGCGGCCACCTTACCGATCACGCTGCCAATCTCCGGAGATGGTCGCAAGCGGCGCATGCCTTCAATCGGCAGTATCACCGATTCGTCAATGGCTACTGGCATCAGCGAACTGGTCGGCAAACTCTGAGCAATACCGATTACTTGGAACAAATAGTTCTCGATGCGCAACAGGTCGCCTACCTTTAGAGGATTGCCTTTTGCGCCGAGATCGCGAGCAACTCGCGCGCCGACCACGGCAAAGGTTTCTCGATGATCGAAGTCGGACAGGAAGCGGCCTTCAGAAATTTTCAAACCCAAGGCTGGGGCCAAGTCGGTGGTGGTACCGACAAGAGTAGCCTCGGCGATTTGGCCATTAAGGCTTACACGCGCCGAATGAATTGTAATCGGTGCGATGTGCACGATGGCTGGCACTGCTTGTTTCAGCGTATCGGTGTTCAGTGTTGATGGAACGGGACGTTTGTTTTGTGGAGAATTTGGGAAGCTGACAACCAAGGTGTCGGTACCCAAGTCATTGAAGGCGCGGATCGATTCATCGGCCGCACTACGGCCGATATTAAGCAGCGCGATGATTGACGCGCTGCCTACGACAATACCCAGCAGCGCCAGTAGGGATCGTCGCCCCAGCAGGCGTAGGCTGTGAATGGACTCGGTGAGCAATTGAGATGGCGAAAGGCCATGACGATGAACAAAGCGCTTATGCATATCCCGCAGCTTCCGGGGTCGATGCCTCGTGCACTTTCCCATCGAAGACTTCAATCTGTCGATCCATTTGCTTCGCCACCGAAGGATCGTGCGTCACCACTACCAGCGTAACGCCCTGCTCGCGGTTAAGTGCCAATAGCAAATCCATAACACCAGCGGCGGTCGTGTTGTCGAGGTTGCCTGTAGGCTCATCGGCCAAGATGACAGAGGGGTCGCCGATCAGGGCGCGTGCTATCGCTATACGTTGGCACTGTCCGCCGGACAATTCGGCAGGTCGGTGCATAGCGTGATCTGCCAGACCTACCCGCTGTATTTGGTTTAGTGCATGCGCATGCGCTTCGGAGCGCGACACGCCACGATAAGTTAATGGCAAGGCCACGTTGTCCAATGCGCTGAGGTGCGGTAAGAGATTGAATGCCTGGAAAACAAAACCAATCTCACGGTTACGAATCGCCGCCAGTTCATCCACGCTTGCGTTTAGCATGTCCTGGCCGGCGAAGTGGAATCGCCCGGATGCTGGGCGATCAAGTAGTCCGAGAATATTTAGCAATGTACTCTTGCCAGACCCTGAGGCACCGAGAAGGGCGCACGTCCCGCCTCGCCAGAGATTTAGGGAGACATTTCTCAATACCGGAATTACTCGATCACCAATACGATAAGACTGGCTGATACCATCCAAAGTCATTAAGGCTTGCGCGCTATTTTCTGGTGAACTGTTCATCTGGGTGCTAAACGCGTCCCGAGGCTGGAATCCAGCGGTACAGGGTCGGAACGGATATGCCGAGGTTCGTGGCCACGTCACGCGGCGGGATGCCGCTGGCCAGTAGTTTTTTCGCTGACTCGATCTTGCTGTCGGTCATCTGCCGCTTGCGACCTCCTTTTCGGCCAAGCTGGCGGGCAACTTCCAGCCCGGCGCGAGTGCGTTCTACCGTCAGCTCCCGTTCCATCTCGGCCAAGCTGGCCATGACATGAAAGAAGAAACGACCGGATGGCGTCCCTGTGTCGATGGCATCGGTCAGGCTCTTGAACTGGATGCCTTGCTTGTGTAATTCGCCAACCAAATCGACCAAATTCTTGACGCTGCGGCCCAGACGATCCAGCTTCCAAACGATCAGGGTATCGCCCTCGCGCAACATTTCCAGCGCCTTGGTGAGTCCGGGGCGCTCGGCTCGACTGCCGCTGATCTTGTCATTGAAAATCCTTTTGCAGCCCGCCTTGGTCAAGGCTTCGGTTTGAAGGTCAAGGTTCTGGTCCTGCGTTGAGACGCGGGCATATCCGATCAACACGGTTTGCTCTCCGTCTTGTCGTTGTTCACGGTTCCATCCCATAGTCGTTGCGGTCTTCGTCGTCAGCGTCCTGACGCCCGGCGGGTAGCTGCCTCAGCAACTCCGGCAGTGCTGTCTGTACCGTCTCCCACACGACATCGAGGTTGATGTCGAAGTAGCCGTGAGCGATGCGATTGCGCATGCCACGCATGCTGCGCCACGGGACTTCGGGGTGCGCCTGCGTGAACGTGGCGTAGCTGTCCATCACCTTTGTCGCTGCCTCGCCAATGATGATGAGGCTCATAATGACGGCTTGCTGTGTGCGCTTATCCTCAAGGAAGTCGGCTTTGTCCAGTCCCTCCACGAAAGCGCACGCATCTGTTGCCGCCTGCTGCATGTGGCCAAGGTAGTCGGGAAGGCGGTTCTCGTTCATACCGGCTGAGCTTCCGCAATCACCTTGGCGCGGAACTTCTGCGGGAGGTCAGCCGGGGTTAGCAGATCGACGTGGACGCCGAGCAACGATTCCAACTCGTCTTGCAGACCGCCCAGGTCGAACAGCGTTGCGCCGGGCAGCGCATCGACCAGTAGATCAAGGTCACTGTCATCTTGGTCGGTGCCGTGAAGCACCGAGCCGAAGACACGCGGATTCGCCACGCGAAAGCGGCTTGCCGCTTCGCGGATGGCGCT